>CAXUEL010000191.1:0-6678 GCA_964249915.1 uncultured Acetobacteraceae bacterium | reverse complement strand
CGCCAGCTCCAGGGCGCCCGCCGCCCGCCGGTCGGTGCGGCCGCCGATGCGGTCGCCGGCCTGCATCAGCAGGCGCTGCAGCCCGATCGCCCCCTGCCAGCCCGGCAAGGCGTTGTAGCTCAGGTGCAGCACGCCGCCGGGACGCAGCCGGGAGGCCAGCAGGCGCACGATGCCGGCCCGCACCGGGTCGTCGACCCAGCTCCACACCCCGTGCGCGCTCGCCACGTCGATTTCCGGCAGCGCCGACGCGTCGAACCCCGCCAGGTCCGCCTCGAGGAACGACACGTTGTCGATCCCGGCCTCAGCCGCCAGCGCGCGCGCTTCCGCCACGTGCGCCGGCATCACGTCGAGGCCGATCACGGTCCAGCCCGGGTTGCTGGCGGCCAGGCACAGCGCGGTGCGGCCGCGACCGCAGCCGAGCTCGACATAGGTCAGGCGGTCGCCGTCGCCGGACAGCGGCCCGATCGTCCGGTTCAGCAGGCAGGCCAGCTCCAGGTTCATCGGCGCCTGCTGCGGGTGGTAGTTGGCGGTGTACGGCACGTCGGCGACGTAACCGCGCCAGGTGGCGCTCACGCCCGCACCTCCCGCTCCACCAGGTCCGCCTCGAACACCGCCTCGGCGGCATCCTCCGCGCGGGCGGACACCGGCAGCCAGCTGTTCCAGCCCAGGCGCGGCGGCTCCACCGCCCCCATCTCCAGCGCCGGCACCGCGTCGCGCACCAGCACCGGGTTGACCGCGAACGCCACCTCCAGCCCCAGGAAGGCGCGCACCAGCGCCACCATGTGCTGCAGCCGGCGCCCGGACGGCAGCAGCGACAGGAACTCCGGCAGGCCGAGCGGCCCGATCCGCAGCACGATCCGCGACTGCACGTCCCAGCAGCGCGTTCCCGCCGCGGCGTCGACGCCGAGCTGGTTGAACGAGGGCGCCGCCTGCCCGTTCGGCAGCGTCACCGGCAGCGCCGAGCGCTCCTCCGGCCGCAGCGGCAGCCAGGCGCCGGCGAACTGCTCGACCACCACCGGCTGGCCCAGCCAGTCCGACACGATCGCGGCCAGCCGGTCGGCCGAGCGCGGCCGGGTCGCGAATTGGCCCGCGTAGTGCAGCAGCGGCGCCGGGTCGAGCCCGAGCCGATCCAGCAGGTTGGGGGTGCCGAACCCGTCCAGCGCCAGCAGCAGCGCGCCCAGCGGGTCGGGCGGCGTGACCGGCTCCGGGTCCAGGCCGAGCCCGACGCCGAGCTCGAACGCCCGCGCCGCCTCCCGCTCCTGCCGCTCGACCAGCGCCGCGGCGGCGGCCCGATGCGGCCGGTACTTGATCGCGGCCTCGGCGAACAGCGCCACCGGACGCTGCGCCAGCACGTCCAGGAACGCCGCCAGCGCCGGCGAGCGTCGGCGCTGCTCGGCCACCACCATCTCGCTGTACGGGCGTGGCAGCACCCCGGACGGCCCGGTCAGGCCGATCGGCGTCACCGTGGCGTGGTAGCCGTCCGGGCGACGCTGCACCGCCAGCACGTCGGCGGCGGGATAGCCGAGCCCGGCCGGGGCATGGAACCGCACCGCCCGGCCGGGATCGCGGCGCCGTGCCGCCTGCATCAGCAGCATCACCGCGGCGTCGAAGCCGAACCGCTGCGGCTGCCGGAGCAGCCGGTCCAGCAGGCTCTGGACCGCCTTGCGACGCGGGGACCGGCCTGGCTGCGGCAGGACCGGCAGTGCTGCCGGATCGTCAGGGGCGAAGGTGTCGGCGGCCTGCGGATCGTCGACCGTCGCCGGCAGCCCGGGCTCCGGCCCGTGTCCGGCACCGCTCACAATAGGACGCGCGCGCCGGCACGCGGCGGGAACGCGGCCACCACCCCGGGCCTGCCTTGCAGCACCACCGAGGTGCGCACGAACGAGTTGACGGTGGCGTGCAGCGCCAGGAACCGCTCCAGCACGGAGGCCAGGAGGAACAGCCCGGACGCGCTCCACAGCCTGGGCTCGAAGGTGAGCTGCACGTCCAGCCCGCGGCAGAACGCGCCCGGCCGCGCGCCCGGCACGCGCGCGGTGCCGCCGGTGGCGCTCACCTCCACCAGGCCGGCGATGGCGCTGCGGGTTTCCGCGCTGTCGTGCAGGTCGTAGAGCCTGAGCACCTCGCGCAGGGTGTCCGCCGCAGCCGCACCCCCCACCACCGACAGGTGGCTGAGCGACAGGTGCGAGATCAGCCGCCAGGCGCGGTTGTCGTGCAGCTGCGCCCTGAGCGCGCTGGAGATCGGCGTCAGGCAGGACAGCGACAGCACCGCGCTCATGCCTTCCGACAGGTGCAGGCGCGGCTGGTCGCCGCCGAACGGCAGCTGCGCCGGCAGGTCGCGGTTGGAGCACAGCGCGTCCACCGACAGCACCGAGTCGGCCGGCCGGTCCACCGACAGGGTCGGGTCCATCACCGCCAGGAACACCTCCGAGCCGCCGACCGCTGGCGACGCGGCGCGCCGCACCACGTTGTAGTAGCCGGCCGGGACGTCGGCTGCCTCGCCGGCCTCGGCGTCATAGGGGGCATGGCGATAGAACGGCCGCCACGGGCGCAAGCTGCCGTCGCCGTGCAGTTCGCGCACCCGCTCGACGCTCCAGATCTCCAGGCTGCGCGCACGCCGGTGGTCGGCCGAAACGTGGTACTCGGTGTCCTCGTGGGTCAGCGCCACCGGCTCGCAGCGGCGGGGGAACAGGTTGACCATCGGCACGCAGCCGAGCGCCAGCGCGTCGGGGCGCAGCGTGCGCTCCATCTCCGGCGCCGCGCGGTCGAGGTAGAGGAACACCTCCATCCGGTTGCCGGCGTGCAGCAGGGTGCGCGCGTCGAGCCCGAGGAGGTCGACGAACAGGAACTTCTCCGGCAGCGCGAAGTACTCGGTCAGCAGGCGGAAGCCGGAGAACGAGCGCGCCGACCACGGATACAGCCCTTCGGCATCCGCGAAGCCCGCCGCCTGCACGCTCGATGCCGGCAGCAGGGTCGGCGACGGGTCGTTCGGCCCGTCCGCGCAGGCGATGCCGACGCAGTTGCGGCAGATCAGCTCGTACAGCAGCAGGCTCTGCTCGATCGGCCCGCGCAGGAACAGGCGCAGCCGGTCCACTCCCAGCTCTGCGAACCCCGCCTCCGGGTCCACGGTAGCCAGCGCCAGGCGCAGCACCGAGCGGGCGCCGCGCGCCTGCGGGTTCACCGGGGCGGCCAGCGGCAGCCCGGTCAGGCGCACCCCGTCCACCCGGACCGGCCACAGGGTGACGTCGGCGGTGGTGGTGAACGAGCACGGCTCGCCCTCCACCGGATCGGTCTCGATCGCGGTGCCGCGCGGCACCGTCACCGGCACGCGCAGGTCGGGCTGGCAGGTGAACTGCATGATCGCCGCCGACGGCACCGGCGCCAGGTAGTGCGGATACAGCACGCCGAGCAGCGCGTCGGTGAGCTCGGGGAACTCGTCGTCCAGCCGCCGGTGCACCCGGCCGGCCAGGAACGCCACCCCTTCCAGCAGCCGCCCGACATGCGGGTCGTCGGCGGAATCCGGCCCAAGCCGCAGCCGCCCCGCCGCCTTGGGGTTGGCCTCGGCAAACTGCGCCGCGAGCTCGCGCAGCGCCGACAGCTCCCGGTTGTAGTAGGGAAGAAGCGGATCGGTCACGGCTTCAGCCGCCCTGCTGCAGCTGCAGCACCACGGCGGCGGTGGCGGCGTGCACGGCGGTGTCGAACGCGATCGGCGCCACCACCGGCTCGACGCGCAGCACCGCCTCGATGCGGAACCGGAGCACCGCGCGCAGCCGGTCCGGCTCGTCATGCAGCCGCACCCGGACCTGGGTCAGGCGCGGCTCGTGCCGGCGAATGGTCAGCTCGATCTCGTGTCGCAGCGCTTCCCGCTCGTCGCGGTGGTTCAGCGCGCCGGAGGTGAAGTCCGGCACGCCGTAGGACAGGCTGGAGCCCTGTGCCGCCGCATGGCCGGGGATTCCGCGCCACGGCCGGCGCGCGTTCAGCAACGCCTCGAGGTCGCGATGCACCGCCCCGCGCAGCTCGGCCACCGGATCGCGGCCGCCCTGCGGATCGGAGGCCGAGGCCGCGTCGTCGAGCAGCCGGTCGAGCACCGAGCCCAGCGCCCGCCGCGGCGCCTCGCGCCCAGCCTCGCGGGGGCTTCTCAACGCCGCACCCTCACGCCCGCGCCCGGCGGCTCATCCGAACCGCAGCTCCGACAGGTCGCGGATCGCCAGCCCGTCCTCGCCGGCCAGGAACACGCGCTGGCCGCGCCCGCGCACCACCCGGTCGCCGACCCAGTCGGTGGCGTCGCCGATGCGCAAGGGACCGTTCCCCGCCGGGTCCGCCTCCTGCGGATCGAGGTAGAGCGCCGGGACGTACACGTCGCCGTCCGGGCCGCCGCTGACCGTCATGCTGCAGCGCCGCCAGAACAGGTCGCGCGTGCGTCGCGGGGCGGCGAACGCCATCTCGGCAATCCGCTCCACCGGCACCCAGAAATAGCGTCCGGTCGCGGTCAGCACCTCGACCAGCCCGGCGCACAGGTCGTCGGCGTCGCGGAAGTCATCGAACGGCGTCTCGCCGTGGTGTCCGGCGACGTGCGGACGCACCGCTTCCGCCGCCGCCGCCGCCTCGGCGGCCGCACCCTCGTCGCCGGCGCGCCGCGCCGCCAGCGCCTTCAGGCTGTGCTGCAGCGCCTCGGTCGGCTCGCCCAGGAACTCCGGCACCCGGCCCTCCTGCCAGCACTGCCGCCGGATCGCCTCGGCCCGCAGCAGGTGGCGGAACTCCGACACGTACAGTCCCAGCGACGGGTCCACCGCCTCGGCGGCGTCCAGCACCTTGTCGGCGCGTCCGGCGTTGCCGTCGAACAGCAGAATCTCGGCCAGCAGCAGCCGGTTCGCCACGTCGCCAGGCGCGCGGCGCACGGTGTCGCCGGCCAGCGCCACCGCCTCCTGCAGCCGTCCCGCCCGGAACAGCGCGCCGACGCCGCCGGGGTCCGCTCCTGGAGGGATCGCACCGTTCTGCCCGTCGCCCATGTCCCCACCATGTTCGCCGGCGGTTAGATGCCTGCCGACAGTGTACAGTTTTTCACTTTTCCGGCATCCCTGCCAGCCCGCTTGTCGCCGTCGCGCCGGGACGGGCGTCCGTCAGCTCCGCCCGCCAGGCACCGAGAGCTCGGTTACCAGCCGGAACGTCGTCTCGATGTCGTCGAGCTGGTAGTGCGGCTGCAGGTGGATGATGCAGCCGAAGGTCCCGGGGCGGTCGGGTCGCTCGCGTACCGACACCTTGCTCGACACCAGCGGGTGCTGCGCCCGGGCGTCCGGCCCGGCGCGGGTGCTGCCGTTGGTGTAGCGCGACAGCCAGCGCTGCAGCCGCTGCTCGATCTCGCCGGCGGTCAGCATCGAGCCGACCATCTCGCGGCCCATCACCTTCAGGTAGTGGGCGAAGCGCGACACGCACAGCATGGAGTTGATCTGCGCCGAGATCCGCTCGTTGGCGGCCGCGATCCCCGGCTCCTGGCCGCCGGTTCCGCCGGACGGCGCCGCATGGAGGCTGCGCACGGAGGTGAACAGCGCCTCGTTGCCGTGCGGCAGGCGGTTGAGCGGGATCAGGCCGGCATCCACCAGCCGGCGTTCCTGCGCGTCGGTCAGCACGAGGTCGAGCGGCGGCCGGCACCAGCCCCCCTTGCCGTCGCGGAGGCGGTCGGTGCCGAACGGCTCCACCACCAGGTCCGGCACCAGGCCGCCGCCGAGCCGGTCGGTCTCCATCCCGCGTATGTCCGCCGGCCAGCGGAACTGGCTCTGCGCCCGGATCACCACCGAGGCGAAGGCGTAGCCCGCGACCGACCACACCCGGTGGCGCGGCTCCGGCGCGTGCTCGGCGTAGCGGAACCCCTCGCCGCGCGCCGGGTCGGCCGCCCAGGGCGGCCGGGCCAGCACCCGCGGCAGGGTCATGCACAGGAAGCGCGACCCAAACTGCGCGGACAGGCCCCGCCAGCGCGCGTGCTCGCCGTCGCGCAGCGACGCGGTCGGGTCGAACGACAGCGCCAGCTCCTCGAACCGGTCCACCCCCAGCAGCGCCGGCGACGCCGACACCACCGTGGGCGCGAACGCCGCCGCCGCCAG
Organism: uncultured Acetobacteraceae bacterium; assembly: GCA_964249915.1. Taxonomy (GTDB): domain Bacteria; phylum Pseudomonadota; class Alphaproteobacteria; order Acetobacterales; family Acetobacteraceae; genus Lichenicola. The sequence goes on along the minus strand of CAXUEL010000191.1, from coordinate 583 downwards.
CGCGCCGAGCGAGGCCAGCGCCGACACGTCGTCCACCGGCAACGGCCCGGAGGCACTGCGGCGCTCGGCGCGGTGGCGCATCTCGTGGTCGACCACCAGCAGGCCGAACGGCTCGCCGCCGGGACGGCCGAGCTCGTCCTCGTAGACCATGCGGAACAGGGCGCTCTGGTCGAACTCGATCGCCCGGTCGAAGTCGCGGCCGATCTCGGTCCAGGATGCCGACAGCACCCGCACCCGGATCAGCGACAACGGATCGACCCCGTCCACCAGCCAGGCCAGGCCGCGCCAGGAGCCTTCCAGCCGCTGCAGGCGCGGATGGTGCAGGATCGCGTCGAGGTGGTCGGCGATCAGGGGTCGATCGCGGCCTGATCGACCGCGACCTGGCCGCGATCGACCGCCTGATCGCCGGCTTCCTGTTCCTGATCGCAGCCGGAGCGGTCGCCTTCATCAACCTGTCCGGCCAGTTCGCTGACGCCCGCAAGGACGTGGCCGCCGTGCAGGTCGAGCAGGCGAAGGCGAACGGCAAGCTCGACCTGCTCGTGGAGCGTAAGGTGAAGGAGCGGTGATGCGGGCGGGGGCACAT
>CAXUEL010000190.1:0-6752 GCA_964249915.1 uncultured Acetobacteraceae bacterium | reverse complement strand
CAGGCCAGCGCGTCGGCGTTGGAGCCGGCCCGGAGGAAGTCGGCGCGCTCGAAGCGCGGCCGGTGCGCGAACGGCAGGGCGAGCTGGCGCAGGAGCGGCTGCTCGTCCGGCCCGGGACCGGGCGTCGCGTCGTGACCGTCCGCCTGCACCGCCGATTCGCCCGCCCTGCCCGTTGGTCCCGCCGCTTTGCGCGCCGTCCCGCCTGCCGTAAACGGTTTCGGACCCTTAACCCAGCTTGGGCGCCCGCCTCGATCCTTGCCCCGGGATCGCGGCCGGTCGCGCCGGAGACCGTTCGCATGACCACCGACCGCCGGACCGGCGCCTCCTACCGCGATTCGGGAGTCGACATCGAGGCAGGCGACGCCCTGGTCGAGGCGATCAAGCCGGCGGCGAGGGCGACCGACCGGGCCGGCACCCTGGGCGGTCTCGGCGGGTTCGGCGCGCTGTTCGACCTGAAGGCGGCCGGATACAGCGACCCGGTGCTGGTGTCGTGCACCGACGGCGTCGGCACCAAGCTGCTGCTGGCGATCGAGAGCGGCCGGCACGACACGGTCGGCATCGACCTGGTGGCGATGTGCGTCAACGACCTGGTGGTGCAGGGTGCCGAGCCGCTGTTCTTCCTGGACTACCTGGCCACCGGCAGGCTTGCGGTCGCGGAGGCCGCCAGGGTGGTGGGCGGCATCGCCGAGGGCTGCCGGCTGTCCGGCTGCGCGCTGGTCGGCGGCGAGACCGCTGAGATGCCGGGCCTGTATGCGCCGGGCCACTACGACCTCGCGGGGTTCGCGGTCGGCGCCGCCGAGCGCGGCGCGCTGCTGCCGGGGCGGATCTCGCCCGGCGACGTGATCCTCGGGCTGCCGTCGAGCGGCGTGCATTCCAACGGGTTCTCGCTGGTGCGCAGCGTCGTGGAGCGTGCCGGGCTCGGCTGGGACGCGGCGGCGCCGTTCGCGCCCGGCAGCTCGCTCGGGGAGGCGCTGATGCAGCCGACCCGGCTCTACGTGTCGCAGACCCTGGCGCTGCATCGCGGCGGGCTGCTGAACGGGGCGGCCCACATCACCGGCGGCGGCCTGCCCGGCAACCTGCCGCGCGTGCTGCCGGCCGGCGTGGTCGCGGTGCTGGACGGGACCGCCTGGCCGATGCCGCCGGTGTTCCCGTGGCTGGCGCGAACCGGCGGGATCGCCGACGACGAGATGCTGCGGGTGTTCAACTGCGGCATCGGCATGGCGCTGATCGTGTCGAACGTGGCCAGCGCCAGCTCGCTGCTGGCCGAGCTCGGGGAAGCGTTCAGCCCGATCGGCCGGATCGAGGCGGCTCCCAGCCCGGACGCGCCGGGATCGCTGCGCTTCTCGCGGATGCCCGCGTTCTGATGCGCGCCGAGCGGGCCCGGGTCGCGGTGCTGGCCAGCGGCCGCGGCAGCAACATGACGGCGCTGCTGCAGGCCGCGCGCGACCCCGCCTATCCGGCCGCGATCGCGCTGGTGCTGAGCAACAACCCCGACGCCCCGGCGCTGCGCGTGGCGGCCGAGGCCGGGATCGCGTCGCAGGCGATCGACCACCGGCCGTACCGCGGCGACCGCGCGGCGCACGAGCGGGCGATCCATGCGGCGCTGGAGGAGGCCGGGATCGGCTGCGTGTGCCTGGCCGGCTACATGCGGCTGCTGACCCCCTGGCTGACCGGACGCTGGGCCGGCCGGATGCTCAACATCCATCCGAGCCTGCTGCCGGCCTATCCCGGCCTGCACACCCACGAGCGGGTGCTGGAGGCGGGCGAGACGCGGCACGGCTGCACCGTGCACCTGGTCACGGCCGAGATGGACGAGGGTCCGATCCTGGGCCAGGCGGTGGTGCCGGTGCTGCCGGGCGACACGCCGGACCTCCTGGCCGCCCGGGTGCTGGCCGAGGAGCACGCGCTGTATCCGGCGGTGCTGGCCCGGTACCTGGCGCAGGCCGGCGCCGTGCCGGCGGCCTAGGACGGGCGGGTGCGCCGGTGGTCGCCGGGGCCGGACCCGGCCGTGATCCCGCGCCTGCTGGCGGCGCTGTTCTGCGTGTACGCCGCGGTCGCGGTGCCGGCGATCGCGCTGCTGATGCCGCCGTTCCAGGCGGCGGACGAGCTCAACCATGCCGAGCGGGCAGACCAGATCGCATACGGCGGGCTCCTCGCGGTCCGCCTTGACGACAGCCGGGCCGGCGGCACCGTCGATCTCGGGCTGGACCGGCTGGCGGCGACGGTCGAGGGGGTGCGCTTCCACCGCGAGGTCAAGGAAACCCGCGCCATGGCCGATCGCGCGGCCGGGACCGGCTGGGGCGGCAAGGGCGTGATGTCGTTCCCCAACACCGCGATCTACCCGCCGCTGCTGTATCTCCCCTCGGCGCTGGGCCAGGCCGCTGCACGGACGGCCGGGCTGTCGGTGCTGCACGGGATGCTGCTGTCGCGCCTGCTGAACGGCGCCGCGAGCGCCGCGGCCGCGGCGGCCGCGATCGCCCTGTCCGGCGGCCTGGCCCCGCTGTTGTTCACCACCCTGTGCCTGCCGATGGTGCTGGCGCTGTTCGGCTCGATGTCGCAGGACGGGCCGATGATCGCCCTGTCGGCGCTGTCGGCGGTGCTGCTGGTCCGCGCGCCGGCGATCCGGCACGGCCTGGTCCTGGGCTGCGCGGCGTTGGCGATGGTGGCGATGGCAAGGCCGGCCTACCTGCCGCTCTGCCTGCTGCCGCTGCTGTCGCCGGTCCCGCTGCGCGCCCGGCTCGGCGCCGCCGGCGGCGCGATCGGGGCGGTGCTGGGCTGGACCCTGCTCGCGGACCTCGTCACCTTGCCGCAGGTGGCGTCGGTGCAGATGGCGCGGCAGGTTCAGGCCCTGGTCCTGCATCCCGGCCTCTGCCTCACGCTGCTCCGCACCACGATGCAGATCCAGTGGGACCAGGGCTGCCCGTACTGCCGTCAGGCGGTGGGCGTGCTCGGCTGGCTCGACACCACGCTGCCGAACCCGTACTACGCCCTCACCGGCCTGGTGCTGCTGGCAGCCTTCTGCGTGTCGTGTGCGCCGGCGTCGCTCGACACGCGGCGGCGGATCGCCGTGGCCGGGATGGTCGTCGCGGCGGCCGGCGCCGTCTTCGTGCTGCAGTACCTGAGCTGGAGCCCGATCGGCAGCCGCACGATCGAGGGGATACAGGGCCGCTACGTGCTGCCGCTGGTGCCGTTCCTCGGGCTGGCGCTGCCGCGCGGCCGGGTCAGGCTTCCCGCCTGGGCGGTGGCGGGGCTGTGCTTCTACCCGGCGCTGTCGATAGCGGTCACGCTGCGGGCGATCGTGTTCCGCTATTATCTATGAGCCGGGCCGTGAACCGGGCGCCGGCGCATCAGCACCCATGCGGCGCCGACGCACAGCAGGTTCACCAGCGCCAGGTACCAGGCCGGCGACACCGGGTCGCCGGTGGAGCGGATCAGCGCGGTGAACACGACCTGCGCGGTGCCGCCGAAGGCGGAGATGGCGACCGCGTAGAGCAGCCCGAACCCGGTGGAGCGCACCGCGGGCGGGAACAGCTCGACCAGCAGCACCAGGCTGGCGGCGAAGCTGCCGACCTGCAGCACCGCGATCACGGCGACCACGAGGCAGAACAGCCAGGGCGCCGGGTCGGCGTGCAGCAGCATCAGCATCGGCACGATCAGCAGCGCCAGGGCGAGCCGCGGCAGCAGGATCACCGCGAACCGGCCGGTGCGGTCGGACAGCACCCCGCCGGCCAGCGCCGCCAGCGCGCCGAACAACCCCGCCAGCACGGTGCCGGACAGGGCGAGCGCTGCCGGCATGTGCAGCGCCACCAGGGCGTAGGTGGTGACGTAGTTGAGGAAGTACTGGCTGACGGTGCCGGCCACCAGCAGCATCAGCGCGCATCCCAGCGACAACGCGCCGCTGCTGCCGAGCAGGGCGAGGCGGCTGCGGCCGGACGCGGCCGGCAGCGGCGGTTCGCCGCCCAGCCCGGTGCGCAACAGCAGGCCGACCGGCACCAGCAGGGCGCCGAGCGCGAACGGCACCCGCCAGCCCCAGCCGGTCATCGCAGCGTCGCCCAGCAGGGCGGTGGCGACGAGGCCGATCAGGCCGCTGACGAACTGCGCCAGGCTCTGGCTGGCCGACTGCCAGGAGGCATACAGCCCGCGGCGCCCCGGCGGCGCATTCTCCAGCAGGAAGGTGGTGGCGGGGCCGACCTCGGCGCCCCAGGCCAGGCCCTGCACCAGGCGGGCCAGCACCAGCAGCGCGGGCGCCGCGGGGCCGATGCTGTCGTAGCCCGGCAGCACCGCGATCAGCAGGCTGCCGAAGCCCATCAGCCAGAGCGAGACCAGCATCCCGGCCCGCCTGCCCCGACGGTCGGCGATCAGGCCGACCGCGAGCGCCCCGAGCGGGCGGGTGACGAAGCCGATGCCGAACGTCGCCACCGACAGCAGCAGCGACACGAACGGGTCGCGGGCGGGAAAGAACACCCGGCCGATCATCACCGCGAAGGTGCCGTAGGCGATGAAGTCGAACACCTCGAGCAGGTTGCCGGCCACCGCGGCGGCGACGGCGGTCCAGCCTGCCCGGGGTGCGGGAGCGCTCAGGGCAGGATTTCGGTGCCGGCGAAGAAGAACGCGATCTCGGCGGCGGCGTTCTCCGGGCTGTCCGAGCCGTGCACCGAGTTGGCCTCGATGCTTTCGGCGAACTGGGCGCGCACGGTGTGCGGCTCGGCCTTCTTCGGGTCGGTGGCGCCCATCGCCCCGCGGTGCCGCGACACCGCGTCCTCGCCTTCCAGCACCTGCACCACCACCGGCCCGGCGGTCATCGACGACACCAGGCTGGCGTAGAACGGGCGCTCCTTGTGCACGGCGTAGAACGCGCCGGCCACGGCGTCGGACAGCCGGATCCGCTTCTGCGCCACGATGCGCAGGCCCGCCTCCTCGAACAGGGCGTTGATCCGGCCGGTCAGGTTGCGCCGCGTGGCGTCCGGCTTGAGGATCGACAGGGTGCGTTCGGTCGCCATGATGGTGTGTCTCCTGGTGTGCGGGGGATCGGGCGCCGCTTAGAACAAAAACCCGGCGCCCGCCACTGTGACCGCCGGCGGGCCGGCTGCTAGAACCGTTTCCGCATCCGGAGGAGCATCGCGCGGTTGAGCCTGCTGGTCATCTCCGACCTGAGCCTGCGCGTCGCCGGACGCACCCTGCTGGACCATGCCGACCTGTCGGTGGAGCCGGGGCGGCGGATCGGGCTGGTCGGGCGCAACGGCGCCGGCAAGTCCACCCTGCTGGCGGCGATCGCCGGCGACCTGGAGCCGGACGGCGGCGAGATCCGCCTGTCCAGCCGGGCCAGGATGGCGCGGGTGCTGCAGGAAGCGCCGTCCGGGCCGGCGTCGCTGGTCGACACCGTGCTGGCCGGCGACGCCGAGCGCACCGCCCTGCTGGCCGAGGCCGATCACGCGGTCGACGCGTCCCGGCTGGCCGACGTCCACGAGCGGCTGCGCGCGATCGGCGCCGACAGCGCGCCGGCCCGCGCCGCCGCCATCCTGTCCGGGCTCGGCTTCGACGCGGACGCGCAGAACCGCGCGGTGGACGACTTTTCCGGCGGCTGGCGCATGCGGGTGGCGCTGGCCACCGCGCTGTTCCTGAACCCCGACCTGCTGCTGCTGGACGAGCCGACCAACCACCTCGACCTGGAAGCGACGCTGTGGCTGGAAGGCTGGCTCGCGCGCTTCCCCGGTGCTGCGCTGATCGTCAGCCACGACCGCGGCCTGCTCGACCGCGCGGTGGAGGCGATCGCCCATCTCGACCGCGGCAAGCTCAGCCTGACCCCGGGCGGCTACGACGAGTTCGTGCGCATCCGCACCGAGCAGGCGCTGCAGCAGAACCGCGCCGCGGAGCGGATCGCGGCCAGGCGGGCGCACATGCAGTCTTTCGTCGACCGGTTCCGCGCCCAGGCGACCAAGGCGCGGCAGGCGCAGGCGCGGCTCAAGGCCCTGGAACGGCTGCCGGCGATCGAGAGCGTGGTCGCCGACGCGCCCGCCCGGTTCGCGTTCCCCGAGCCGGCGCCGCTGCCGCCGCCGATGCTGGTGCTGGAGCGGGCGAGTGCGGGCTATGACGGGCGGGCGGTGCTGGCGGGGATGTCGCTCAGGATCGACATGGAGGATCGGATCGCCCTGCTCGGGGCCAACGGTCGAGGCAAGTCCACCTTCGCCAAGCTCGTCGCCGGCCGCCTCCTCCCGCTGTCCGGCACCGTCCGGCACAGCCCGAAGCTCAAGGTCGGCTACTTCGCCCAGCACCAGGCGGAGGAGCTGCATCCCGACGAGAGCCCGGTGCAGCACATGGCGCGCGCCCTGCCGGCGGCGCTGCCGACCGCGCTGCGCGCCCAGCTCGCCCGGTTCGGGCTCGACGCCGACCGCGCCGACACCCCCGCGCAAGACCTGTCCGGCGGCGAGAAGGCCCGGCTGCTGCTGGCGCTGGCGACCCGCGACGCGCCGCAGCTGCTGATCCTGGACGAGCCGACCAACCACCTCGACCTCGACGCCCGCGACGCCCTGATCCGGGCGCTGGCCGAGTTCGAGGGCGCGGTGCTGCTGATCAGCCACGACCCGCATCTGGTCGAGCTGGTCGCCGACCGGCTCTGGCTGGTGGGGGACGGACGGGTGCAGCCGTTCGAGGGCGACATGGCGGACTACCGCACCTGGCTCGGGGAGCGGGCCCGCGCCGCCGTCCGCGAGGAGGCCGCGACCCAGCCGGCGCCCGCCCGTGCCGACGAGCGG
>CAXUEL010000189.1:0-6756 GCA_964249915.1 uncultured Acetobacteraceae bacterium | reverse complement strand
GCCCTGCCCAGCACCCCCGCCAGCCCGAGCCCGGTCAGCGCGAGCTGCGGCAGCATCGCCGAGCAGGTGCCGAGCACCGTCAGCAGGCCGTAGCGGGCGCCGTGGGCCAGGCTGTTGGCGACGATCAGGGCCACGTTGGGCCCCGGGATCAGCATCAGCGCGGCGCTGGCCAGGACGAAGGCCGACAACGAGGACGCTTCAGGCACGGGCAAGCTCCGGCACGGACCGGGACGCAGGATAGGACGAAGCCGGGCCGACGCGCGATCGCCGGTGGAGGAACCGGCGGAACCGCGGCATCGGGCAGGACGCAGCCGCTGCCGATCCCGATGCGGGTCCCCGGGCGGTCGCGGTTATAGGGTGTCCATGCCCGCAGCCCGCGTGGTCAGCGGTCCGGGGCAGCCGCTACTCGATGTTGTCCAGCCCGATCGCGCGCAGCCGCGCTCCCTCCTCGTCCCAGCCGGCGCGTTCCTTGACGTTGAGGAACAGGTGGCACGGCCGTTCCAGCAGGCCCGACAACCCGTGCCGCGCCTTCTGGCCGATCTCCTTGATCCGGCTGCCGTTCTCGCCGATCAGGATCGCCTTGTGGCCGGCACGCGACACGTAGACCGTGGCCTCGATCCGCACCGAGCCGTCCGGGCGCTCCTGGAAGCTTTCCGTCTCCACCGTGCAGGAGTACGGGATCTCCTCCTGCGTCTGCAGGAAGATCTGCTCGCGCACCAGCTCGGCCGCCAGCAGGCGGTCCGGCAGGTCGGTCAGGTCGTCCTCCGGATACAGGAACGGGCTGGCGGGCAGCGTCAGCGCCAGCGCGTCGAGCAGGTCGTCGAGGCCTTCGCCCTTGCGGGCGCTCACCATGTACACGTGCTCGAACGGCACCAGCTCGGCCAGCGCCCTCGTCAGCGGCAGCAGCTGGCCGCGCTCCACCGCGTCGGTCTTGTTCAGCACCAGCCAGGTGCGTCGGCGCGTGGTCTTGAGGCGCTCGGCGATGGCGCGCACGCCGTCGGTCAGGCCCTTCTGGCTGTCCACCAGCAGCAGGGTGATGTCGGCATCCTCGGCCCCGGTCCAGGCGGCGGCGACCATGGCGCGGTCGAGCTTGCGCTTGGGCTTGAAGATGCCGGGGGTGTCGACCAGCAGGATCTGGCTCGACGTGCCCGCCACCTGGCGCATCAGGATGCCCAGCACCCGGAACCGGGTGGTCTGCGCCTTGGGGCTGACGATCGACAGCTTGGCGCCGGTCAGCCGGTTCAGCAGGGTCGACTTGCCGGCGTTGGGCGCGCCGACGATGGCGACGAAGCCGCAGCGCTCGGTAGGCGCGACGGGATCCGCGGTCACAGGAGCTGTCCCAGCAGCTCGGACGCGGCCAGGCTTTCGGCGATCCGCTTGGTCCCCGCCTCCCCGGTCGCCGAGCGTCCGGCGGCCTCCGCGCGCACCGTGAAGCGCGGCGCGTGCGACGGGCCCTCGGCCGCCTCCACCACGTACACCGGGAGCGGCAGGCCGCGCGCCAGCAGCCATTCCTGCAGCGCGGTCTTGGCATCCTTGGGCGGCAGGGTCTGGCCGGTGATGACCCCGCTCCAGGCGGAGCGCACGAACGCCCGCGCCGGGTCCAGCCCGCCGTCGAGGAAGGTCGCACCCAGCACCGCCTCGACGCTGTCGGCGAGCACATTGGCGGCGTCGCGTATGCCGGCGCGGTCCTCGTGCGGCGCCACGTCCAGCGCCTCGCGGAAGCCGAGCTCGGCGGCGATCCGCGCCAGCACCGGACGCGACACCAGCTGCGCCAGCCGCGGCCCGAGATGGCCTTCCTGCTCGTGCGGATAGCGCTCGATCAGCCATTCCGCCATCAGCAGCCCCAGCACGCGGTCGCCGATGAACTCCAGCCGCTCGTTGGAGCCCTGCCCCTTCTGCGACGCCCGGCGCTTGTTCCGTCCCCCGGCCGCGCCGCCGCGGGCCTCGTGCGCCGCCGAACGGTGGGTCAGGGCCTCGCGCAGCAGCGAAACCCTGCGGAACCGCCAGCCGATGGTGCGCTCGATCCCCGCGAGCGCCTCGGCCGGCAGCCCCTGCTCGGTTGTGCTCAACGCACCCAATGGAACAGCCGGCTCCAGCGGATCTCGACCGGCCACTCCCAGAACTGCCAGACCGGGTAGCGCGCGTCATAGGAGAAGAAGATCAGCTCCGCCTTGCCGACCAGGTTCTCCAGCGGCACGTAGCCGAGGTCGTCCATGAAGCGGCTGTCGGCGCTGTCGTCGCGGTTGTCGCCCATGGCGAAGAAGTAGCCCGGCGGCACCACGTACTCGGGGGTATTGTTCTGCTGCCCCTCGTCGGTCAGGCGCAGGATCTTGTGCCGCACGTCCGCGTGGCCGCCGCTGCCGGGCAGGGTCTCGGTGTAGAGCCGGCCGGCCAGCTCGCGCCGCTGCTCGTCCACCGCCACGTAGTCGCCCTCGTCGCTGCGCGGAACCTGAACACCGTTCAGGAACAGCTGCCCGTCCCGCACCTGGATGTGGTCGCCGGGCAGGCCGACGATGCGCTTGATGTAGTCGATGCTGGTGTCGCGGGTGTAGCGGAACACCGCGACGTCGCCGCGATGCGGCAGGGCGTTCAGGATGCGGCCGGAGAACAGGTCCGGCGCGAACGGCAGCGAGAACCGGGAGAACCCGTAGGACGGCTTGGACACGAACAGGTAGTCGCCGACCAGCAGGGTCGGGATCATCGAGCCGCTGGGAATGTTGAACGGCTCGAACGCGACGGTCCGCACCACGGCCGCGATCAGCAGCGCGTAGACGATCGTGCGCACGGTCTCGCCGAGCCCGGAGCGGCCGGCCTCGACCCGGCCGGCCTTGGCGCCGACGGCCGGATGCACGGGAGGAGGAGACTTGAACAGGCTCATGGCGGCTGCATGCGTCCGGTGGAGGCCAATTCCGAGCCGGACGGCCGGTCCGGAAGTGGCGGGATGAAGCCGACGCGGCCGGGCCGTGTCAAGCGAATGGCGGATCCGTGACCGCCTGGATCATCACCTCGGCGAAGGCGTAGGGCGGCTCGTCGGTCATGCTCAGGAGCAGCAGCGGGCGATGGCCGGGGGGCATCAACCGCTCGAGCCGGCGCAGCGCGCCGCCGGTCAGGTGCAGGGTCGGCTGTCCGGTGGGAAGGTTCACCACCCCCATGTCGCTGTGGAACACCCCCTGGCTGAAGCCGGTGCCGAGCGCCTTGGCGCAGGCCTCCTTGGCGGCCCAGCGCTTGGCGTAGGTGGCGGCGTGCAGCGCCTCGGCGCGCCGGTCCGCCCGCGCCCGCTCGGTCTCGGTGAAGCAGCGACGGAGGAAGCGCTCGCCGTGCCGCGCGATCGCCCGCTCGATCCGCCGGATGTCGCACAGGTCGGCGCCGAGGCCGATCACCATCGCCGCACTCCTCAGGCCTTGGCGCGCTCGACCTGGGTGATGCCTCCGGCGGAGCGCAGGCCGGCGATCACCGAGGACAGGTGGCGCAGGTCGCGCACCTCGACGTCCACTAGGATCTCCATGAAGTCGAGCTGCCGGTTGACGATCTTGAGGTTGACCACGCTGCCGTCCTGCCTGGACACCGCGTTGGTCACCCCGGCCAGCACCGACGGCTCGTTGGCGGCGATCACGCTGATCCGGCCGACATGGCTGTCCGCCGCCTGGCCGCGTCCGGCGCCGTCGTAGTCCCAGTCGATGTCGAGATACCGCTCCGGGGTGGCGGCGAAGCTTTCCAGGGTCTGGCAGCCGGCGGTGTGCACGGTGATGCCCTTGCCGTTGGCAACGATGCCGACGATGCGGTCGCCGGGCAGCGGGTGACAGCAGCCGGCGAAGTGCTTGGCGACGCCGGAACCGAGCCCGACCAGGGACAGGCCGCCACCGCCGCCGCCGGGCCGGTCGGCGCGCAGGCTGCCGCGGCCGGGCAGGCTCGGCACCATGCGCGGGCCGCGGGCCGCCCGGCGCAGCTCCGGATAGGTCGCCTGCACCACCTCCTTGGGGCCGAGGTTGCCGTTGCCGACCGCGACGTAGAGGTCGGTCAGGCTGTTGCACTTCAGCCCCTTGAGCGCGCCCTCCAGCACCTTCTCCGACCCGTCGACGCCTTCCTGGCGGAACGCCTTGGCGAGTGCCGCGCGCCCGGCGTCGAGATGGGTTTCGCGCGCCTGGGCGGCGACGTGGCGGCGGATCCGGGCGCGCGCCTTGCCGGTGACGACGAAGCGTTCCCAGGCCGGCGACGGGGTGCCGCCGCGGGCGGTCATGATCTCGACCTGGTCGCCGTTCTGCAGCTCGTGGCGCAGCGGCATCAGCCGGCCGTTGACCTTGGCGCCGACGCAAGCGTCGCCGATCTGGCTGTGCACGGCGTAGGCGAAGTCGACCGGGGTGGCGCCGCGCGGCAGCGGGATCAGCTGCCCCTTGGGGCTGAAGCAGAACACCTGGTCCTGGTACAGCTCGAGCTTGGTGTTCTCCAGGAACTCGTCCGGGGCGGCGGAATTCTCCAGGATCTCCAGCAGGTCCTGCACCCAGCGCGGCCGCCGTGCCGGCGCGGCGGCGCCCTCCCCCGGGCCGCCGTCGCCCAGGCCCTTGTAGGACCAGTGCGCGGCGACGCCGTTCTCGGCCACGTCGTGCATTTCCGGGGTGCGTATCTGCACCTCGATCTTCTGGTTGCGCGGATGGCGCAGCGTCACGCCGGTGTGCAGGCTCTGGTAGCCGTTGGCCTTGGGCGTGGAGATGTAGTCCTTGAACCGGCCGGTGATGGTCGGGTAGGCGCCGTGCACCGCGCCGAGGGCCACGTAGCAGGTTTCGCGGGTCGGTACCATGACCCGGAACGCCATGATGTCGGACAGCTGCTCGAAGGCGACGTTGCGCTTCTGCATCTTCTCCCAGATGGAGAATGGCGACTTCTCCCGGCCCGTGACCTCGGCCTGCGGCACGCCGGCATCGGCGCACAGCCGGGCGAGCTCGCGCCGCACCTCCTCGATCACGTCGGCGCCCTGCCCGCGCAGGTAGTTCAGCCGGGCGCGTATGGTGGCGTTGTGCTCCGGCTCCAGCTCGGCGAAGGACAGGTCCTGCAGCTCGGTCTTGACCTTGTCCATGCCGATGCGCCCGGCCAGCGGCGCATAGATGTCCATGGTTTCCGACGCGATGCGCTGCCGGCGGTGCTCTTCCCGGACGCAGTTCAGGGTACGCATGTTGTGCAGCCGGTCCGCCAGCTTGACCACCAGCACGCGTATGTCGCGGCTCATCGCCAGCACCAGCTTGCGGAAGTTCTCCGCCTGCTTGGTGCGGTCCGACTGCAGCTCCAGACGGGTCAGCTTGGTGACGCCGTCCACCAGGGCGGCGACGGTCGGGCCGAACTGCGCTTCCAGCTGCGGCAGCTTCAGCCCGGTGTCCTCCACCGTGTCGTGCAGCAGCCCGGTGCAGATGCTGGCGACGTCGAGGCGGAACCCGGCCAGCATGCCGGCGACGGCGAGCGGATGGACGATGTAGGGCTCGCCGTTGTCGCGGCGCTGGCCCTCGTGCGCCCGGCAGGCGACGGCGAAGGCGCGCTCGATCGCGGCGGTGTCGGCGCCCGGATCGTAGGAACGCACCCGCCGGACCAGGCCGGCGCAGGTGATCGCCCGGTCGGCGGCGGCCGGCTCGGGCGCTGGTGTTGGTCCCGGTACCACGACCGGCCCGTCCGGCGCCCGGACGGCCGCATGCCGGCCTGGAGCGCCGATCCTGTCGTCAGCCCCAGGCCACATGCCAGCTCCTATCGGCGCGCGCGGCCGCCGAGTTCGGCCTCGATGGCGGCCTCGAGCTCCTCGGGCGACAGCTCGGTGCCCATGGTTCCGGCTTCCTCCTCGGCGGACACGTCCTGCAGGCCGAAGATGTTCTGGTCGGTCGGGATCAGGTCCAGCACTTCCTCGTCGGCCGGCTCCGGCTCCGGCGCGCGGGCCAGCGACTTGATCAGGTCGCCGTGCAGGCGGTCGAGGTCGACGGTCTCGTCGGCGATCTCGCGCAGCGCCACCACCGGGTTCTTGTCGTTGTCGCGGTCGACCGTCAGCTCCTCGCCGCGGCTCAGGTTGCGCGCGCGCTGGGCCGCAAGCAGGACCAGCTCGAAGCGGTTGGGGATGCGTTCAACGCAGTCTTCGACGGTGACGCGCGCCATGCGGCCAGCCTCCGTATGTCATCGGTGTGGGATAAAGCGAGATAGCGAGCCCCGGCCGTCATAGCAAGGGCGGCGGGCATCAGGGCAGCGGCGAGATCGCGTCCGGCGACAGGTCGGCCTGCGGCAGGAGCGCGATCAGCGACGCCACGTCCCGGCCGGTGCCGGGATGCACCCAGTCCGGCGCCACGTCGCGCAGCGGCAGCAGCACGAAGGCGCGCCGGTGGGCGCGGGGATGCGGCAGCACCGGGTCCGGGCCGCTCCGCAGCAGGCCGCCCCGCTCGCCCATGGCGACGATGTCTAGGTCCAGGGTGCGCGGCGCGTCGGGGACGCCGCGCTGCCGGCCGTGCCCCCCCCCGCAGGGGGGGCGGGGGGGGCGCCCCCCCCCCCGGGGGGGGGCCCCCGGGGCTACCGGGGCTTCCCACGGGGTGCTCACCCGCCCGGCGGTGTAGACGTTGACGGCCCGGACGTAGGCGCGGGCCGCGGCCTCGACGACGTCCTGGGAGAGGCCCCGCCCGGCGTACTCGTTGTTTTCGAACTCGACGGAGACGCGGACCTCGCCGAGGGCGTCCTTGCCGCCCGTCACGGCGTCGATGCGGAAGTCCGTCAGGCGGCCCTTGATGTTGGTCGCCG
>CAXUEL010000188.1:0-6760 GCA_964249915.1 uncultured Acetobacteraceae bacterium | reverse complement strand
AGCCTCGCCGTTGCCGAGGGCACGGGCCGGCCAGGTCGGCAGCGGCCTCGGTCCGGGCGGTACCGGCCGGGCCGAGGCCGGCGGCTTGGCCGGGCCTCCCTTCTGCGCCTGCACCGCGGCGCGGCGTGCGGCGAACTGCTCCATCATGTGCTCCAGGTACTCCGGCACCTGGCCCTGCATGCTGTCGCCGTAGAGCCCGATCAGCTGGCGCAGGAAGGCGGCGGGCAGCATGTTGCGGCCCTTGGTCTCCTCCTCGACGATGATCTGGGTCAGCACGGTGCGGGTGATGTCGTCGCCGGTCTTGGCGTCGAACACCACGAAGTCGCGGCCCTGCCGGACCATCACCGCCAGGCTGTCCAGGGTGATGTAGATCGAGCCTTCGGTGTCGTAGAGCCTGCGGTTGGCGTATTTCTTGATGACGACAGGCGGGACCGGGCGATCGGTTTCCGGCAATACACGCTCCATCCCGCTCATGGACATGGCGCAGGATAGCATGACCACCGGACCGCTGCGCAAATGGCCGCCAGGCACGGCCACCGGGCGTCGTCCGCCCTTGCCCGTTGCGTGCCGGCGTGGCAGCTGTCGGACAGGCCGACGCCCCCCATCGACGTGGCCGCTTTCTTCCCCACGACCCCGGAGATCCCATGTTCGCATGCACAGGCTATGCGGCGCAGGCCGCCGACGCGAAGCTGGCCCCGTTCTCGTTCGAGCGGCGCGACCCCGGACCGGGCGACGTCCAGATCGACATCCTGTACTGCGGCGTCTGCCATTCCGACATCCACACCGCGCGCAGCGAGTGGGGTCCGTCGCGGTATCCGGTGGTGCCGGGGCACGAGATCGTCGGCCGCGTCGCCGCGGTCGGCGCCGAGGTCGGCGGCTTCAAGGTTGGCGACCTGGCCGCCGTCGGCTGCATGGTCGACTCCTGCCAGACCTGTCCGAGCTGCCGCGAAGGGCTCGAGCAGTACTGCGAGAACGGCTTCACCGGGACCTACAACGGCGCCGACAAGAAGACGCCCGGCCTGCAAACCTTCGGCGGCTATACCAAGGTGATCGTGGTCGACCAGAACTTCGTGCTGCGCGTGCCGGAGTCGCTGGAGCTGGCCGCGGTGGCGCCGCTGCTTTGCGCCGGCATCACCACCTATTCGCCGCTGCGCCACTGGAAGGTCGGACCGGGCAGCGTGGTCGGCATCGTCGGCCTAGGCGGGCTCGGCCACATGGGGCTCAAGCTGGCCCACGCGATGGGTGCCGACGTGACCCTGTTCACCACCTCGCCCGGCAAGGCCGAGGATGCTCGTCGCCTCGGCGCCAACCACGTGGTGCTGTCCAAGGATCCCGACGCGATGGGATCGCAGGCGGGCCGCTTCGACTTCATCCTCGACTGCGTGTCGGCGCAGCACGACATCAACGCGTACCTGGCGCTGCTGAAGCGCGACGGCGCGCTGGTGCAGGTCGGCGCGCCGTCGGATCCGCTGCCGGTGGCGGTGTTCTCGCTGATCCTCGGGCGGCGCAGCTTCGCCGGCTCGCTGATCGGCGGCATCCCGGAAACCCAGGAGATGCTCGACTTCTGCGCCGAGCACGGCATTGTGTCCGACATCGAGATCATCCCGATGGACCGGATCAACGAGGCCTACGACCGGGTGCTCGCCTCCGACGTCAAGTACCGTTTCGTGATCGACATGGCCAGCCTGCCCGAGGCGGCCTGAGCGTTTCCCCGGCGCCCTCCCATCCGGGGCGGGCGCCGGCCTGGCTCAGCAGGCGGTGCCGCTCAGGCACACGTGCTCCGAGATGGTGTCGAACCAGGCGGCGAGGTTCGGCCGCTCCCGGCGCCAGTCCTCGTCGGCAAAGCGCAGGTCGAGGTAGCTGAGCGCGCAGGCGATGGAGATGGTGCCGACGTCGACGTGCTGGCTCGGCGGCTCCCGCTCCAGCCAGTCCAGGGTGCGGCCGGTCGCCTCCCTGTGCCGGCGCACCAGTGCGTGCTCGGGGCCGGCGCCGTTGACCAGCAGCTGGCGCCGCCCGACCGCCGCGTCCATCAGCCCGTCTCCCAGCGCCTCCAGCCGGCGGCACAGCCAGCGCTGCGCCCCCGACGCCGGGATGATCGGGATCACCTCGGCGATGCCGTTCAGGTACTCGCAGATCACCGTGCTGTCGAAGATCGCGAAGCCGTCGGCGGTGATCAGGGTCGGAACCCGGCCGAGCGGGTTGGCGTCCACCAGGACGTTTGGCGCCTGCGTGACGTCGACGTTGATTACCTCGATCCGGTTCTCCAGGCCGAGTGCGACGGCGCAGGCGCGCACCTTGCGGCCGTAGGGGCTGGCACTGGACGAGAGCAGCTTCATCGGAACGAGTCTTTCCTGGACCTCAACGCGGCGAGGCTGGCGATGTCTGGGGCGAGCAGGAACGGGTTGGCGGCACGCTCCTGGTCGAGACGGGTCGGCACCGTCGGAGTTCCCGCCGCGCGCTGCGCCGCCACCTCCTGCGCACGTTCCCGGAGCGGCGCGTTGTCCGGCAACACGGTCAGCGCGAACCGGGCATTGCTGTCGGTGTATTCGTGGCCGCAGCACACCAGGGTGTCGTCCGGCAGCGCCGACAGCTTGCGCAGGCTCCCGAACATCTCCTCGGCCGTGCCTTCCAGCAGCCGTCCGCAGCCCAGGCTGAACAGCGTGTCGCCGCAGAACAGCACCGGGCCCTCGCCGAAGAAGAACGAGATGTGGCCGCGCGTGTGCCCCGGCGTGTCGATCACCAGGCCGGACGTGGCGCCGAGCGACACGCGGTCGCCCTCCCGCAGCGGCAGGTCGAGCGGCGGCAGCCGGTGCCGGTCCAGCACTGCCCCGGCGATGGGCGCGCCGAACCGCCGCGCCACCTCCAGCGCCCCGGCGACGTGGTCGTCGTGATGGTGCGTCAGCAGCACCAGGTCGAGCCGGCCGCCGTCCCGCTCCAGCCACGCGATCACCGCCGCCGCGTCGGCCGGATCGACCACCGCGACCGCGCCGCCCGCAGTGTCGCGCAGCCTCCAGGCGTAGTTGTCCGACAGGATCGGGATCGGGCGGACGTCGAGCGCCCCCGGCGTCGCGGACGGATCGGCTGGCATGAACAAACCTCCTGGCGGCTGCATGGTATATCCGGTCGATGATCGACGACGTCCAGGCCGTGGCCGCCTTCTACCGCACCCCGCGTGGCCGGATGGTCGGGGCGCTGCTGCGCCGCCGGCTGCAGGCGGCCTGGCCCGAGCTGTCCCGGCAGGACCTGCTCGGGCTCGGCTACACCGCTCCCTTTCTGTCGCTGTGGCGCGGCCAGCTGCGACGCTGCGTCGACGCGGCACTCAGCGCCGGCCCGGTGCCTCCCGAGGCCTCCTGCCTGGTGCAGGACGACGCGCTGCCGTTCGCGGACGGAACCTTCGACCGCGTGCTGATGGTGCACGCGATCGAGAACGCGGCGCACGTCACCCGCACCCTGCGCGCGACGTGGCGGGCGCTGCGCGACGACGGGCGGCTGCTGATCGTGGTGGCCAACCGCACCGGCCTGTGGGCGCACAGCGAGAGCACGCCGTTCGCCGACGGCGCGCCGTGCTCCACCGGACGGATCGAGCGCCTGCTCGCCCGCAGCCTGTTCCGGATCGAGCGGATGGAGGGGGCGCTGTACGGGCCGCCGGCCGACCTCCGCCCGCTGCTGCGCGCCGGTCCGGCGCTGGAGGCGGCCGGCCGGTTCGTCACCCCGCGCCTGGCCGGGGTGCTGGTGGTCGAGGCGGTCAAGGACCTGTATGCCGCGGTCCCGGTCGAGATGCGCCCGGCGGTGCGCCGGCGGACCGTGCTGCGGTTCCGGCCGGCCGCTGCTCAGGCGTCGGCCGTCACCCCGTGCTCGTCGAGCAGGTCGAGATAGGGTCCGAGCCGGATCGCGAAGCGCGTCGCCGGCACCAGCAGCTCGCCGACCAGGGCGGGTGCCGGCAGGTCCTCCTCTGCCTCGACCTCGAACCGGTGGTCGGCCAGCAGCCGCATCCGCCAGCCCGCCGGCAGCGCGTCGCCCAGCAGGCGGGCGAGCTGCAGCGCGTCCGGACGGCGCTCCGCCGCCAGCGCGCTGCTCGGCACGCGCCCGGCCTGCGCGGTGAGTCGAATGCGGCAGCCGGACCCGGCACCCTGCACCTGCAGCGCCACCGCCCGGCCGCGCCACCGGAAGCAGAACCCGCCTGCCCCGCCGTCCCGCAGCGAGATCCGCCCCAGCTCGTCCACGCTGAACGACCCGAGCGACCGTCCCCCGATCCCGCCCATCAGAACCGCCCTCCACGCCGTTGCGCGGTCAGCTTGACCGCACAGGATGAAGCCTTCATGAACCGCCACCGATGTCGTCCTTCACCCAATCGCTGAAGCTGGTGCTGGCGCCGCCGCATCCGGCCGGCCGTCCGTTCCTGGTCGGCGGCGCGGCCGTGGCGGTGGTCGGGCTGCTGCTGCCCTACGTCGCCTCCCGCGTGGTCGGCGTGCTGGCGCTGTCGTTCGTGGCGTTCTGCTTCTACTTCTTCCGCGATCCGGAACGGGTGGTGCCCCTGCTCCCCGGCGCCGTGGTGGCGCCCGCCGACGGCAGGATCGTGTCGGTGACCACCGTGATCCCGCCGCTGGAGCTGGGACTCGGTCCGGAACCGCGCTGGCGGGTGGCGATCTTCCTGTCGGTGCTGGACGTGCACGTGAACCGGATGCCGGCGGCCGCCGAGGTCACGCGGATCGCCTACCACAAGGGCCAGTTCGTCAACGCCTGCCTGGACAAGGCGAGCGACAAGAACGAGCGCAACGCCCTGGCCCTGCGCCTGGCGGACGGGCGCACCATGGCGGTGGTGCAGATCGCCGGGTACATCGCCCGCCGCATCCTGTGCCAGGCGAAGGAGGGCGCGTTCTTCTCGCTCGGCGAGCGCTTCGGCCTGATCCGCTTCGGCAGCCGAACCGACCTCTACCTTCCGCTCGGGGTCGAGCCGATCGTGCGCGTCGGCCAGTCGACGATCGGCGGCGAGACCGTGCTTGCCCGCCTTTGAGCGGGCGCCGGAGCCGCCACGCCGCCCCCGGCGGGTGCGCCGCCTGCGCCGGTTGCGCGACCGCACCAGGCCGCGCTTCCGCGGGCAGTCCTTCAACCGGCTGATCCCCAACATCCTGACCCTGATCGGGCTGTGCGCCGGCCTGGTCGGCATACGCGCCGCCATCACCGGCGGCTTCGGCGAGGCGGCGGTGGCGCTGGTGATCGCCGGCTTCATCGACGGGCTCGACGGCCGGATCGCCCGCCTGCTGCGCGCCACCAGCCGGTTCGGCGCGGAGTTCGACAGCCTGTCGGACTTCCTGTGCTTCGGCGTGGCGCCGGCGTTCATCCTGTACCTGTGGGCGATGCGCGACGGCGGCCGCTACGGCTTCGTGCCCTGCATCCTGTACGCGGTGTGCATCGCGCTGCGCCTGGCCCGCTTCAACGCCGGCTCCGACGACGACGCGCCCAAGGCGATGCCGCTGCACGCCTACGCCTACAACTTCTTCACCGGCGTGCCGGCGCCGGCCGCGGCCGGGCTCGCCTTGTTCCCGCTGTTCGTCGGGCTGGAGGCGCACAAGCTGGCGCTTCCCTGGCTGCTGACCCTGTCGCGGCAGCCGCTGCTGGTGGCGCCGATCCTGATCGGGGTGGCGCTGCTCAGCGTGTCCACCCTGCCGCTGTGGAGCTTCAAGAACTTCAAGGTGCCGGCACAGCTGGTGCTGCCGCTGATGCTCGGCGTCGGGCTCTACGTCACCGTGCTGGTCGCCGACCCGTGGACCGCACTGGCGGCGGCGGGGCTGATCTACGCGGTGATGATCCCGTTCAGCCTGCGGAGCCATCGCCGGCTGCGCGCGGACGCGGAAGCGCTGCAGGAGGAAGTGCCGGAGGAGCCGGAGGCGGCGGCGGGCTGAGCGGCCGAGTGCCGCGCAACGCGTCCAGGAGCAGGCAGAGGCCGGCCAGCACCGCGTCCGGCGAGGGCGGACAGCCCGGGATGACCAGCGACACCGGCAGGCGGTCGCCGATGCCGCCGGCCACGGCATAGCCGTCCCGGAACGGGCCGCCGTCCAGCGCGCAGGCGCCGACCGCGACCAGCCATCTCGGCTCGGCCATGGCGTTCCAGGCCGCCTCGACCGCGCCGAGGAGGTTGCGGCCGACGGTGCCGCTCACCAGCATCAGGTCGGCGTGACGCGGCGCCTCCACCACCAGCAGCCCGGCCGCATCGAGGCGCCCGTCCGCCAGCAGCGCCGCGATCTCCAGCCCGCAGCCGCCGCAGCCGCCGCCCTGGAGGTGCAGCATCGACAGCGGCGGGTGCCGTCCCGGCCGGAGCGTGGTCCCGCTCACTGGTCGGCCCCGGGAGAGGACAGCCCGAGCGACGCGCACAGCAGCGGCAGCTCCTCGACGGCGAGCTCCTGCGCCAGCTCCTCCAGCATCGACCAGGAGGACCATACCGGATCGTGGACGTGCAGCGCCGACACCAGCCCCGCCTCCAGCCGCACCCAGTGCCAGACCGTCCCGTGCACCGACCCTGCCATCCCGATCCCCTCCGCGGTTCCCGCCGCCGGTCCTGCCGGCCGGAGCGGCACCGCTCCCCCCGTCTCCGCCAGCCGTCGCCGGGCGAGGTCGATCGCCCCGCGGCAGCGGTCCAGGCGGTCGCGACAGCGGGTCCATGGGTTGCCAGGGGACGAGCCGCCGAGGCGACGGGAGGCGGCCGGGTCGTCGAGCAGCGCGCGTCGCAGCGCCGGCAGCCCGGCCTCGACCCGGTCCAGCG
>CAXUEL010000187.1:0-6790 GCA_964249915.1 uncultured Acetobacteraceae bacterium | reverse complement strand
GCCGGAGTGTCGCTCGCCGTGCTCGATCGTGCGGCACCCGAGCGCGGCTGGTCGCTGCTGCCGGTGCCGGAGGCCGCGGCGGAGGCGCTGGCAACGCCGGTGGCGACCGGCGACCGGCTGCTGTGGTGCGGCCCGTCGGGGCTGCTCACGCTGCAGGCGGGGCCGGACGGTCCCGCCGCCCACTGGCAGGGCTGGCAGGACGGGATCAGGCCGCTGCCCGGCGTGCGCCCGGTGGCGGAGCCGAACGGCACCCTGCACCAGCTCGCCAGGCTCGACCCGCACACGCTGGTGCTGCAGAGCCTGTCCGCTCCGGGCCAGGTGCCGGAACGCCGGCCCGCCCGCGGCTATACCCCCGGCACCGGCCGGGCGGTGTTCCGCGAGAACGCACGGCTGCGCCTGCCCTGGGACCAGCGCGCAGCCTCCGACTACGTCCTTCCGGATGGCACCTTCCTGCTGCCGCTGCTGGAGTTCGGCGGCGGCCGGACCGTGCTGGCGCTGTGCACCGGCCGCGACCGGCTCGGCCGCTTCCTGGGCGATCCGGCCGCGCCGGACGACGCGGACGCGGACCACGCCTGCACCCTGTTCTACAGCCGCGGCCCGCGCGTGCTCGAGCCGCTGGACTGCCTGCTGCGCGCGCGGGACGCGTCCGACCTGTCGGTGTTCCTCCATGCCGGCTGGCTCTACGCCCACGGCGCCCGCGACGGAGGCTGCCATCGCTGGCGGCTGCGCGATGCGGGCTAGGACGGGTGTGGCGCTGCTGCTGTGCTGCGGCCTGATGGCAGTCCGGCCAGCGCTGGCGCAGGTGAGCTCGCTCTACCTGATCCAGGACTCCGGCTGGATGGAGCCGTTCTACACCGACACGGCCGCGCCGTTCCGGCCGTTGCTGAGCGCGCTGGTGGCCGCCTCGCACGCCGACGGCGAGGTGATCGTCGCCGGCTTCGACCAGGATGGGCAGGTTCCGGGCCGGCACTCCCCGGACGTGGTCTACCGCGGCCGGTTCGATCCGGCGCGGGTCGCGGCCGCGGTGGCGGCGCTCGACCTGCCGCACCAGCCGGACGGTCACCTGGCCGATGCCGACTTCGACGGCGCGCTGGTGCGCGGCATCGACACGATCCTGGACGGACATCCGGGCATCGTCTGGCTGGTCACCAACAACCGCAACTCGCCCGGCAACAGCCAGCGCGTGGACGAGAACACCCGCGCCTTCGCGCAGGCGCTCGGATCGAGCCCGGCACTGCCGGTGGTGGTGGCGTATCCGGTGCGGCTGCCGGCGACCGGGCGGCTGTACAGCGCACAGGGGCTGATCGTGTATGGGATCGCCTATGGCGCGCAGGCCGCGGTCGCGCTGCGCCGACTGACCGCGAGCCCAGCGCTCAGGCAGCTGTTCAACGACCCGGCGGTGCAGCTCAAGCCGCTGGACCAGGCGCCGCTGCGCTTCACCCCGGACGCCACCCTCACCCCCGGCCTCCTCGCCACTCGCGGGGCCGACGGCAGCCTGCGCGTCGCCGGCGTGCCGGGCGGCCGGGCCTCGGTCGTCGAGATCACCGGCACGCTGCGCTCCGACTACTACCCGCACGTGATCGACCGGGCGCGGCTGTCGGTGCGCTGGGAACGGGTTGTGCATGTCGGCAGGCGCGGGGGGGTGCCGGTTGCCGGGGCGACGATCGCGCCGGGCCAGGTCGACGGGCTCGGTCCGGGCGCGTTGCTGCGCGTGCGGATACGGCTGGAGATCCCGCGCATCGACCGCTCGCCCGGCCTGGCCGGCTGGCTGCAGAAGGACGTGGCGCTGCACGGCGCGCTCGCGGTCGGCCTGTCGGACCTCCGCCTGTCGCTGCAGGACGGGTTCGTGGCCAAGATGACGCAGGTGGCGGCACTCGATCAGCTGCCTGGGGTGTTCTTCGACAACAAGACGGTGGCGGCCGCGTCGGCGGTGCTGCCGGTCACGCTGGTGGTGCATTATTCCGCCGTGCCGCTGATCCTGGCGCTGTGCGGCCTGTCGCTCCTGCTGCTGCTCCTGGCCCTGATGCTGGTGCTGCTGCGGCGCGAGCGCGAGCACCTGGTGCCGCTCGACGGGCAAGTGCGCCGGGTGCGGCTGCGTCCGTTCGGCACCAGGCGGATCACGCTGCCGGCGGGCCGCACGGTCGTCCTGCGCGGCCGCCTTGTCGGGCCCCCGCGGATCGTGCGACGCCCGGACAGCGATCCGCGCTGAGATCGCGTCCAGGACAGGTCATGCCCGAGCCGTCGCCCCAGACCCCGCCATCGGACTTCAACATCAAGCCGCCGGCGGATACCCCGCCGCAGCCGCCGGCACCGGTGGCGCCGACGCCCGGCGCGATCCAGCCGGGCACGCCGATCAGCGCCGCCGGCCTGCCGGGCGACACCGGCCTGTCCAGCACCGGCGAGGTGATCGGCGTGGCGATCCTGCTGCTGCTGGCGGTGGCGATCTTCTTCGTCCGCGGCGCGGTGCGCAGCCACCTGATCGCGCAGCGCGCCTCGCCCTCGGCCGCCGGCAGCGCCGGCTGGGCGCTGTTCGCGTTCCTGCTGTCGCTCTCGGTGCTGATCGTGTTCGGCCTGCTCGGCGACCTGTGGGGCGCGCTCGCCTTCGTGCTGCCGCTGCTGCTTCTGGTCGTGGTGACCCTGGTGCTGTTCGTGCTGCTCTACCGCTCCGCCGCGCGCGGCCGTGCGCCGCGACGGCGCTGAGGAACACACCGCCCATGTCCAGCACCCAAGCGACGCGTCCCGACGCCGAGCGCGCCAGCCCCGACCATCCGGCCGCGCGCCGGGTGCAGCCGACCCTGTTCGTGGGGCTGGGCGGCACCGGCATGCAGATCCTGCTGCGCCTGCGCCGGCGCATCCTCGCCGGCGACTGGAACGGGCGCCGCATCGACGACCTCGCCCGCTTCCCGATCGCCTCGTTCGTCTACTTCGACACCGACCTGCGCACCGCGATCGAGAGCGACCGGCAGCAGGACAGCGACCCGCTGGCCCGCCTGGTGGCGTTCCGCGAGAACGAGCGGCTGCAGCACGCGGTCGACGTCAAGCGCTACATGAAGGACATCGACCGCTATCCGCTGATCGCGGACTGGCTGCCCGTGGCCGACTTCTCGCTGATCAACACCGAGAAGGGCGCCGGCCAGGTGCGGGCGATCGCGCGGCTGCTGTTCTTCGACCAGTTCCGCAAGCTCACCGACCTGCTGCGCGAGCGCGCCGACGGGCTGCTGCGCTCGGTCGGCCGGCAGGACGACCTCGCGCACCTCAACCTCGAGATCGAGAACCGGCTGCGCGTGGTGGTGTGCTGCTCGGCCGCCGGCGGCACCGGATCCGGCTCGTTCATCGACCTGGGCCTCCTGCTGCGCTCGCTGATCCATCCCAGCCCCACGGTGGAACTCGTGCTGCTGCTGCCCGGCGGCTACCACGAGCACCAGCGGCAGCGGGTGAACGCCAACGGCTACGCGGCGCTGATGGAGCTGGAGCACGCGATGCGGCCGAACCCCCAGCCGCCCTTCGTGGAGGCGTGGGCGGAGCACCAGGGCCCGACGGCGAACACCGCCCCCTATGACGACGTGTACTTGCTCGACACCCGCAACGTGCTCGACGACGGCCTCGACTCGGTCGAGGACCTGTACGACATGGCGGCCGACATCCTGTTCGAGGATTTCGGCGCCAGCGAGTTCGCGGCCGCCAAGCGCTCGATCGCGGTGAACCAGGCGCAGCACAAGATCGACAACTACGAGCCGCCGCTGCCGGCGCATCTCGGCCGGCAGTCGCTGCGCTACAGCCAGCTGTTCTCCACCTTCGGCCAGGCGACCATCGACACCAAGAGCCGCGTGGCGGTGGACGCAGCCGCGGCGGTCGCGTCCAAGGCGATGCTCAAGGCGTACTTCAACGTCGCCCTGGAGGATTCCGGACGCCTGCCGACGCCGGCCGAGCGCGACGACTTCCTCCAGCGGCAGTTCTTCCTGCAGCCGACCGCCTTCCACCACGTGCTGCCGGGTGCCGCCGACACCTCCACGATCAACGAGCCGCTCCTGCTCGACCGGCTGCTGGAGGACGAGACCGGGCAGCCGGTCGCGGGCGGGATCGACCGCGACCTGCTCGCCACCTACCAGTCGGAAGGCTTCCAGTCGGCCGACCCGCGCAACCTGCCGACCCTGGTGCTGCGCGAGTTCGAGCAGCGGCACGGCGACGTGATGGGCACCATCCGGCACAAGACCGGCTCCGGGCTCGCCGCCGACCGAATCCTCGCCACCCGGCAGCGGCTGGCGTCGGAGCGGCGCGGCGCCGGCCCGGGCGGCCTGCGCGCGGTGCTGTACGACTACCTCGACCAGCGCGACCGCGGCGGGCTGGACTACACCATCCGCCTGGTCGAGGACTCCAAGCTGCGCCTGGAGGCCGAGATCGGCCGGCTGGACGAGGTGGAGGCGCGCTACGCCGCACGCGCCGGCGACACCCAGCACCGCTTCGAGCAGTCGCTGGACAACCTGCGCGAGGCGGTCGGCCGCCGCTTCCCGTTCGGGCCCGACCGGCGCGCGGCAGAGCGCTACCTGGAGCACCTGAGGACCGAGACCTCCTACTACCTCGCCATGCAGCTCCGCCGTCAGGCGGCGGTGGAGGCGCGCGCCTTCCTGCGCGAGATGTCGGAGGCGCTCGGCACCCGGCGCGGCCAGGACGCCGACGGCAACACCCTGTGGGACGGCGCCGTCGCCGAGCTGGTGCAGGGCCGGATGCTGGTGCGACACACGGTGGGCGAGTTCGACGCCGAGATCGCGCTGCTCCGCGACGCCGTGAGCAGGCGCGACGCCGGCACCTTCGTGGTGCTGCCCGAGGCGGATGCCGACGCGCGCGCCATGCTCGACAGCGACCCGGCGGAGATCGAACGCTGGGCGGCGGAGATGTTCCGCGACGAGGGCGGCTCGCGCACCCTGTTCCCGATCCTGCGCGACGACACGGGGCGCGCCCTGCTGCTCAACCGTCTGCGCGGCTTCGCCCGGGTGCAGCTCGCACCGCGCGCGGCGGCGCTGCGCTCGGCGCAGTCGATCCTGCTCGACATGAGCGCGCGCGACCGCATCGCCCTGTTCGGCCGCGCCATGGTGCGCGCCATGCCCTGGCTCGACGCCTCGTTCGACCATCTTGGCGACAACGTCGCCATGGGCCCGCGCTACACCCTGCTGATCGCGGTGGACGACAAGGACGCGTTCGAGCGCAACTTCCGCGCCGAGATCGAGCAGGTGGTGCCGACCGGGCGCCTGGGCATCGGGCCGCCGCAGTACCTGAACTCCGGGCTGCGCGACCGCATCCTGATCTATTGCGAGCTGAGCGGCATCCCGCTCGACAGCATCGACCCGCTGCGCTCCGAGTGGCGCGTCTCCTACCAGCTGGAGCAGAAGCGGCCGCTGCCGCTGCACACCCACCGGCAGAGCGAGCGCTTTCCCGACCCCGTGGTGCCGAGCACGCGCGAGATCGAGGAGATGCGCCGCAACATGGGGCTGTTCCTGCGCGGCGTCGCGTACGGCATCCTCGCCCGCGGCGCCCGCCCCGGGCAGCCGTACCAGATCGATCTCGGCGGCGGCGACTGGGGCGATGCCGGCACCGAGCGGATCATACGCGGCAGCGGCTTCTCCCGGCACCGCGACAAGGTGCAGACGCGGATCGAGGCGTTCGAGCGGGCCTTGAGCCCGATCCAGCTGCTCGCCGCCGCGGCGCTGATCGCCTGGACCGGGGAGCGCGTCTACGCCGCCCGCCTGCAGCGCATCGGCCCGACCCAGACCGACCGCATCCCCGGCCTGGTGCAGATCCTGGCGGTCGAGCTGTCGCGGCAGATGCGCGACCGGGCGGCCGCCATGGCCGGCGCACCGGGCGATCCGGACGCGCTGTTCGACCGGCTCCGCCACACGGTCCCGGAGTGGACCGAGGCGCTGCCCGGCAGCGCCGCCGATGCCGATCCGCACGACGCCAACAGCGATCCGAACGACCATCCCGAGGCGCGGGCCCAGGACAAGCGGCGGATCAACCCGGCCCGGTTCGCCACCGAGGCGCTGCAACGGGTCGCGGCGGAGGCGCCCGCCGCCGCGCCGGGCGTGACGCCGGAAACCGGTGCCGCGCCGTGCTGGCACCTGTCGATCGCCAGGCAGCTTTCCGGTCCGTTCGGCCTGCCGCAGCTTCGAGGCCTCGCCGCCCAGGGCACCTTGAAGGAGGGCACCAACGTCCGCCTGCTGGGCGGCACCACCTGGCAGCGCGTGCGCGACGTGCCGGTGCTGCTGGCGCTGCTGCGCGACACCCTGCCGGAGGACGAGGACGCGCTGCCGGATGACGAGTAGGACCCGGCGCGGCGGCTGGATCGCCCTGCTGCTGCTGGCGGCCCTGCCCGGTTCCGCCCGCGCCCAGGCCATACCGGTGGAGCAGGCGGAGGCCGTCGTGGCGGCCAGGCTGCAGCAGGTGCTGGAGAACGCGCCGGCCGACCGGCCGGTGCCGTGGCGGGACCCGGCGAGCGGCCTGTCCGGCACGATCGTCGCAGCGCCGGCGACCTTTTCCGGCCGGCTCTGCCGTGCGCTCCGCTACACCGTGCAGGGCGGCTCGGAGCCGCTGTCGGTCGAGGGCGAGCGCTGCCGCGAGCCGGATGGGCGCTGGGTGGCGGGCCGGTTCGCCGACCGCATCGCCGAGCCGGCGGCCGCGAACCCGACGATCCGCGACCTCCAGGCGGCGCTGCGTCGGCTCGCCTATTACGGCGGGGCGGCGGACGGCGTCGCGTCGGCCGCGCTGACACGCGCCCTGCTCGCCTTCGAGCACGACG
>CAXUEL010000186.1:0-6799 GCA_964249915.1 uncultured Acetobacteraceae bacterium | reverse complement strand
GTGTGGCGGATCGAGGTGGAGAACTTCCCCGCCTTCATCGTCATCGACGACAAGGGCCACGACTTCTACGACGGCCTCACCTGAACAGGACGGCGTTCGATCCCATGCGCTTCACCGTCGACCGGCTCGACCACCTCGTGATCACCTGCAAGGACGTGGAGAAGACCTCGTCCTGGTACCAGCGCGTGCTCGGCATGGAGCACGAGGAGTACGGCCGCAACCGCCGCTGCGCGCTCAAGTACGGCGGCCAGAAGATCAACCTGCGACCCTACGGCGCCGAAGGCTGGACCACCGCCGAGGACGCGCTGCCGGGCAGCCAGGACCTGTGCTTCGTCACCGCGGTGGCGAGCGACGACGTGGTCGAGCACCTGCGCCAGTGCGGCGTGACGGTGACGGAAGGCCCGGTGACCCGTCTCGGCGCGCTGGGGCCGATCACCTCGGTGTACTGCCTCGACCCGGACGGCAACCTGATCGAGATCGCGTCCTACCAGGGCTGAGCGCCCGCCTCCGGCTGCGGAGCCGGCTCAGGCCGCCCTGACCTGGGCGATGAACCGGGTCACCTCCGCGGACAGCGTTTCCGCCTGTTGCGACAGGTCGCCGGCGGCGGCCAGCACCTCGGTCGCGGCGGTGCCGGTGTCGTTCGCCGCCCGGCTGACGCCCGAGATGTTGCCCGTCACCAGCTGCGTGCTGGCCGCGGTCTGCTGCACGTTGCGCGCGATCTCCGCCGTGGCCGCGCCCTGCTGCTCCACCGCCGCCGCGATCGAGTTGGTGATGGCGCCCACCTCCTCGATCAGCCCGCCGATCTCGTGGATCGCCTCCACCGCGCCGCTGCTCGCCTGCTGCACCTGCGCGATCTGCGAGGCGATCTCGTCGGTGGCGCGCGCGGTCTGCTGCGCCAGGCTCTTCACCTCCGACGCCACCACCGCGAAGCCCTTGCCCGCATCCCCCGCCCGCGCCGCCTCGATGGTCGCGTTCAGCGCCAGCAGGTTGGTCTGGCTGGCGATGGAGGTGATCAGCTCCACCACCTTGCCGATCCGCGCCGCACTGTCCGACAGCGCCCGCACCGTGTCGTCGGTGCGCCGCACGCTGCCCACCGCCCGGCCGGTCAGGCCGGCCGAGGACACCACCTGGCGGTTGATCTCGGCGATCGACGACGACAGCTGCTCCGCCGCCGCCGCCACCGTCTGCACGCCGCTGCTGGACTCGGCCGCGGCCTGCGCCACGGCGACCGCCTGCACGTCGGTGTGGGTGGCGTTCTCGGTCATGGAGGAGGCGGTGGCCTCCATCTCGGTCGAGGCGGCGGCAAGCACCGAAACGGTGCGGCCGATCTGCTGCTCGAAGGCGCCGACCAGGCTCTCGATCCGCGCGTTGCGCTGCTCTCGCGCCACGTGCTCGTCCTCCTTTTCCGCCTGGATCAGGTCGGCCCTCCCCATGCTGTCCTTGAACACCTGCAGCGCCGCCGCCATCGCCCCGATCTCGTCGCCGCGTCCGGCGCAGGGAATGATCGTCCCCATGTCGTGGCCGGCGAGCCGGCGCATGGCCGAGATCATCGCCACCAGCGGCACCGCGATGCCGCGGACCAGGCTCCAGCCGGCAAGAACGCAGAGCAGCGCCGACAGGCCGACCGCGACCAGGATCCAGCAACGCGCGGAGGCGTGCACCTTGCTTCCGTGCCGTGAGGCGGCGGCGGCGGCGGCGGCGTTCTGCGCCATCTCGGCGTGAAGCCGATCCTGGAACAGCATGAAGCCGCGCTGCATGTCGCCGCGGTAGAGGCCGACGGCGCCGTCCACGTCGCTGGCGTGCAGGGCGCTGAAGTACTTGCCGTCCTGCTCCACGTAGCCGGCCCAGGCCTGCCGCATCCCGGCCGCACGCCGGTCCTCGTCCTGGCGGAGCAGCCCGTCATAGGCGGCGAACGCCCTGCCCGCCGCGTCGCCGGCGCGAGCCAGCGCGGCCTCGTCGCCGTGCCGCGCGTCCGGATCGGGGGCCAGCGCCGCGTCGGCCTCCAGCTGCCGGTAGCGCATCGTCTGGTAGGCGATGTCGTCCAGGCCCAGTGTCCTCGGCAGGGCGACGCTGCGGATGACGGCGGAGGTGTGGTCCATGGCGCCGAGCCGCTGCAGCGCGAACAGGCCGAGGCCGATGCTGCAGACCAGCACGGCCGCAAAGCCGCCGACGATCTTGTTGCGGATGGCGACGCTCGACAGCATGGGGCGATCTCCGGCACGGGCCGGGGGCAGTGATGCGCGCGACAGGTGAAGAAAGGCTTTATCCGGCAGCGCCCGTGAACAGCTTCTTCACGACCACGGCGTCGCCCGGTCCCGGCCGAGCACGCGGTCGAGGTAGCTGGCGGCGCTGATCAGGGCCAGGTGGGTGAGCGCCTGCGGGTAGTTGCCCTGGTGCTGTCCGGTCGACGACAGCTCCTCGGCATACAGCCCGAGCGGGCTGGCGTAGCCCAGCAGCTTCTCGAACAGCAGCCTTGCCTCCACCACCCGTCCCATCCGCGCCAGGCACTCGACGTACCAGAACGAGCAGGCCAGGAACGAGCCTTCCTCGCCCTTCAGCCCGTCCAGCACCCGGTCGGCCGGCGTGCGCCGGAACACCAGCGCGTCCTCCACCAGCGTGCGCTGCACCAGCGCCATGGTGCCGATCCAGCGCGGGTCGCAGGGCGAGATGAACCGCACCAGCGGCATCAGCAGCATGGAGCCGTCCGGCGCGTCCGCACCGGGATAGGACACGAAGCTGCCGAGGTCGTCGCGCCAGAACTCCTCGTGGATGGAGGCATGGATCTCCAGGCGCAGCGCGTTCCAGTCCGGGAGCGGCGCCGGCAGCGAGCGCTTCTGCGCCAGCCGGATGGCGCGGTCCACCGCCACCCAGCACATCACCCGGGAATGCAGGAACTGCCGCATCTCGCCGCGCCCCTCCCAGATCCCGGCATCCGGCCGGCGCCAGTTGGTCCCGAGCCAGGCGACCATGCCGACGATGCCGCGCCAGTCCTCGTAGGACGACGACCGGCCGTACTTGTTGGCGAGGTACACGGAGTCCATCAGCTCGCCATAGATGTCGAGCTGGAACTGCTTGGCCGCCGCGTTGCCGATCAGCACCGGGCGCGACTGCCGGTGTCCTTCCCAGTGGCCGAGCGTCTGCTCCGGCAGCTCGCTGTCGCCGCGCAGCGAGTAGGCGACCTGCAGCTGCTCGTCCTTGCCGCGTTGCCGGGCGCGGGCGCCGATCCAGTCGACGAACGCTTCCGCCTCGTCGATCAGGCCGAGCCGGATGAACGCGTACATCGCGAACGACGCGTCGCGTATCCAGACGTAGCGGTAGTCCCAGTTGCGCTCGCCGCCGAACTCCTCCGGCAGGCCGAAGGTCGCGGCGGCGACCGGGGCTCCGTGCACCGCCGAGGTGAGCAGCTTGAGCGCCAGCGCCGAGCGCGTCACCACCTCGCGCCAGCGGCCGGAATACTGCGACCGGTCGACCCAGCGGCGCCAGAAGGCCAGCGTGTCCGCGAACGCGGCGTCCGCCTCGGCGCAGCTCGCCGCCGGCGCGGGGTCCTGCGGACTCACCTCCAGAAAGAAGCAGGCCTCGCCGTCGCGGTCGAGGTGGAACGCGGCATGGAGGTCCCCATCCTCCTCGCGCAGCGGCACAGTGGCGCGCAGGCGCAGCCGGAGGCCGCCATCCTCCGGCACGAAGGTCCCGTCGGCCTCCAGCGCGTGCCCGCAGCGCCCGTAGTCGAAGCGCGGCGCGCAGACCATCTCGAAGTCGAACGCGCCGCGGATCACCCGGACCCGCCGCTGCAGCCGCTGCGGCCCGGCGGACCCGTGCAGCGGCATCAGGTCAGTCAGCTCGGCGATGCCGTCTCCCGACATGAAGCGGGTAAGCAGGATGTTGGTGTCCGGCAGGTACATCTGCGAGGTGCGGAGCGAGTCGTGCCGCGGCAGGATGCGGAAGCTGCCACCGGCCGGGTCGAGCAGGGAGGCGAACACGGTGGGGCTGTCGAACTCGGGCAGGCACAGGAACGTCACCGCGCCGTCCCGGGCCACCAGGGCGGCGGTGCGCAGGTCGCCGACCATGCCGTGGTCCTCGATCGGGTGCGGGGTGCTGATGGGCAGGGCGGTCATGGACGGGCTCGCGTTGGGGCGAGCCCATCGTCGGGTCTCGCGCCGCCGAGCCTAGAGCATCTTCACCCGGTCGGGTGATCCACCTGATCGGGACCTGCCCCGGAGCCGAGGCGCCGCGTCGCGCCGATCCCGTGTCGCCGGCCGGCATCATGACGCCGCATCAGTGGAAACCGGGCCGCGACCGGGATCCTGCCACTCCGGGACGCCGGCGCGGGCGACCGGGGTCATGCCCGGCGGCCGGCACGACGCGAGATCGTCCGCGGTTCGCGGCGGGCGAAGCCGACGGAGCCTTCCGGCGGACGGCGCTGGCCGGAGACCCGCCTCGGCGCGGCCTGGCGGCAGCGCCGGAAGCGGCCCGCCGGCGGCCGGTCAACGCTTGGCGGGCGACGGCCCGGCCTGCAGTTCCGACAGCTCGGCCATCGCCGCCTTGCCCGTGCTGCCCGGCACGTCCATCGCCACCCCCGGCCCGGCCTGCTCCGGCCGCAGCCGCCGGGTGACGGCGAAGGCGGCAAGCACCGCGAGCGTGCCGAACACCACGCCCCCCGCCGCCTGCCCCAGCAGCACGCCGACCGGGCCGTAGCGGGTGCCGAGCGCCACGAACGGGATCGTGCCCAGCGTCGCCCGCCCCCAGTTGAACAGGGTGGACAGCAGCGGATGGCCCAGGTTGTTGAACGCGGCGTTGGCCACGAACAGGGCGCCGACCCACAGGAAGCCCGCCACAGTGAGCGAGCAGAACAGGTGGATCAGCACCGCACTCGTGCCGGTGGCGGAGAACGAGGCCACCACCTGGTCCTGCAGGGCGGCCAGCAGCGCCCACATCGCCAGCACGCAGCCCAGCACCAGCAGCAGGGAGGCGCGCAGGGTTTCGCGCACCCGGTTGCACAGGCCGGCCCCCAGGTTCTGCGCCATGATCGGCCCGACCGAGCCGGTGAGCGCGTAGATGAAGGCGAACGCCACCGGGGTGATGCGGTCTATGGTCGCCTGGCCTGCCACCGCCTGCAGGCCGAACCGGGCCAGCGTGTGGGTGGTGTAGGCCGCCCCCACCGGGGTGGCGAGGTTGGTCAGGATCGCCGGCATCGCTACGGCGCCGACCCGCCTGGCGTCCGGCAGCAGACGGGCGAGCGCTGGCCGGTGCAGCAACCCGTGCCGCCGCACGCCGAGGTAGCCGAGCAGCGCCGCGGTGCCGCGCGAGGCGACGGTGGAGATCGCCGCCCCGACCAGTCCCAGGTGCAGCCCGGTGCCGAGGCCCAGGATCAGCAGCGGGTCGAGGCAGGCGGTGACCGCGGCGCCCCACAAGGTCACCGTCATGGAGCGGCGCGCGTCGCCCAGCGCCCGCAGCAGCGAGGAGAACCCCATGCCAAGCGTGATCAGCGGCAGGCAGGGCGAAACGATCCGCACGTACTCCGCCACCGCGTGGAAGGTGCCGCCGGTGGCCCCGAGCCCGCGGAGGATGGGACGGAGCAGCAGCACGGTGGACAGGCCGATCAGCAGCATCACCGCCGCCATCACCAGCAGGGCGGAGGACGCGACCCGTCCGGCTTCCTCGAACCGGTTGGCGCCGATCAGCCGCGACACCGCCGCACCCAGACCGATCGACATGCCGATCGAGACCGAGAGCTGCAGCATGCCGACGGCACCGGTGAAGCCGATCGCCGCGGTCAGGCCGCGGTCGCCGAGGCGGGAGATGTAGAACAGGTTGAGCAGGTCGACCGCGAACACCGCGATCAGCCCGACCGCGCCGGTGCCGGCCATGACCGCGGTGTGCCGCATGATCGAGCCGGTGCAGAACCGCGCCCGGCGCCCGCTCCCCGCGGCCTGGAGCCTGGCGGGTCCCGCCGATGCAGCCTTCATCCTCGGACACCCCGACACGACCCGGTTCTGGCCCATCGCACCCGGTCTGACCAGGGTTCAGGCGAGCCGCAGGATCGGCCTGTGACGCCACACCAGCCGGAAGTAGAGGAGATCCGCCAGCGCCGTGACCATCGTGGCGGCCGGATAGGCGACCCACACCCCGTCCAGGCCGACCAGTCGGCTCAGGCCCCAGGCCACCGGCACCTCCACCAGCGCGATCGACGACACCAGGATCAGGGTGGGCACCAGCACCACCCCGCTGGCGCGCATCTGCCCGGCCAGGATGCCGGTGATCCCGCTCACCACCACGCTCCACAGCACGATGTGCAGCAGCGACTCCGTGGTGCCCACCACCGCCCGGCTGGCGATGAACAGTTCCACCAGGCCGCGCGAGAACAGAGTCGCGGCCACCACCAGGGTCCCGGTGATCAGGAGGTTCAGCAGCAGACCGGTGCGCAGGATCGCCGGCAGCCGCGCGGTCCGGCCGGCGCCGATCGCCTGCGCGCTCAGGATGCTCACCGTGATGCCGACCGACATCGCCGGGAACTGCACGTAGGCCATGACCTGGTTGACCGCCCCGTACGCCGCGGTCGCCTCCGGCCCGAACCGGTTGACCAGCCCCAGCAGCACCATCTCCGCCAGCGCCATAGACACCATCTGCACCGCCGACGGTACGCCGAGCCGCAGCACCTCGCCCAGGATCCGCCGGTCGGGGCGCATGGCGCGCCCGAAGCGCCGGTCCGGCGCCATCGGGCTGTCCTGCCGGCGCAGGAACCAGCCGAGCCACGCCCCGCCGACCGCCCAGGCCAGCACCGCGCCCCAGGCGGCGGCAGGAC
>CAXUEL010000185.1:0-6824 GCA_964249915.1 uncultured Acetobacteraceae bacterium | reverse complement strand
CAGATAGATAGGTCAGGCCCGAATAGGGGGGCTGAACCTAGCTGAACCGGTGGGGGAACGCAACAGCGTTCTGGGCCATCGGCTGGCGAACGGGGATTTAGGCTCCAACGCGACCTGCGTCAAGGCTACGGAAAGGAGAAACTGGGGACGGCCGTCCGCCCTGCGCCCCGTCGCGCTTCCGCTCTGGCATTTGGTGACCGATTGGTCAGCGTTGACAACACTCCGATATCTGCTTTGCTGACAGGGTCAACGTTGGACCCGGTCGCATCCGAGCTCGGCCATCCTGCCTGGCCAAGCGATGCGGCAGGGATGGGCCATGGCGGACCAGGACGAGCATTCCGCGCCCAAGCGGCAGCAGATCATCCAGGGCGCCGAGATTGTCTTCACCGAGTGCGGCTACGAGGGTGCCAGCATGTCGCGCATCGCGCTGCAGGCCGCCGTTTCCAAGGGAACGCTCTACAACTACTTCGCGAGCAAATCCGACCTGTTCGCCGCCTTCGTGTCCCAGAAGGCGGCCACCACCTTGTTGCAGGTGTTCGAGCCGGTTGCCGACCAGGGCCGCCTCGAGGTCATCCTGCGCGAGATCGGCCTGCGCATGGTCCGGCAGATCCTGTCGCCGGGCAGCCTCGTGCTGTTCCGCATCGTGGTGTCCGAAGCCGGCAAGTTCCCGCATCTGGCGCGCATCTACTGGGATACCGGCCCGCAGATGGCGCTGCTGCACATGGCTGGCTGGCTGACCGAGCAGATGCGCAACGGCATCCTGCGCGACGCCGACCCGCACGTCGCCGCCGGGCAGTTCTTCGCGCTGTGCCAGGCTCCGGCCTGCACCAAGCGCCGGCTGCAGCTGGTCTCCGACGTCTCGGCCGGCGAGATCGAGGCGATCGTCAGTGGTGCGGTGCGCGTGTTCCTGGACAGCTACGCGGTGTCTGTCCGCGCCGTGCCGCGGTGATCCGGCACGGGCGGGCCAAAGCCCTTGCAGCGTTTGGCACGAGAAGCTAGGAACCGCGCCACGCTCGACGATCGTGCTGCTGTAGCTCAGTGGTAGAGCACTCCCTTGGTAAGGGAGAGGTCCAGGGTTCGAGTCCCTGCAGCAGCACCAGCCGACGGGGCCCGCCATGACCGAGCCTTCCGACGCCAAGCCGGCCCTGCCTGGCCGGCAGGCTGCCGAGCGCCAGGCCCGGCTCGCACGCGAGGCCGCAGCGCTCCGGGAGAACCTCCGGCGCCGCAAGCGGCAGGCCTGGTTGCGAGACGATGCGGCGCTGCCCGTTGCGGATGCCGAACGGGCGGACGACACGGCACTTCCCTGCTCCGGCGATTGCCCATCGGACTGAAGCCGGGCTAGTGGTCCTGGTAGGCCTTGTTCCCGGCCGGTATCGGGATCGCGGGCCGTCTCGACGAGGATCGATTGTCATGCCGGTGATGCCCGACAGCTGGATCCGCCGGATGGCCAGGGAGCGGGCGATGATCGAGCCGTTCGTCGAGACGCAGCACCGCGAGGGCGTGATCAGCTACGGACTGTCCTCCTACGGCTACGATGCCCGGGTGGCGTCCGAGTTCAAGGTGTTCACCAACGTTGACAGCGTCACCGTCGACCCGAAGAACTTCAGCGAGCAGAGCTTCGTCACCCGAACCGTTCCGGTCTGCATCATTCCGCCCAACAGCTTCGCGCTCGCGCACACGATCGAGGTGTTCCGCATCCCGCGCGACGTGCTGGTGATCTGCCTCGGCAAGTCGACCTATGCGCGCTGCGGGATCATCGTCAACGTGACGCCGCTGGAGCCGGAATGGGAGGGGCAGGTCACGATCGAGATCAGCAACACCACGCCGCTTCCCGCCCGGATCTATGCCAACGAGGGCATCTGCCAGTTCCTGTTCCTGCAGGGAGCCGGGCCGTGCGAGGTGAGCTATGCCGACAAGGCCGGCAAGTACATGGGCCAGCGTGGCGTCGCCACGCCGCGCATGTAACGGAGAACGTGCGATGGACCGGTTCCTGATACGAGGCGGACGTCCGCTGCACGGCGAGATCCCGATCGGAGGGGCGAAGAACTCGGCACTCAAGCTGCTGGTCGCCGGGCTGCTGACGTCGGAGCGGTTGGTGCTGTCGAACGTGCCGCGGATCGACGACATCGCCACCATGCGTCTGCTCCTGGCCCAGCACGGGATCACCGTCGAGGACGTCGGGGGCCCTGGCGACGCCCCGGGCGCGGGCCAGGTGCTGTCGGTCGGCGGCGACATCAGCAACACCGAGGCGCCGTACGACATCGTCTCCAAGATGCGGGCCTCGATCCTGGTGCTGGGTCCATTGCTGGCGCGTGCCCGCGAGGCCCGCGTGTCGCTGCCGGGCGGCTGCGCGATCGGCACGCGGCCGGTGGACCTGCACCTCAAGGGGCTGGAAGCGCTCGGCGCCGAGATCCGGCTGGAAGCTGGCTACATCGACGCCCGGGCGCCCGCCGGCCTGACCGGCGCCCGGATCGTGCTGCCGTTCGCCTCCGTCGGCGCTACCGAGAACCTGCTGATGGCGGCCACCCTGGCGTCCGGCCGCACCGAGATCGTCAACGCCGCGCGCGAGCCGGAGATCGACGACCTGGCGGCCTGCCTGAACGCCATGGGCGCGCAGGTCACCGGAGCGGGAACCGGCATCCTGGTGATCGACGGGGTCGACCGGCTGCACGGCGCCCGCCATGCGGTGGTGTCGGACCGGATCGAGTGCGGCACCTATGCCTGTGCGGTCGGCATCGCCGGCGGCGACGTGCGGCTGGTCGGCGGCCAGGTGGGGCACCTGCGGGCGGTGGTGCGCACGCTCGAGGAGGCCGGCATCGAGGTGATCGAGGAGGAGGACGCCCTGCGTGTCCGCCGCTCCGGCCGGCTGCGCGGCGTCGACGTGATGACCGAGCCCTATCCCGGCTTCCCGACCGACATGCAGGCGCAGTTCATGGCGCTGTTCTCGGTGGCCGAGGGCGCCTCGATGATGACCGAGACGATCTTCGAGAACCGCTTCATGCACGTGCCCGAGCTGAACCGGATGGGGGCCCGGATCAACGTGCACGGCGCGTCGGCGATCATACGCGGCGTGGAGTCGCTGTCAGGCGCCCAGGTGATGGCGACCGACCTGCGCGCGTCGTTCTCGCTGATCCTGGCCGGCCTGGCGGCGACGGGCGAGACCATGCTGAGCCGGGTGTACCACCTCGACCGCGGCTACGAGGCGGTGGAGCGCAAGCTGTCCGGCTGCGGCGCGGTGATCGAGCGCCTGACCGACTGACGCGCCGGCTGTCCGGATGGCGGCCTTCCGCTTTCGTGCCGCGGATGCTAACGCCGGCCGCATCGTCCTGGGGTGGGTCGGGTAGGCCACCCGCAGGGATGTTCCGGAGAGGTCATGTCCGCGCTGTCCAGAGCCGCCGCCCTTGCGCCGGAAATCGCCACGCCACTGGTTCTGGCGCTGCCCAAGGGCCGCATCCTGGGCGAGTGCGCGCCGCTGCTGGCGGCGGCAGGCGTGGTTCCGGCAGCGGATTGCCGCGACGAGGACAGCCGCCGCCTGCGGTTTGCCACCGACGACCCGATGTTGGACGTGATACGCGTCCGCCCGTTCGACGTGGCGACCTTCGTGGCGTTCGGCGCGGCGCAGATCGGCATCTGCGGCGCCGACGTGCTGATGGAGTTCGACTATCCGGAGATCTACGCCCCGCTCGACCTGCGCATCGGCGGCTGCCGGGTGTCGATCGCGGAACCCTTGTCGGCGGCGGTGGGGGACGACCCGGCGCGCTGGTCGCAGGTGCGGGTCGCGACCAAGTATCCCAACATCGCCCGCCGCCACTTCGCGGCACGAGGGGTGCACGCCGACATCGTGCACCTGAACGGGGCGATGGAGCTCGCACCCGGCCTCGGCCTGTGCCGGCTGATCGTCGACCTGGTGCAGACCGGCTCCACCTTGAAGGCGAACGGGCTGCGTGAGGTGGGGGTGATCGCCGAGGTGACCAGCCGGCTGATCGTCAACCGCACCGCGCTCAAGACCCGGCCGGAAGCGATCGGGGCCTGGATCGGGCGGTTCCGCGCGGCGGTCGACGGGTTCGGCACGGGCGACAAGGCATGAGGCGGCTGTCGACGGCGGAGCCGGGGTTTGGGGCCGCGTTCACGGCCCTGGTGGAGGAGGCCCGGGACGGCGGGAGCCGGGTCGACGCGCCGGTGCGGGCGATACTGGAGTCGGTGCGGGAGACGGGCGACGCGGCGGTGTGCGCGCATACCGATCGGTTCGATCGGCACCCGCAGCCGCTGCTGCCGGAGCGGCTGCGCGTCACCGCAGCCGAGATCGACCACGCCGTGGCTGAGGTCGAGCCGGCGCTGGCCGAGGCGCTGGAGTTCGCGGCGCGGCGCATCGAGCTGTTCCACCGCGCCCAGCTGCCGCGCGACTTCTCGTTCGCCGACGAGGCGGGAGTGACGCTCGGCCTGCGCTGGACCGCGCTCGATGCCGTCGGGATCTACGTGCCCGGCGGCACGGCGGCGTATCCGTCCTCGGTGCTGATGAACGCGGTTCCGGCCCGCGTCGCCGGCGTCGGCCGGATCGCCATGTGCGTGCCCTGCCCCGGCGGCCGGCTGAACCCGACCGTGCTGGCGGCGGCGCGGCTGGCGGGGGTCGAGGAGATCTACCGCATCGGCGGGGCGCAGGCGGTGGGGGCGCTGGCCTACGGCACCGCGACGATCGCGGCGGTGGACCGGATCGTCGGCCCGGGCAACGCGTATGTCGCGGAAGCCAAGCGGCAGGTGTTCGGGCATGTCGGCATCGACAGCATCGCCGGGCCGTCCGAGGTGGTCATCGTCGCGGACCGCGACAACGATCCGGAGCACGTGGCGCTCGACCTGCTGGCCCAGGCCGAGCACGACGAACTGGCGCAGTCGATCCTGCTCACCGACGACGCCGGCTTCGCCGACGCCGTCGCCGTCGCCGTGGACTGCGCGCTGGACACGCTGCCGCGCGGCGCGATCGCCCGGGCGAGCTGGAACAGCTACGGCGCCATCATCGTGACCGACCGCCTGGACCAGATCTGGCCGCTGGTGAACCGGCTGGCGCCGGAGCACCTGCAGCTGATGCTGGCCGACGATGCGGAGGCGTTCCGCTCGATCCGGCACGCCGGCGCGATCTTCCGTGGCCGGCACTGCCCGGAAGCGATCGGTGACTATGTCGGCGGTCCCAACCACGTGCTGCCGACCAGCCGCACCGCGCGGTTCGCCTCCGGGTTGTCGGTGTACGACTTCCTCAAGCGCACCACCTGGCTTGCCGCCGGCGCGGACGGACTGGCCCGGGTCGGGCCGGCGGCGGTGGCGCTGGCGGGGGCGGAAGGGTTGCAGGCGCACGCGCGCAGCGTGTCGGTCCGGCTCGGGCGCGCTTGACCCGGGAGGAGGCAATCCTCATGTTCCGGCCCGCAATCCCGTGCGGACCGGCCATCGGCGTGTCGTCGTGCCGCCCTTCCGGCCGTTCCGGCTTCTTTCCAACATCACCAGGAGGCGCCTGATGCGTCGATGCTCCATGCTGCAACGACAAGACCGGCGCGATGTCTAAGGAAGACATGATCGAGTTCAGCGGCACCGTGCAGGAGCTGCTGCCCAACGCCATGTTCAGGGTGAAGCTCGACAACGAGCACACCATCCTCGCCCATACCAGCGGCAAGATGCGCAAGAACCGCATCCGCGTCCTGGCCGGCGACCGCGTCAACGTCGAGATGACGCCGTACGACCTATCCAAGGGTCGAATCACCTTCCGCTTCAAGTAGACACCGGGTTGGCCGAACCCGGGACCGGGGTTCCGCGCGCCAGGCTGTTCCTCGCTTCGGCGAGCCCGCGCCGGCGGGACCTGCTGGCGCAGAT
Organism: uncultured Acetobacteraceae bacterium; assembly: GCA_964249915.1. Lineage (GTDB taxonomy): Bacteria > Pseudomonadota > Alphaproteobacteria > Acetobacterales > Acetobacteraceae > Lichenicola. The sequence goes on along the minus strand of CAXUEL010000185.1, from coordinate 968 downwards.
CGGCATCGTTCCCGACGCGATCCTCCGACCCGACATCGACGAGACGCCGCGGCAGCGCGAGCTGCCGCGCGCGTACGTCGCGCGGCTGGCGGAGGCCAAGGCGACCGCCGCCGTGGGCCTGGCGCCCGACGCCGGGCTTGTGCTGGCGGCCGACACCGCGGTGTCGCTCGGGCGCCGCATCCTGCCCAAGGCGGAGGACGAGGCGTGCGCCAGGCGCTGCCTGTCGCTGCTGTCCGGGCGCCGGCACACGGTGCTCACCGCGGTGGTGCTGCGCCAGCCGGACGGCAGCACGACCGGCCGGATCGTGGAAAGCGTGGTCGGGCTGTCGCGCCTGTCCGACCGTCAGGTCGACGCGCTGATCGCGGCCGGGGACTGGCACGGCAAGGCCGGCGGCTACGCGCTGCAGGGCCACGTCGCCGCCTTCGTGCGCTTCCTGTCCGGCAGCTATTCCAACGTGGTCGGCCTGCCGCTGTTCGAGACCGCGCAGCTGCTGCGCGGACGCGGCTGGCTGCCGTGAGCGACCGGTGAGCATCCGGCTGCTGGCAGCCTGCAGTCCGGGCGAGATACGCGTCGCCGCGGTCGAGGACGAACGCCTGCTGGACTACGCGCTGTGGCGGCCGGGCGCGCCGGACGGCGTCGGCGACCTGCACCGCGGCCGGGTCGAGGCGGTGCTGCCGGCGCTCGGCGGCGCGTTCGTGTCGCTCGCCTCGGGGTCCGGCTTCCTGCCGCTGCGGGACGGCGACCCGCGCCTGGGGGACGGCGATCCGGTGCTGGTGCGCGTGGTCCGCAGCGCCCAGGGCGGCAAGGGGCCGCGGTTGCGCCTGGCGGCCGAGGCGGGATGCGAGCCTGCGGGGCCGCCCGGGCTGCTCGTCGCCGGTCCCGACCCGCTGGACCGGTTCGCCGCCGTCCATCCCGACGCGCCGGTGGTCGCCGCCCACTGACCAGCCGCTCGTGGCGCCGGCGTGCCG
>CAXUEL010000184.1:0-6869 GCA_964249915.1 uncultured Acetobacteraceae bacterium | reverse complement strand
AGACCTACGGGCAGGAGGCGATCGCGCTGATCACCGAGAACCCCTACCGCCTGGCCCGCGACATAAGCGGCATCGGCTTCCGCACCGCCGACCAGGTGGCCGCCAAGCTCGGGATCGACAAGCAGGCGCTGATCCGGGTGCGCGCCGGGTTGTCCTTCGGGCTGGCGGAGGCGACCGGCCAGGGCCACTGCGGCCTACCGGTGGCCAAGCTGATCCGCAGCACGGCCGAGCTGATCGAGGTCGAGGTCGACGGCGCTTGGGCTGGAACTGCAGGACGGCGCCCTAGTGGCCGACATCGTGGGCGACGAGCCGTGCGTGTTCCTGGCCGGCCTCTACCGATCCGAGCAGGTGATCGCCGAGCAGCTGCGCCTGCTGTCCTCCGACCAGCCGCCCTGGCTGGCGATCGACGTGGACCGGGCGATCCCGTGGGTGGAGGGCAAGACCCGTCTCAAGCTGGCGCCGAGCCAGGCCGAGGCGCTGCGCCTGACGGTGCGGAGCAAGGTGCTGGTGATCACCGGCGGTCCCGGTGTCGGCAAGACCACTCTGGTGAACTCCATCCTCAAGGTGCTGGGGGCCAAGGGCGTGGAAGTAGCGCTGTGCGCCCCGACAGGACGCGCAGCCAAGCGGCTGACGGAGAGCACCGGCCTGGAGGGCCGCACCATCCACCGGCTGCTGGAGGCTGATCCGAAGACCGGCGGCTTCAAGCGGGGCGAGGAGCATCCGCTGGCGTGCGACCTGCTGGTGGTGGACGAGGCCAGCATGGTGGACGTGCCGCTGATGCGGGCCCTGCTCAAGGCGCTGCCGAAGGAGGCGGCCCTGCTGCTGGTCGGCGACGTGGACCAGCTGCCGAGCGTGGGCCCGGGCCAGGTGCTGGCCGACATCATCGGCTCGGACGCGGTGCCGGTGATCCGGCTGACTGAGGTGTTCCGCCAGGCGGCGCAAAGCCGGATCATCACCAACGCCCACCGCATCAACCAGGGGCAGATGCCGGAGCTGACGGCGCCGGAGGGGTCGGACTTCTTCTTCGTGGAGGCGGACGAGCCGGAGGACGCGGCCCGGAAGCTCCTATCGGTCATCACCAGCCGGATCCCCAGGCGGTTTGGGTTGGACCCGGTGCGCGACGTGCAGGTGCTGTGCCCGATGAACCGGGGCAGCCTGGGGGCCCGAACGCTCAACATCGCGCTGCAACAGGCACTGAACCCGCCGGGCGAGCGCCGGGTGGAGCGGTTCGGCTGGACCTTCTGCCCGGGCGACAAGGTGATGCAGGTGGCCAACGACTACGAGCGCGACGTGTTCAACGGCGACCTCGGCATCATCACGGCCATCGACATGGAGGAGAGCGTGCTGACGGTCAGCTTCGAGGGTCGTGCGGTGGAGTATGGCTTTGGGGAGCTGGACGAGCTGGTGCTGTCCTACGCGACGACGATCCACAAGGCGCAGGGGTCGGAGTATCCTGTGGTGGTGATCCCGCTGGTGACGCAGCACTACGCGATGCTGGCGCGCAACCTGCTCTACACCGGGGTGACCTGTGGCAAGCGTCTGGTGGTGCTGGTCGGGCAGCGCAAGGCGCTGGCCATGGCGGTCAGGAATGGCAACGCTCGCAGGCGGTGGTCCAAGCTGCGCGAGTGGTTGCAGGGAAGCAGCCAAAGCTCGCCCATGAAGGCCTGCCAGACCCCGGGCTACCTCATGGCCTGACCCAGCCTGAGCAAGGCTGCCTCGAGCGGATTGGTGGGATCGAGAGGCACGACCGCTCCGCGCTCCGCTTGTCCATGAGCAAGCTTTTGATTTTCTTGAGATGGGATTCCAATCGGCTTCTGCGACTTAGGGGAAAAGGGAGCATCAACCGGTCGTCCGAAGGCATCACGCCGGTAGTCGTGGAAGCGATAGGCGTTGGAGGTGCGCCTGGGGACCATCGTCCACTGCGGGCCAAACAGACCCTCGACCGCCACGCGCTGGCGCACCAAGCGGTTCTCCCAGGTCAGCACGCCTTCCCGCTCGAGGACAGCGATCGCCCGCGCCACGGTGGCTCGGTGCACACGGGCGCTGTCTGCGATACGCTCGTAGGAAGGGAAGCACCGGCCGCTGGTCCGATTGTGGAAGTGCCACAGCAGCGCGCGCAGCACGTCCAGCATGGCGCGGGTCAGCGGCCCACGGTGCTGGCCGGGGCGGCGCAATCGTGCAGTGCGTGCCAGCGCGTAGGCCCAGATCCGCGCCTTGGCGTTGCGGTCGAGTGGAATAGAACAGCCCTCGCCGAACACCTTCTCCCGTCGGGTCCGGCCCAGCCGAACCCCCAGCTTAACCGTCATCGTCAGTCTCCTGGCGATGGCCGTGTCGTCAGATCGGGCACCCGTTAGGCAAAGCACTCCCGTGGCAAGCTTAGCTTGCAAAAAACAACAGGATGCAGGAAGCTCACAGCCGCCAAGCGAGTGAGACTTCCGGCTTCGGCCGGATCGGGGGCCGCCTTTCGAGGCGGCCTTTCGCTTTTAGATCATGTCCACACCTTGATGTGCTTCCGGGTTGATCCCGGAAACAGTAGCCTGCCCTCGTTACGATCACCTTGTAAATGATTGAATTTTCAGCGCTTTGGCATCTTCCGAAGATCGACTAGATCTTCCTGGATAACCGGATATCCGGCATCCCGGAGCACCTCAAGGAGCCGAGTCGTCGCGGAAATTCCACGAGATGCTGCATCACTGGCTAGAGCACGCCCAACCCGTTCAGGAATAAGGTATTCGAAGCGCCGTTTGGCTCCTCGAGCAGCTTCAACTCGCTCCAGTTGCTGAGCTGCGCCCACAAGTCCGGCTGGCCGTTTATCCGGACTACCGGATGTCCGTCTTTCCTGAACAACGGGCTTCCGGTCTTTAGGAAGAGCTTGCTCTACAAGAGGACGCATTTTCCTCTGGAAGACCGAGTCCTCTTCTTCGAGATCGGGCAAACTAGGAAGCTGCTTCCTGCTCATGCCTCGGTCCTGACCGGTCCGCGAGCATGGGTAGCGAGGCCGATCAACTTGGCAATTGCATCAGCCAAGGCATCGACATTGGTCGCCGCACCACCAGCTGGTTCCGCAAGGAAAGGAGGCTGTCCTGTATAGGTCATCGTCTGGAACGCAGCCCGTTGCACAAGTTCGACAGGTAGCAGCGGGAGCTCTGCCTTCTCAAATTGGGAGCGGGAATGATCTGCTACTCGCTGCCGAAGAACCGGCGTCCTCGTCAGAACGACGCTGATCGGTATCTCTCGCTGTACCAAATCGGCCGCCTGCTGCACGACGCCGGCTGTCTTTCGAGCCTCGCGTACGTCGAAGGCAGACGGCTGGGCAGGAATGATAACGAGGTCACTCTTGCCGGCAGCATAGAGCATAGCTTGGTTAGCTGATCCCTCGAGATCGATTAGAACCAAATCTGCCAAGCGCTGTGCATCTCGAAGGGTTGGGAGAAGGGTTTCTGCGTCGCTCACCATAGACAAGATTTCTGTGAAACCAGTCTTCCGGAGAGCGGTATCGAGTGTGGTATTAGGATCCGCGTCGATGCATGCGACCCGGTATTCCGAGCTTCCGGTTATCCGATGAGCGAAGGCGGTCGCCAGCACAAATGTAAGGGTTGTTTTGCCAACACCACCTTTTGTGGACGCAAAACTTATAACTGGTGTCTTTCGGTCCACCTTAACCTCCCATCTATTCGGTTATCCGGTCTATCGGTTATCCGGGCTAACGGCAAGTGTTCGCAGGAACTACCTTGGCACAAGCAGCGTAGGGAGGGGCATTTAGGCGGCGTTTAGATTGATGGTATAGGCACGGCCGGAGGAGGAGGAGCGGCTAGGGCGGTGCCGAGGTTTGGGCATGTGTATCCGATAAGTGTACAAGATCGAAGTGTTAGTGTTGGCGAAGGCTAAGGTTTCAAGCTGCTGTGCGCCCGGATCTATTACACAATTAGCAATAGCATATCAGCATGAATACTAATTCTGATCGCCCAGAAGCGGATGGTCGGCTATCAGCCGTCTAGTTGCAACAGCAAACGTCTCCACCATGTTGTAATTTGTCGCTTATAATCCACGGTCGCCTTTTCCAGCTAGTAGTGAAACCGACATTGGTGCCGTTCGACCTTTATTCTAAATCTTCTGAAGCTGGGATGGCTCTGATCGAGCCAACCTTCACATCACCCAGCCTAGGCACTCAACAGCAGGAGAGGCTCATTGGTCTCTTCCCGTGCAGCTCGTAACCAAGCATTCGGTGCGATCTTCCGCTCCTCAAGCAATGGCAGTGGTGCCGAACGGGTCATAGCACTGGCTTCGCGTTCACGCATCTTTGCAACTTGCGGTCTGGCATTGTCGTTTACCTCAGCAAAGGTCGACTTCCACTCTTGCGACCCTGGGTCGATACCTACCGGCATTTTCGCGCGCACAAGATCAACAAGTCCTATAGACCCGGTTAGAGCTTCAATCTGTCGAGCATTCTCGTCAGAAATTTGCTTGGCGAGCTGCCCTTCATTGGCAGCCATTGCAGCTGATGTGCGAAGACTCCCTGTCAAAGCCAAAGCATCAATCATGCGGTCAGCAAGCGCAAATTCTGGCACCGCCTCAGCGAGTAAGAGACGGGCGCGATGCTCGAAAAGATCTTGATATCGGCGTGCCTCAGCCTGAATGACGAGCCACTGCTGTGTAGCATCGCTATGGCTACTGAGATGCCACGCTTCATCGAAACGTCGTGCAAGTGAACGCAGAGTGAGGAAGTCCTCGTCGATTCGCTCCTGTCGGATCTGATCTAGCTTCTCGCTGACAACATTAATTCCAACCGACAGGTTCTGAATCGCTCCCTGTACCGCATTGAGTTTGGCATTCATCAATGCAAAGCCAGCAACCGATATCCCGATATTCAAAGTATCAAGAGCAAGGTTAGCTATTTGAAACGTTTGCATTACCTCCAAGCCTTTAGATATCTCGCCGAGCTTGAACGAAGTGTTCGCGAGTTGTTCATAAAGACCGGTTTCCTGCATATGGCTATGGATCCGGCCCTTTTCAGGCCCAGAAACCCAACGTATCACGCTGCCCACCCTTTGCAAGACGCCGCTTTGTAGACCACTCAAAGCATTATCTTTTGGTATCAGGAATGTGCCTAGCAGTTCTGCTGCTATGCTCATGATGCCAAGCTCCGGGTTTGATTAGTTACCTTGTCAACAGCAGCGACGATTTGCGCCATCAGAGGAGAGTGGTCACCGCGGTCGCTCATCCAAGCTCGCTCGATCCGCTCGACCGCCACACAGCGTAAGCGATCATGCAACCCAGTGTTGTTCTGAACTTTCAGAACGGCTGCATCGGCAACCTCACCAATCTGACCTAATGCCTTTGCACCCCACTCTAATACTCCTTTTGATACGACCCTTTGCTTGACAAGGTTTGCCATCAATGAGAGCCGTTGTTTGACCGGTACAAGCCTAGCGGTGATGGCGGTAGACTGATCCCGCTTATCATCCGACATAGCCATGCTCGGATAGTTCAATTGATCAACACTAGAAGTCAACACATCGGAGAGCGACTTGTAGGCTGAGTCAAGTTCGTATAGCTCCTCAGCGGCCTGTGCGAATATATTCCTCAGTGGGACCTCTAAAGATTCACGCATTGCCGCATCAATCCGGGTTCGAGCAAAGTGAGATGGATCCCATAGCGAGTCGTGTATCCCCGCCTCATGTAATTTTTGCTCTAAAGAACTACGCGCCTTGTTGCTAGCCTCGTTTACTAAGACCCACGCAGACAGTTGCAGGCGGTCTCGCCATGCGGTGACTGCCTGACGCTTCTCGAAGTTCTCTAGGTCCATTGAAGTCTCTGCCCTATAAGCATTACGCCTAGCTCCAAACAAGCGAGTTCTTCAGAATAGAGCGCAACTCAACGACAAATCCCTGTCACCCGCCCTTAGCACGTGATAATCCAGTCTATCACGGGCTTCGAAGTAGCTGAGGGCATCGTCTGCACGACACCCTCAGTGTTCTTTTAGCTACCCGCTACAGAACGCAAAGCCGACAAGGCAGGACCGTCGATGGAGACACAGCACATGTCAGAATCCCACTCGTATTCATCCCAATCAGCTTCAATCCACCAGATAAGTCGAGCCGACTTGTCGTTCAGAATTTTCCTATATGCCCGAGTAATACCCTTGCCGAATGAGCCTGAGTAAGCTGCCCAATCGTTTTCCTTCTTAATGCCGAAGATCTCTCTCATCTTGTGCCAGGTTATCGAGCCGTCCTCGCTAGCAGCAATTGTGTTGAGATACTCGACACTTCTCTGATCAATTCGCGACAAAAGATCCTTCATTTGAGATTCAGTTGCTGGTGTGCTTTTGGATTCACTTGCGTGCTGCCTTGCCGCATCTGCGATAACTTTTAGCAGCAGCGGAAAATCAAGATCTGTCTTGACTAACAACTGGCCGTCAACGAACATTTCGATGTTCATAGGGATTCCATCTCCATGAATTACGGCGGCGGTCACTCTTGGTCGGGGACCGCCGTCGACCTACTATCGGTAGTCCAGAGTGTTAAACGACATTCTGACTCTCTTAGCAAGATGGAATTCTACGTGGAGACAGGTAAAGTTTTATCCTGACTTTTAATGGCTCTACACCCTGATCCGCTCCACCTCATCGAGGCTAATCTCGTCACGCCTACGATCGTAAAGCTGGGTAGTCCGTGTGCTGGCGTGGTTGGCCATGGCGGCGGCGTTCTCCAGCGTGCCCCCGTTCTTCAGGTAGGCGGTGATCCCCGTCGCCCGGAAGCTGTGGTTGCCGATCCGGGTGCCGATGCCGGCGGCGAGCGTGCGCCGCTGCACCATGAGGTAGGCGTTGGCCTGGGGCAGGGGGGTGCGGCTCAGCCGCCCGGTGCCGCGGC
>CAXUEL010000183.1:0-6900 GCA_964249915.1 uncultured Acetobacteraceae bacterium | reverse complement strand
CCGCTGCTGCGGTTGGCGATGTAGCGCACCGGGTCGATCGGCTCGTGGGTCGGGCCGGCGGTGACCAGGGCGTGCCGGCCGGCGAGGTCCTGCGGCGCCGATGCGGCCGGCAGCAGGGCGGCGATCGCGTCCAGGATCGCCGGCGGCTCGGCGAGGCGGCCGGGCCCGAACTCGTTGCAGGCCATCACTCCTTCGTCCGGCCCGACCAGGCGGACGCCGCGGGCGAGCAGCGTGGCGAGGTTGGCGCGCGTGGCGGGGTGCTCCCACATGCGCACGTTCATCGCCGGCGCCGCCAGCACCGGGGTGTCGGTGGCGAGCAGCAGGGTGGTGGCGAGATCGGAGGCGAGGCCGGCCGCCATCTGCGCCAGGATGTCGGCCGAGGCCGGGCACACCACCACGAGGTCGGCGGAACGGGACAGGGCGATGTGGCCCATCTCGCTCTCGTCGGTGAGCGACCACAGCGTGGTGTGCACCGGGGCACCGCTCAGCGCCTGCAGGCTGAGCGGGGTGACGAACTGCGCGCCGCCGGCGGTCAGCACGCAGCGCACCGCGCAGCCGTGCCCGGTCAGCAGCCGGATCAGCTCCAGCGCCTTGTAGGCGGCGATCCCGCCGCTGACGATCAGCAGCACGCGCCGCCCGTGCAGCGGGTCGGCCCCCGGGATCCCTGTCGTCTGGCTCACAGGCGCCAGCCGGAATGGATCGCGGCGATGCCCCCCGACAGGTTCCGCACCGCGACCTGGGCCAGGCCGGCCTCGCGCAGCATCTGCGCCAGCGCCTGCTGGTCCGGGAACTTGGCGATGCTTTCGGCCAGATACTGGTAGCTGGCGGCGTCGCCTGCCACCGCCTGACCCAGCCGCGGCAGCACCCCGAACGACCAGGCGCGGTAGACCGGCGCCAGCACCGCCACCTGCACGCGGGAGAACTCCAGGCAGAGGAACCGTCCGCCGGGCTTGAGCACCCGCCTGGCCTCCGACAGCACCGCCGCCTTGTCGGTGCAGTTGCGCAGGCCGAACGCGATCGACACCCGGTCGACGCTGCGAGGAGGAAGCGGCAGGCGCTCGGCGTCGGCGACCAGGAAGCGGAGACCGCCGATCAGGGCGTTCTGCACCGCCCGCGTGTGGCCGACCGCCAGCATGCTCGCGTTGATGTCGGACAGGATCGCGGGACCGCCGCCGGCGCGCAGCCAGCCGAAGCTGATGTCGCCGGTGCCGCCCGCGAGGTCCAGCAGGCTCAGGGACGGCCGTGGCGCCAGGGCGGCGACGAAGGCGCGCTTCCAGGCGCGGTGGATGCCGAGCGACATCAGGTCGTTCATCAGGTCGTAGCGCGGCGCCACGCTGTCGAACACGGCGCGCACCATCGGCTTCTTCTGGTGCAGCGGCACGTCGCGGAAGCCGAAATCGGTGGTGGGCGGGACGGGGCCTTGCGGATTGTCGCTCATGGGGGCCCGGTATAGCGTGCTGCCGAGCGATGCCGGAACTCCCAGAAGTCGAGACCGTGATGCGCGGGATGCGGGCGCATCTCGAAGGGCACACCATTGTCCGCGCCGAGATGCGCCGGCCTGACCTGCGCTGGCCGATGCCGCCCGGGCTGGCAGCCCGGCTGCGCGGCGCCCGGGTGCAGGGTTTCCAGCGTCGGGGCAAGTACATCCTGATGCGCCTGGACGGCGGCGACAGCATGCTGCTGCATCTGGGCATGTCCGGCCGGGTCAACCTGCTCCGTCTCGATCCCGCGGTGCCGGTGCTGGTGGGACGGCACGAGCACGTGGTGATCGAGACCGAGCAGGGCTGCCGGTTCGGCCTGGTCGACCCGCGCCGGTTCGGGGCGATCGACCTGATGCCGACCGCCGCCGAGGACTCGCATCGCCTGCTGGCGGGGCTGGGCCCGGAGCCGCTGGAGCCGGGCTTCGGCCCGTCGGTCCTGGCGGCGGCGCTGGCGGCGCGTCGGACCAGCCTCAAGGCGGCGCTGCTGGACCAGCGCGTGGTGGCGGGACTCGGCAACATCTACGTGTGCGAGGCGCTGTTCCGGGCCCGGCTGTCGCCGGAGCGGGAAGCGGGCAGCGTCGGCCGGGCCGCGATCGGGCGGCTGGTGGCGGCGATCCGCGCGGTGCTGGAGGAGGCGATCGACGCGGGCGGGTCCAGCTTGCGCGACTACGTGCAGCCGGACGGCGAGCTCGGCTTCTTCCAGCACGCCTGGCGCGTCTACGGCCGGGCGGGCCAGGGCTGCCCGGACTGCCCCGGCCCGCCTGCCTGTCCCGGCATCGGCCGCATCGTGCAGGGCGGCCGGAGCAGCTTCTTCTGCCCGCGGCTGCAGCGCTGAGCCGGGCGGCCGCCTCACCGCGACGTTGCTTGACGCCAGCCGGGATCGTGCCCTAGAAGACCGACCCTTCGCCGGATCGGCTTGGCACCCGGGACCGACCGGTTCCTGCCGTCCCCGGCTCGTGACCGCGTCGTAGTGAACAGAGAACAATGGCGAACACCGCATCGGCGCGCAAGCGCATCCGACAGACCGAAGTCCGCACCGCACGCAACGCGGCGCGCAAGTCGCGCATGCGCACCTTCATCAAGAAGGTCGAGACCGCGATCGCGTCGGGCAACAAGGAGCAGGCCGCGGCCGCGCTGCGCGACGCGCAGCCGGAGATGCAGCGCGCGTCCGGCAAGGGCGTGATCCATGCCAACACGGTGTCGCGCAAGATCTCGCGCCTGTCCGCCCGGATCAAGGCGATCGCGGCCGCCTGACCGCCGGCCGTCCAACCCGGAACCGCCGCAACGGGCCGCGTGCATGCACGCGGCCTTTTTGTTGCGCTTGTCACGCGTATGCCGCCCCGCGCAAAACCGGATGCGGCGTCGATTTCGTCTTGACTGTGCCGCAATCAGCGCTTTTTGCATCCCGTCCAGATTCCCGTTGCCACCCACCACGCTGCGGCTTATCGTCTTGGAACGGTCATGACGCCGACCGGTCGCTGCGAAAACCGCATCTCCCTGCTTGTGCACGGTTGAACGCGCCGCATGCTGCGGCCTGTGTCGTATCGTCCACGCATCGGCGAAAGATGCAGTGCTGGCAACGAGCCTTGACGTCGATGGCAGAGCGGGTGGGGTGCGAGTGACGTCCAGCAGGCATGAGTCGGGTGTCCTGAGCGGCGCCTCGGCCGACACGGTGATGGAGCGGTCGGCCGACGCGGTCGCAGCTTCGGACGCTCATCCGCTCGCGGCGCACTGGTCGCGCATCTGCAGCCGGTTGCAGGCCGAGGTTGGCGAGGTGGAATACCATACCTGGCTGAGACAGATGACGCTCGGGCCGGTCGACCACGACGAGATCACGCTCTACCTGCCGACCCGCTTCCTGCGCGACTGGGTGCGAAGCCAGTACGGCGATCGCCTCGGCACCCTGTGGAACGGCGAGATCGCCGCCGTCCGCCGCGTCGAGCTGATGCTGTCGCCGGAACTCCGTGCGCCGGCCGCCTCGGTGGCGGCTGCTCCGTCCGCGCCCGCCGCGCCGGTGCAGATGGCTGCTCCCGTTCCCGTCCACGTTCCTCCCGCGGCGCCGGCGGAGCCGCGCGGCGATCTCGCGGCTCCGCTCGACCCGCGCTTCACCTTTGACGGCTTCGTCGTCGGCAAGCCGAACGAGTTCGCCTATGCCTGTGCGAGAAGGGTGGCGGAACGGCCGTCCAGCCCCGGCTTCAACCCGCTGTTCCTCTACGGCGGGGTCGGGCTCGGCAAGACGCACCTGATGCACGCGATCGGGCTCGAGCTGACGCGCGCGGCACGCGCGGCCGGCCCGGTGTCGGTCGCCTACATGTCGGCCGAAAAGTTCATGTACCGCTTCATCGCCGCGATCCGCTCGCAGCAGACCATGGAGTTCAAGGAACAGCTGCGCTCGGTCGACGTGCTGATGATCGACGACCTGCAGTTCCTGATCGGCAAGGACAACACCCAGGAGGAGTTCTTCCACACCTTCAACGCGCTGGTGGATGCCGGCAAGCAGATCGTGGTGTCTGCCGACAAGTCGCCATCCGACCTGTCCGGGCTGGAGGACCGCCTGCGCACGCGTCTGGGCTGCGGCATGGTCGCCGACCTGCATGCCACCACGTTCGAGCTGCGCATCTCCATCCTGGAGGCGAAGGCGCTGGCATCGGGCGTCGCGGTGCCGCCCAAGGTGCTGGAGTTCCTGGCCCACAAGATCACCACCAACGTGCGTGAGCTGGAGGGCGCGCTCAACCGCATGATCGCGCACGCCAACCTGTTCGGTCGCCCGGTGACGCTGGATGCGACGCAGGAGGTGCTGCACGACATCCTCAAGGCGCACGACCGCCGCGTCACCATCGAGGAGATCCAGCGCAAGGTCTCCGAGCACTGGAACATCCGCCTGACCGACATGAGCTCGGCACGCCGTGCGCGTGCGGTGGCACGGCCGCGACAGGTGGCGATGTACCTCGCCAAGCAGCTCACCTCCCGCTCCCTGCCCGAGATCGGCCGCAAGTTCGGCAACCGCGACCACACCACCGTGATGCACGCGGTCAGCCGGGTCACCGAGCTGATGGAGGTCGACACCGCCTTCGCCGAGGACGTGGAGCTGCTCCGCCGCATGCTGGAAAGCTGAGAAGGGCGGCAGCCGGGCGCCTCGTTCGGGTTGCGGCGTACGGCCAATTCGATCGTCCCGTGCCGGGGTCGGCCGCGAGCGGCATGGGCGTCACCCGCTTTCCCGACCATCACGGACCCGACCCCGGGCCCCACCTCGTCGAGACCGCCCGGCGAACCAGGTCCGGCGGCGTGCCCTGCTGGACCCGCCGGCCGCTGCATGCGCCACGGCCACCGTTCCGTTCCCTGATGCAGATCGACAAGCACCTGCCGGTGCCCGCGGCCGGGAAAGGTCATCCGCCAGGCGGGCAGGGCTTGCCGGTTCCCTGCTCGCCGTTGCCAGGACCACGCCCCCGGGGCAGGCCGCGAGACCGGACGGCGACGAGGTTTCGTCCGGATCCGGACGGTCGGACCGGGTCGTCCCCACGCCTCGACCGCCGCACCCTGCGACGCCGGCCGGGCGGTGACGGCCGCCGGCCCCGTGCTTTCCCTGGGTCCTGTCGGCTGCTAGGGTCATTGTTCCGTTTGCGATCCCGCCAGAAGACCTCCGCGAGACCAGGACCATGAAGTTCAAGGCCGACCGCGCGACGCTGCTCAAGGCGCTCGCCCACATCCAGAGCGTCGCCGAGAAGCGCAACACGATCCCGATCCTGGCCAACGTCCTGATCGCCGTCCGCGGCGGGCGGCTGACCCTGACCGCCACCGACATGGAGATCGCCATCGTCGAGGAGGTGGCCGCCAACGTCAGCCGGGAAGGATCGACTACCGCGCCAGCCTCGGTGCTGTTCGAGATCGTGCGCAAGCTGCCCGACGGCGCCGACGTGGAGCTGGACCAGGCGGGCGGCGACGCGCCGCTGGCGCTGCGCGCGGGGCGCTACGCCACCAGCCTGAACGTGCTCGCTGTGGACGACTTCCCGTCCATGACCGCAGGCACCCTGCCGCACCGGTTCCGTATCCCCGCCGTGGTGCTGCGCGGCCTGATCGATCGCTCGCGCTTCGCGATCAGCACCGAGGAAACGCGCTACTACCTGAACGGCATCTACCTGCATCCGGCGAAGGGCGAGGCCGGCGACATGCTGCGCGCGGTCGCCACCGACGGGCACCGGCTGGCGCGCGTCGAGACCGAGCTGCCGCCCGGCGCGTCCGGGATGCCGGGCGTGATCGTGCCGCGCAAGACCATCGCCGAGCTGCGCAAGCTGCTCGACGAGGCGGGCGAGGATGTCGAGATCGCGCTGTCCGACACGCGGATCCAGTTCACCGTCGGCACGGTGATGCTGACCAGCAAGCTGATCGACGGCACCTTTCCCGAATACGAGCGCGTGATCCCGCGCGACAACGACAAGATCCTTCGCGTCGGCAAGCGCGACTTCGCCGACGCGGTGGCGCGCGTGTCCGCGATCAGCCAGGAGCGGTCGCGTCCGGTGAAGCTGTCGCTGGAGCGGCACCTGCTGACCCTGTCGGCGGCGAGCCCGGACCAGGGAACCGCCAAGGAGGAGCTCGACGAGGGACGCGTGAGCTACGACTCGTCGCCGATCGAGATCGGCTTCCAGGCGCGCTACCTGAACGACATCACCGACCAGATCGACAAGAACGTGGAGTTCGTGTTCTCCGACAGCGCAGCGCCCACCGTGGTGCGCGACGTCGACAGCCCGTCCGCGCTCTACGTGCTGATGCCGATGCGGGTCTAGCCGCCCGCACGCGTGCAGCCAACGGCGCCGCTCCTGGTCCGGCTGGCGCTGACCGACTTCCGCAACTATCCCGCCCTGGTCTGGCGCAACCGGGCGCGGGTCGTCGTCGTCACCGGGCCGAACGGCAGCGGCAAGACCAACCTGCTCGAGGCGGCGTCTCTGCTGGTGCCGGGGCGCGGCTTGCGTGGTGCGCGGATGAGCGAGCTGCCGCGTCACGGCGCGGCGCACTGGGCGGTGGCGGCGCGGTTCGACGACGGGCAGGAAGGCTTCGAGATCGGCACCGGGACGGTGCCGGACGGGCCCCCCGGCCGGCGCGTGTTCCGGCTCGACGGCGCGCCGCTGCGCAGCCGCGGCGCTGTCGCCGAGCGCCTGTCCGCGATCTGGCTGACCCCGCAGATGGACCGGCTGTTCGTCGAGGGCGCCTCGGGGCGACGCCGCTTCCTCGACCGCCTGGTGCTGGCCCTGGAGCCTGGCCACGCCCGGGAGATCGCGGCGCATGACGAGGCCATGGGCGGCCGCAACCGGCTGCTGGCGACCGGACGCGGGCAGGGCGCCTGGATCGACGGGCTGGAGCTGTCGATGGCGCGCCACGCGGTGGCCGCCGCCGCGGCGCGTCGCGCCCATTCAGCCGCCCGACC
>CAXUEL010000182.1:0-6933 GCA_964249915.1 uncultured Acetobacteraceae bacterium | reverse complement strand
GCGCCTCGTCCTGCGCCACCGGCGGGCGCGGACGGGCCAGCGCGCCCACGATCATCCGGCTGCCGAGCGCGGCGAGCGCGTCATGCAGGGTTGCGGACCCGTCGCGCGGGCCGATCGGGATCGCCTCGCGGTCCAGCATCGGCCCGGTGTCGAGGCCTTCGTCCATCTGCATGACCGTGATGCCGGTCTCGCTGTCCCCGGCCAGGATCGCCGCCTGGATCGGTGCGGCGCCTCGCCAGCGCGGCAGCAGGCTCGCGTGGATGTTGAGGCAGCCGCGCGCCGGGGCCGTCAGCATGGCGGCGGGCAGGATCAGCCCGTAGGCCGCCACCACCGCGGCGTCCAGCGCCAGGTCGGCGAACGCCTGCTGCGCCGCCTCGTCGCGCTTCAGCCGCAGGGGCGTGCGCACCGGCAGGCCGAGCCGCTCGGCTTCGCGCTGCACCGGCGAGACGCGCACCGACTGGCCGCGCCCGGCAGGACGCGGCTGCTGGCTGTACACCGCGGCGATCTCGTGCCCGGCCGCGTGCAGCGCGAGCAGGGCCGGCACCGCGAACTCGGGCGTGCCCATGAAGGCGATGCGCATCGTGGTCAGCCCTTGCCTTTCCGTTCCTTGGCCAGCCGGCGCATGATCATGTTGCGCTTGAGCGCGGACAGGTGGTCGACGAACAGCACCCCGTCCAGGTGGTCGGTCTCGTGCTGCAGGCAGGTGGCGAGCAGGCCGTCGGCGTCGAGCTCCTGCCGGCGCCCGTCTAGGTCCTGGAACCGCACCCGCACGGCGTCCGGCCGCACCACCTCGGCATACTGGTTGGGCAGCGACAAACACCCTTCCTCGCGGCTGACCAGCTGGTCGCTGACGCGGATGATCTCCGGGTTGATCAGGGTGATGGGCGCCCGGGTGTCGTTCTCGTGCAGGTCGACGATGAAGACGCGCAGGTCGTGCCCCACCTGCGGCGCCGCCAGACCGATGCCGGGTGCGGCATACATCGCCTCGAACATCCGCGGCAGCAGCGTGCGCAGCAGCGCCCCGTCCTCCAGCCGCACCGGGCGCGCCTTGCGCCGGAGCACCGGATGCGGTGCGATCAGGATCTCGATCGGCAGGACCGCCGACGGTGCGTCGTTCATGCCGGCGATGTAGCGACCGCAGGGCCGATCCGCCAGGGCGCGCAGGACGGCAGGGGATCCGGTCGGCCGGGTCCACGGAGCGGGAGATGGCGGTGCCGCACGATGACGGGGCCGTCGCGGACACGCCGCGCGCGTTCCACGCCGGGACCTGCGGTGGACCACGACCGTCTGGACGCGGATCAGGGACAATTCCGGAGCCGCTGCTCCGACGGTGTTCCGTGCCGCCGGCCATCCGAACGCTGTAGCTCCGGCCGGGACAGGGGTCGCCGAACCGGCGCTGCATCGGCTGGGGCGGGGGGCGGACGGGTGGACGCATGGTGTCGACGGACGGCTCGCCGCGACCGGCGACGCCGCGAAGTTCATGTCCTGCCAGGCATGGGCGCCGTCCCGGCCCGCAGCGCTGCGGCGCAGGCAGCCGCCGGACCTCTACCTGGGCATCGCCGGCAGGGACCGGCTGCCGTTCCGCTTTGTCCGCCTTCTCGTGGTCGCCGCCGGCGTCGCCGCCGGAGACGAGGCGCTACGGTGCGCCGGGATGCTGGCGGGTCGGCCATGCCCGGGAGATCAACGACCTCCTCGTCGTCGGGCTGTTCAGGATGGGGTGGATCCGGGACGAGGTAGCCTCGCTCGCCATGCTCGACGGCGGCCGGGACGCCTTCCGACGCGTCGGGGACAGCCCGTGGCAGGCCGCTTGCAGGGCGGATCGGCCGACGCCATATCGATGTGGCCGGAGCGCTTCGGGTTCCGGTCCAATCGTCTCGCTCCCAGGAGGAGGCTCGCGCCGTGTCGGGAAGACTGTTCGCCTCGCCGATGTTTCTCGGATTCGACCACCTCGAGCAGATGCTCGAGCGGGCGTCGAAGACCTCGTCCGACGGTTATCCGCCCTACAACATCGAGCAGACCGGCCCCGCCGGCCTGCGCATCACCCTGGCGGTGGCCGGCTTCTCCATGGACGATCTGCAGATCACCCAGGAGGACAACCAGCTGGTGATACGCGGCCGCCAGACCGACGACACGCAGGGCAGGGTGTTCCTGCATCGCGGCATCGCGGCGCGGCAGTTCCAGCGCGCGTTCGTGCTGGCCGAGGGCATAGACATCACCGGCGCCTGGCTCGACAGCGGCCTGCTGCACATCGACCTGGCGCGGCCGCAGCCGGAGGTGCGGGTCAAGCGGATCGAGATCTCCAAAGGGCCGGAGCGCGCGCGCGATCCCGCCGGGCGCACCGCCGAGGTGGTGCAGGCGCGTCCGGCCCGGGTGATCCGCGCCGCCGCCGCGGAGGAATGAACCGCTTGGCGGCGGCGCGTTAACCATTCTATCATCGGAACGAGCGGAAATGGCGGCGTCGCCTCCACGGGGCGTCGTCCTTGGCTGAAGGACCACAGATGACCAGCCTGACCAACAAGCAGGGCCGCGAGTTCGGCCTGCGTGACATACGCCAGCTCACGGCGCGCGAGCTGCAGGCGCTCGGCGTGAGCCAGCTCGCCTACATCAAGTCGGTGACAGTGGACGGCACCGCCGCGTTCTCCATACACGCTGCCGACGGCACCCCGATGGCGCTTACCGAGGACCGCGAGGTGGCGCTGGCCGCGGTGCGGCAGCACGAGATGATCCCCGCCTCGGTGCACTAGGGCAGACCCCCGGCCGGGCGGATCACCTGATTGGGTGACGACGCTCCAGGCGCCGGTGCGCCGCGCCCTCCGGGTTCAGGCAGCACCCCCGTCCGGGTCCAGCCAGGCGACGTGGCCGTCCGGACGCCGGTACACCACGTTGATGCCGCCGCTGGCGCTGTTGCGGAACATCAGCACCGGGCGGTCGGCCAGGTCGAGCTGCATCACCGCCTCGCTGACGGTCAGGGTGCCGATCTGGGTTTCCTGCTCCGCCACCACCGTGGCGAAGGCGGCGGGCCGGGTGGCGACCGTGCCGTCCACGTCCAGGCGCGTCTCGTCCTCCGGCCTGAGGATGTACTGCCGGCCGATCTCCGGCCGTCCGCGGCGTGCCAGCGCCCTGGCGTGGTCGTTGACCCGGCGCCGGTAGCGACGCAGCCGCCTGGCGATGTGCTCGGCGGCGTCGTCGAACGAGCCGTCCGCGCCCTCGCCCTCGCCCTCGCCGCGCACCACCAGCCCGCGACCGGCATGCACGGTGATGTCGCAGGTGAAGAAGCTGCGCGCCCGGCCGAAGCACACGGTCGCTTCCAGCGCCTGGCCGAAATACTTCTCGGCGACGGTGTGGAGGTGGTGCGCCACGCGCATCCTGAGCGCCTCAGACAGATCGACCTGGCCCGCGACGCTGATCCGCATGCATTCCGCTCCGGCTGGAGGAGGACGATCCGTCCGGTGACGGTCCGGCACGGCGCCCCCGGAACGGTGGCGCACCCGCGTCAGGCCGGGACCGACTTCTCCCGCTTGCGTTGCACCGAGCTCGGGATGCGCAACGCGTCCCGATATTTGGCCACGGTCCGGCGGGCGATGTCCACGCCTTCCCGGCGGAGCGCTGCCACGATCGCGTCATCCGACAGGATCGACTGCGCGGTCTCCTGCGCCACCATGCCGCGTATGCGGTGCCGCACCGCCTCCGCGCTGTGGCTTTCGCCGCCGGCGGTGGCAGCGATCGCGGTGGTGAAGAAGTATTTCAGCTCGAACAGCCCGCGCGGCGTGGCGATGTACTTGTTGGCGGTGACGCGGCTGACCGTGCTCTCGTGCATCTCCACCGCTTCGGCGATGTCGCGCAGGATCAGCGGGCGCATGTGGCCGATCCCTTCGCGCAGGAACCCGTCCTGCCGGCGCATCACCTCGCCCGCCACCTTCAGGATGGTCTGCGCCCGCTGGTGCAGCGAGCGCACCAGCCAGTTTGCGCTGGCGAGCTGCTCGGACAGGAACGCCCGGTCCTCCTTCGGCGCGCGCAGCAGCACCTTGGCGTGGAACGCTTCGGACACCAGCAGGCGCGGCATGGTGTCCGGGTTCAGTTCCAGCAGCCAGTCGTCTCCCTGGGCGCCGCCGGGGGCCGGGCGCATCAGCACGTCCGGCATGATCGGCACCGGCGGGGCGGTGTCGAAGCCGGCGCCCGGCTTCGGGTCGAGGGCGCGTATCTCGGCGATCATGTCGCCGAGGTCCTCGGCGTCGACACCACATAGCAGTTGCAGCCGCTTCAGCTCGCGTCTGGCCAGCAGCTCCAGGTTGTCGAGCAGGGTCGCCATCGCCGGGTCGAGCCGGTTGCGCTCGGCGAGCTGGGCGGCGAGGCAGCCGCGCAGGTCGATGGCGAACAGCCCGACCGGATCGAAGCGCATCATCCGGGCGCGCATCGCGGCGACCAGGGCGGGATCGGCACCGAGCGCCCGGGCCAGGGCGGCGTCGTCCACCGGCACGCGGCCGGCGCCGTCCAGCAGCGCGATCAGGTGCGCGCCGACCAGCCGCTCGACCGGATCGTCGAAGCCGAGCCGGAGCTGTTCGCCGAGATGCTCGCGCAGGCTGGGCGCGGGTGCCACCAGCCGCGCCGTGGCGTCGAGCTCCTCGGTCCCGCCGCCGCTGCCGCTCCGGTCGCCCCCGCTGCCGCCCTCGTAGGCGGCGCCGTCGAACTGCTCGGCGGGGTCGGTGTCGAGCGGCGCGTTGCCCTCGGCGGGGAGCAGGCCGGTGTCCAGCAGGCCGTCCGAGGCCGGCAGCTCCTCGCCCGGGCCGGCACGCTCCCGTTCCCGCCCGTCGACCCGCTGGTCCGGCGCCGGACGCTCGGGGAGGACGTCGGGCGTGTCATCGCGCTCCAGCAGCGGGTTGCGCTCGAGCTCCTCCTCGACGAAGGCGGCGACCTCGATGTTGGAGAACTGCAGCAGCTTGATGGCCTGACGCAGCTGCGGCGTCATCACCAGGTTCTGTGTCTGCCTGAGCTCCAGCCGTGGTCCGATCCCCATGCGGGAACGCTACAACGAAAACCTTTCCCCGAGGTAGACGCGGCGCACGTCTTCGTGAGCCACCACCTCCTGCGGCGCACCCTCCATCAGCACCTGGCCGCCGTGCATGATGTAGGCGCGGTCGATGATCTCCAGGGTCTCACGGACGTTGTGGTCGGTGATCAGCACGCCGATGCCGCGGTGCTTGAGGTGCGACACCAGGTCGCGGATCTCGCCCACCGCGATCGGGTCGATGCCGGCCAGCGGCTCGTCCAGCAGGATGTAGTTGGGCTGGCTGGCCAGCGCGCGGGCGATCTCCAGGCGCCGTCGCTCGCCGCCGGACAGCGCCAGCGAGGGGGCACGGCGCAGGTGGCCGATGCCGAACTCGCCCAGCAGCCCGTCCAGCATGGAGTCGCGCCGGTCGGCGTCGGGCTCGACCACTTCCAGGGCGGCCATGATGTTCTGCTCGACGTTCAGGCCGCGGAAGATGCTGGCCTCCTGCGGCAGGTAGCCGATGCCGAGCCGCGCCCTGCGGTACATCGGCAGCTGGGTGATGTCGGCGCCGTCCAGGCTGATCGAGCCGGTGTCGGGCTGCACCAGGCCGACGATCATGTAGAAGGTGGTGGTCTTGCCGGCGCCGTTCGGCCCCAGCAGGCCGACCGCCTCGCCGCGTCGCACGCTGATCGAGACCGCCTGCACCACCTCGCGCTTCTTGTAGGTCTTGCCGACGCCGTGCGCGTGCAGCCCCTCGGAGTCGCCCGGCAGGACGGCGTGGTCGAAGGCGCGCGGCGTCATCTTGTTCATCGCTGCCCCTTCGGCGGCACGGCCTTGCTCGCGGCACCGGCGGTGCCGCCCTTGGCCCCGCCCGCCTCGTTCGGCACGATCAAACCCTGCACCCGGGCACCCGGGTCCTCGGTCATGGTCGCGATGCCGGTGTGCATGTTCACGATCGCCGCCGCGCCGTTCAACTGGTTTTGGCCCCTGGTGATGTGGACGTTGCCGACGATGCGCGCAATGCCGGTGTCCGGCACGTAGACGCCGCGGTCGCCGTACACGGTCTCGGTCTGGGTGCGCACCACCACGTTGCCGAACGCGTTCACCTTCTCCAGCTTGCCGCTGCTGCCGATCGGGTCCTGGCCGTTGGCCGGCGCGGCGCCGGGGGCGGGCTTCGGCGGCTTCGCTCCCGGCGTGGCGCCGGGCTGCGGGGCCGGCGGCGCGCTGTAGCCGACCAGCACGTCGCCACGGATCCGGCGCCCGTCGTTGCTGGTGGCCACCGCGTTGCCGCGCCCGATCGAGATGCGCGTCTGCGAGAAGTATTCCATCTGGTCGCGCGCGGTGAGCAGGTCGGTCGGCGTGACGATGTGCAGGTCGTGCCCGGTCAGCACCATCACCGCCTGGTCGATGTCGTAGACGCCGTGGTCGCCGAACGCCTGCTGGGTGGCGGTGAAGATGTGGACGTGGCCGATCGCTTCCAGGCGGTAGATCTCGCTGGCAGAGGTGTCGTCGCCCGGCAGCCCGGTCGAGCCCGGCTTGGCCGGCGATAGCGACGGCGCCAACCCGGTCGGGTTCTCGGGCGTCGGATCCACGGTGCCGGGAGCTGCGCCGGCGGTCCCGGGCGGCGGTGAGGCGAGCGGGTTGGCGGCCGCGGGCGGGGTGCCCCCGGGTGGGCTGCCCGTGGACGGGGGGCCGGGAGCCGACACGCCGGGAAGCGCACCCGACAGGGCAGCGGGGGAGGGCGAGGGCGCGCCCGGCTTCGCGCCGCCGGGCGGCGTCGCCTTCTTGCGGTAGTAGGCGATCAGCCGGTCCGCGGTCACGGTGACGCCGCCGCGCACCGCCTGCGCGCTGCCGTAGGCGGTCACGGTCTGCGCGTTCTGGTTCCAGTCGAAGCCGCCCAGCGCCGTCACCGTCACCTGTCCGCCATGCGACAGGTCGATCTGCTG
>CAXUEL010000181.1:0-6976 GCA_964249915.1 uncultured Acetobacteraceae bacterium | reverse complement strand
TGGTGTCGGCCTGGGCCAAACGGGCGCTCATTCTGTGGGCGACGCTGCCGCCGCGGCACCAGACCCTGCGCCTGGCCGGGCTGCACCGGCCGGTGTCGGTGAGCATCGACGACAAGGGAGTGCCGCGGATCGCGGCCGCCGACCTCCTCGACGCGGCGGCGGCGACCGGATACCTGCATGCGCGCGACCGCATGTTCCAGATGGAGCTGACGCGGCGCGTGGGGTCGGGCCGGGTATCGGAGATCGCAGGGGCCGGCGGGCTGCCGATGGACACGCGGGCGCTGTTCGACGCCTATGCGCGGGGAGTGAACGCGGCGATCGCGGCGCGCGGCCGGTTCATCGCGCCGGAGTTCCTGCTGCTGGGACGGCCGGAGCCGTGGACGCCGGTGGACTCGCTGCTGTGGGGGCGGCTGATGGGGCTGTCGCTGGCGGGGAACTGGCGGGTCGAGCTGGACCGGCTGGCGCTGGCGCAGCGCGTCCCGCTGGTGCGGCTGCTCGAACTGTGGCCGGACCAGGCGGACACGGCGGCACCGCAGGCGGCGCGCGTCGAGCCGGTGCTGTCGCGCCTTGCGTCGCGGGTCGGGCGGGCGGTGCCGCGGTTCCCGGCGCCCTACACCCTGCCGGGGGAAGCGTCGGACGAGTGGGCGGTGGACGGGGCGCACAGCGCCACCGGCGCGCCGCTGCTGGCGGGCGACCCGCATCTCGCCTTCGGGTTTCCGGCGATCTGGTACCTGCTGCGGGTCGACGTGCCCGGCTACAGCCTGACCGGGGCGACGGCGCCCGGAATCCCGTTCCTGGTGATCGGGCAGAACGGGCACGTGGCCTGGACCTTCACCAGCAGCAGCGCCGACACCCAGGACCTGTTCGTCGAGACGCCGCTGTCCGGCGGGCGGTATGCGACCCCGACCGGGCCGCAACCGTTCGCGGTGAGGCGGGAGGTGATCCACGTGCGCGGCGCACCGGACGTGGTGCTGGCGGTGCGCAGCACCCGGCACGGCCCGGTGATCAGCGACATCCTTTCTCCCGCCGATACGGGCGGACGGGTGCTGGCGGCGTCGATGGAGAACCTGCAGCCGGAGGATCCGGCGCCGGGGCTGGCGGCGCTGGACCTGGCCGGGGACGTGGACGCGGCGGGGCGGGCGGCGGCGCTGATCACGGCGCCGGTGCAGAACCTGCTGGTGGCGGACCGGGACCGGATCGCGCTGTTCACCACCGGCCGCGTGCCGGTGCGGCGGTCCGGCGACGGCAGCTTCCCGGCCGACGGGGCCAGCGGTGCCGGGGACTGGGTCGGGGAGGCCAGCGGCGGGGCGCTGCCGCGGATCGTGGCGCCGGGGAGCGGGCACCTGCTGAACGGCAACGAGCGGACGTCGCCGCCGGGCTTCCCGGTGTTCATGGGCCGCGACTGGCCAGGGTCGTGGCGGGCGGATCGCATCCGCGCGCTGCTGGATGCGGTGCCGCGTCACGACGTGGCGGGGTTCGTGCGGATGCAGACCGACGTCACCAGCGCGTTCGCGCAGGTCGTGCTGCCGCTGTTGCTGGCGCGCAGGCTGCACCCGGCGGCGGGCGGCACGGCTGCGCGTGCGCTGGCGCTGCTGGGCGGCTGGGACGGCGCCATGGCAGCCGACCGGCCGCAGCCGTTGGTGTTCAACGCGTGGATGCAGCGCTTCGTCGCGGACGTGCTGGACCGGAACGGGATCTCCGGTGCTGCCGGGCCTTGGGAGGACGTGGCGGCCCTGCTGCTGTCGCCGGCTGGCGGAAGCTGGTGCGGCGGCGACTGCACCCCGGCGCTGGGACGGGCGCTGGACGAGGCGGCGCGGGAGTTGGCGAGCCGGCAGGGGCCGGACCCGTCGGCGTGGCGGTGGGGGGCGGTGCATCGTGCGGTGTTCGAGAACGCGTTCCTGCAGGCGATCCCGCTGCTCGGGCGGCTGGGCCATCGCGAGGTGGCGGTGCCGGGCGACGACAGCACCCTGTTCCGCGGCGGCAGCGGCCTGCTGGGCGACTTCCGGTCGCGTCATGGCGGGGCGTATCGCGGGGTGTACGACCTGGCGGACCCGGAGCGGAGCCGGTTCGTGGTGACGCCGGGGCAGTCCGGCAACTGGCTGTCGGGGAATGCGTGGAATCTGATGCAGGACTGGGCGGACGGCTCTACACTGACCGTCGGACGCACTCCCCGACGGGTCGCCGCGACGATCTCCCTCGTGCCGTGAGGCGGGGGCGCAGGGTCGGCATGGGCGATCGACCAAGGAGCGGACCCGGAGACCGGATGCGAGCGGCATGACCTACACAGCGCCCAAGCGGCCGCAGTTCTTCTACACCACGGCTCCCCTGCCCTGCCCGTATGTCGCCGGCCGCACCGAACGCAAGGTGGTCACCGAGATCGCCGGGCCGGACGCGGAGGCGCTGCACGACCGGTTGTCCCGTGCCGGGTTCCGTCGCAGCCACAACATCGCCTATGCGCCGGTCTGTCCGGCGTGCAACGCGTGCGTGCCGATCCGGATACCGGTGGCGCGGTTCCAGCCGGGGCGCACGCTGCGGCGGATCCAGAAGCGCAACGCGGCGGTGGAAGGCTTCGAGGTGCCGGCGCGGGCGACCACCGAGCAGTACGCGCTGTTCAAGCGCTACCAGCAGGCCCGGCACGGCGAGGGCGACATGGCCTCGATGAGCTTCTACGACTACCGGGCGATGATCGAGGACACGCCGATCGAGACGGTGCTGGTGGAGTTCCGCGATCCGGAGGACGAGCTGGTGGGCGTGTGCCTGACCGACCGGCTCGGCGACGGACTGTCGGCGGTGTACAGCTTCTTCGCGCCGGAGCACGCGGCACGGTCGCTCGGCAGCTTCGCCATCCTGTGGCTGATCGAGCGGTGCCGGGCGCTGGGGCTGCCGCACGTGTATCTCGGCTACTGGGTCTCGGACAGCCGCAAGATGGCGTACAAGGCGCGGTTCCGGCCGAGCGAGATCCTGTCGATGGGGGCGTGGCGGGAGCTGGAGCGGCCGTTGGCGGAGTAGGGTGCGGCGGGACCGGGCGTGAAGGCGTCGCCATCCCGGGTTCGGAGGCGTCAGATGGCGACGGCTCTGGCAGGTATCGCCGTAGAACGCCGTGGCGTTCAAGGTGAAGGAGGCCGATCCCATACAGGAGGCTGCCTTCCGTCGCAGCCTGTCCCAAGAACGCGCCGATGCCGAGAGTGACGCGGGGACGTATCGATGGCGCCGGGCATGGGTTCAATCGGCAAGGCGCCGCGACGCCGTTTGATCCGCCTGTCGGGGCGCGACACTTGGGCGCCGACGTCCTACCGGCGTGGTACCCAGCTCGGTGCGGCCCGGCCGGCATCGCCGCGCTTGCCGAGGTAGGTTCGCAGGTCGGCGACCGGGCGGGGCTTGGCGCCGTCGTGCCAGACCAGGCCGGACTTGCCGTCGAAGGTGCGGGCCTCCAGGAGCTGGCCCTTGAGCAGGGCGACGCCGGAGCCGCGGCCGAGCACGGGGAGCTGGGACAGCGGGAACACCAGGAAGCGACGGTTCTCGCCGAGTGCCGCCACGTGGTCGCCGGTGATCTCGGCGCAGACCACGGCACGCTCGCCAGGCTTGAGGTTCAGGACCTGCTTGCCGGTGCGCTTCTCGGCCACGAGGTCGGCGGTCTCCACCACCAAGCCGCGGCCGGTGGAGGCGGCGACCAGGGCGCGGGCGTCGGGCTGCAGCACGAACAGCGAGACCATGTCCTGGTCGTTGCCCAGCTCCACTACCAGGCGCATCGGCTGGCCGTCGCCGCGGCCGCGGGGGAGGTCGCCCGCGCGGAGCGTGAAGCTGCGGCCGTCGGTGGCGAACAGGCACAGGCGGTCGGTGGTGACGCATTCCAGCGCCAGGCGCAGGGCGTCGCCTTCCTTGAACTTCTGCGACGCCGCGTCGAGGCCGTGGCCGCGTGCCGCCCTGATCCAGCCCTTCTGCGACAGGATCACGGTGATCGGCTCGCGCTCGACGGCGGCGATGGCGGAAAGGTCGACCGCGGCTGGAGGCGTGGTCAGGGTGCTGCGCCTGGTGCCGAGCGGGCCGCCGCCGAACTGCTTGCGCAGTCGCTCCAGCTCCTGGCCGATGCGGCGCCAGCGCAGCTTCTGGCCCGAGCCCTCCTCGTCCAGAAGCGCACCGAGCTCGTCGCGTTCGCGCGTCAGCGCGTCGTGCTCGCGCCGGATCTCGATCTCCTCCAGGCGGCGCAGGCTGCGCAGGCGCATGTTCAGCACCGAGTCGGCCTGCAGCTCGGTCAGGGAAAAGGCGGCGACCAGGGCGGTTCGGGGCTCGTCCTCCTCGCGCACGATTCGGATCACCTCGTCGAGGTTGAGGTAGACCGCAAGGAAGCCGTCCAGGATCTCCAGGCGGCGCAGCACCGCGTCCAGGCGGTGCCGGCTGCGTCGCACCAGCACCGTGTTGCGGTGGTCGAGCCACTCGCGCAGCACCTCGCGCAGGCCCATCACCCGGGGGGTGCGGTCGGTGGCCAGCACGTTCATGTTGAGGCCGAAGCGGGTCTCTAATTGTGTGGCGCGGAACAGGGTCTCCATCAGCACCTCGGGCTCGACGCCCCTGGTGCGTGGTTCCAACACCAGGCGGATGTCGGTGGTGCTCTCGTCGCGCACGTCGGCCAGCAGGGGGAGCTTCTTCTGCTCCATCAGCTCGGCAATCTGCTCGATCAGGCGGCCCTTCTGCACCTGGTAGGGGATCTCGGTGACGACCACGGTCCAGGCGCCGAGGCGGCCCTCCTCGCGGGTCCAGCGGGCGCGGATGCGGAAGCCGCCGCGGCCGGTCTCGTAGGCGGCGCGGATCGAGGCCGGGTCCTCGACGATCAGGCCGCCGGTGGGGAAGTCGGGGCCGGGCATCAGGGCCAGCAGCTCGTCCAGGGTGGCGTCGGGGCGCTTCACCAGCAGGAGGGCTGCGGCGCAGACCTCGCCGGCGTTGTGCGGCGGGATGCTGGTGGCCATGCCGACCGCGATGCCGGCGGCGCCGTTCGCGAGCAGGTTGGGGAAGGCGGAGGGGAGCACCACCGGCTCGGCGTCCTCGCCGTCGTAGGTGGGGCGGAAGTCGACGGCGTCGTCCTCGATGCCGTCCAGCAGCGCCTTGGCGACGGCGGTGAGGCGGGCCTCGGTGTAGCGCATGGCCGCCGCGTTGTCGCCGTCGACCGAGCCGAAGTTGCCCTGGCCCTCGACCAGCGGGTAGCGCACGGCGAAGTCCTGGGCCAGGCGCACCAGAGCCTCGTAGACCGCCACGTCGCCGTGCGGATGATACTTGCCGATCACGTCGCCGACCACGCGGGCACACTTCTTGAAGCCGGCGCCGGGATCGAGGCGGAGCTGCTGCATGGCATAGACCAGGCGGCGGTGCACCGGCTTCAAGCCGTCGCGCACGTCCGGCAGCGAGCGCGAGGTGATGGTGGACATGGCATAGGCGAGGTAGCGCTCGCTGAGGGCGGCGCTCAGGCTGGTGTCCTCGATGTGCCCCGCAACGTCCGGCATCGCCGTGCTCCCTGCCTCGCCCGGACAGGAACAAACAGAGAAGTATGGTGCTTGTCCATCCCGGTCCGACCTGCGAGCCTCGGCAGCGTCCGGGGGAAGGAGCCGTCGATGCCGCAGGTCCCGGGGGATGATGCGCGTTATCCGTCGCGGCGGGCGCGGCGCATGCGGATGGTGGCGCTGACGCTGCTGATGGTGGCCGGCACGGTCAACTACCTGGACCGTTCGGCGCTCTCGATCGGCAATTCCTCCATCCGGGCGTCGCTGCACCTGAGCGATGCCGAGATGGGGCTACTGCTGTCGGCGTTCGCGGTGGCGTACGGCGTGGCGCAGCTGCCGGTGGGCGTGCTGATCGACCGGTTCGGGCCGCGACGGGTGATGACCGTGGGGCTGATGCTGTGGGCGGCCGCCCAGGGGGCGGCCGGGTTCGTCGGCAGCCTGGGGCAGTTCGTCGTCGCACGCGGGGCGCTCGGGGTCGGCGAATCGCCGATGTACCTCGCGGGGACCAAGGTTTGCTCGAACTGGTTTCCGGCACCGGCGCGGGCGTTCCCGATCGGGCTGTTCAACGCGTCCTCGGCGCTGGGTCCGGCGATCGCGCCGCCGGTGCTGACGGCGCTGCTGGTGGCGTTCGGCTGGCGCTCGATGTTCGTGATCATCGGCGTGGCGGGGCTGCTGGTGGCAGGGCTGTGGGCGCTGCTGTATCGCGATCCGGAGCAGTACGGGATCGCGGACGGGGAGCGGCGCTGGATCCACGCGGAGGATGGTGCGGCAGAGGGGGCGGCGCAGGGATGGGGCGTGCTGTTCCGGGACCGCACCAGCTGGGGCATGGCGGCCGGCTTCGTCGGCGTGATCTACCTGACCTGGCTGTACGGCGCCTGGCTGCCGGAGTACCTGCACCGGGCGCGGCACCTCAGCGTGGCACAATCGGGGATATGGACCGCGGTGCCGCAGGGATGCGGGTTTCTCGGCGCGCTGCTCGGCGGGCTGGTATCGCGCACCCTGGCGCGGCGCGGCATGGGGCCGGTGGCGAGCTGCCGGCTGCCGCTGGTGCTGGCGATGCTGGCGACGGCGGGCTGCACCGCGGGCGCCTCGGTGGTGCACGGGACGGCGGCCGCGATCGCGCTGGTCAGCGTCGCCCTGTTCGCCGGCAGCCTCGCCTCCTCCTGCGGCTGGGCGATGGCGGCGGTGGCGACCACGCCCGACCGGGTGGCGACGCTGGAAGCGTTCCAGAACGTGGGGGGCTCGGTCGGCGGCGCGGTCGCCCCCGCCCTGACCGGGTGGATCGTCGGCGCGACCGGGTCGTTCACGCCGGCGCTGCTGCTGGCGGCCGCGATTGCGGTGCTGACCGCCGCGATCTACCAGTTCGGCACCCGCGACCGGACGGCGTCGCGTCAGGGGGTCAGCGCATGAAGCTCGGTTTCGTCGGCCTCGGGCCCATGGGCGTCGGGATGGCGCGTCGCCTGCTCGACGCGGGACATCAGGTC
>CAXUEL010000180.1:0-6977 GCA_964249915.1 uncultured Acetobacteraceae bacterium | reverse complement strand
TCGTCGATCCGGCCCAGCCCGTGATCCACCGCTTCCACCGCCCGGACCGCGGCTTGAAGGTTCCCGGTGTGGCCGACCATGTCCGGGTTGGCGTAGTTCAGCACGATCAGGTCGTAGAGCCCGGAGCCGATCGCTTCCACCGCCTTGTCAGTCAGCAGCGGCGCCGACATTTCCGGCTGCAGGTCGTAGGTGGCGACCTTGGGCGAGGGCACCATGATCCGGTCCTCGCCCGGCAGCACCGCTTCCCGCCCGCCGTTCATGAAGTAGGTGACGTGCGGGTACTTCTCGGTTTCCGCCATGCGCAGCTGCCGACGCCCGGCGCGCGACACCACCTCGCCGAGCAGCTCGTCCATCCGTTGCGGCGGGAACAGCACCGCGAGCCGGGAGGCGAGGTCGTCGCTGTAGCGGGTCATCGCCACCACGCCAGCGAGGATCGGCGCCGGCGGGCGCGGGAACCCCGCGAAGTCGGGGTCCAGGATCGCGTGCAGCAGCTCGCGTATGCGGTCGGCGCGGAAGTTGAACGACACGATGCCGTCGCCGTCCTTCATCCCGGCATAGCCGTCCAGCACGGTGGGCGGCACGAACTCGTCGGTGACGCCGGCGGCATAGGCCTGCGCCAGCACCGCGTCCGGATCCGCCGCGCGCGGCCCGTCCGCCAGCACCACCGCGTCGTGCGCCAGCCGGACCCGCTCCCAGCGGGTGTCGCGGTCCATGGCGTAGTAGCGGCCGGACAGGGTGCCGAGGCGGCACTGCGGCGGCAGGTCGCGGCGCAGCGCAGCGACGTAGTCGCGGCCGGACTGCGGCGGGGTGTCGCGCCCGTCGGTGAACAGGTGCAGCACCGCCGGCACGTCGTGCGCGGCCAGGATGCGGGCCAGGGCGACCGCGTGGTCCTGGTGCGCGTGCACCCCGCCGGGCGAGACCAGCCCCAGCAGGTGCGCGGTGCCGCCGGTTCGGCGCAGCGCGTCGACCAGGCCGCGCAGGGCGGGCGCCTGCGCCAGCGAGCCGTCGGCGATGGCGGCATGGATCCGCGGCAGCTCCTGCATCACCACCCGGCCGGCGCCGATGTTCAGGTGCCCGACCTCGGAGTTGCCCATCTGCCCGTCGGGCAGGCCGACGTCCCAGCCGCAGGTGCGCAGGAAGGCGCGCGGTCCCCGCGCCCACAGCCGGTCGAAGTTCGGGGTCGTCGCCTGCGCCACCGCGTTCTCGGTACGGTCCTCGCGCCACCCGAACCCGTCCAGGATCGCCAGCATGACCGGGCGCCTGGCCGGGTGGACGGGAACGCTGGACGACATCGGCACTTCCTTCTCGACCGCCCGTGACGGGCCAGGCGAGTGTGCCATCAAAACAAAAGGCTGCGAACCGTCCGGCCCGCAGCCTCCCGACGCCGTCCGGGCGGTCAGTTCCGTCCGGGTTCGGCGGCGCCGTCGTCGTCCGGACCGGTGCTGCCGCCGATGGAGGGCGGGTCGCTGGCTGGGAAGGTGTCCTCCACCGCCTCGTCCACCTTCTCCTCCTCGGTGCCGGGCTCCTCGCCGGCTTCCGGAACCCGCTTGGTGTCGGACATGGTCTTCCCCGCCTCGCTGTGTCTACCGAACCAAGCGCCGCCGGACGATCCGGGTTGCGCCGCCGCACCGCGCTACCCAATCTCCGGAACGCGACGTCGAAGGAGTGTCACGAGCATGAGCGATCCGATCCTGGACGAGGAGGCGCTGCGGCAGCGCCTGACCCCGCAGCAGTACTACGTGCTGCGCGAGCACGGCACCGAGCGCGCCGGCACCAGCCCGCTGAACTACGAGAAGCGCGACGGGCTGTTCCACTGCGCGGTGTGCGACACCCCGCTGTTCTCGTCGCAGACCAAGTACGAGAGCGGCAGCGGCTGGCCCAGCTTCTTCGCCCCGCTTCCCGACGCCACCGAGACCAGCACCGACAACAGCCACGGCATGACTCGGGTCGAGGTGCACTGCGCCAAGTGCAAGAGCCACCTCGGCCACGTGTTCCCGGACGGGCCGCTGCCGACCGGCGACCGCTACTGCATGAACGGCGTTTCGCTCGCCTTCCAGCCCGCCGGCGGCTGAGACCGGCCCGGCGTGACGGCGTTCCCGCCCGGCGTGGTGGTGGTCGACCATCCGCTGGTGCAGCACAAGCTGACGCGGCTGCGAGGGGCGGACACCGGCACCGCCGAGTTCCGACGCCTCGCCCGCGAGCTCAGCCTGCTGCTGGCCTGCGAGGCGACCCGCGACCTGGAGCTGGAGCCGTGCGAGATCCAGACCCCGCTGGAGCCGACGACCGGGCGCCGGCTGGCCGGCGGCGCGCCCTGCATCGTGTCGATCCTGCGTGCCGGGAACGGCATCCTCGACGGCATGCTGGACGTGATGCCGGAGGCCTGCGTCGGCCATGTCGGGCTGTACCGCGACCCCGCGACCCTGCAGGCGGTAGAGTACTACCTCAAGCTGCCGGACGACTTGCCGGGACGCTGCTGCATCCTGGTCGACCCGATGCTGGCGACCGGGCATTCCGCGATCGCCGCGGTCGACCGGCTGAAGGCCGCCGGCGCGGCGCGCATCACCTTCGTCTGCCTGCTGTCGGCGCCGGAAGGGCTGAACGCGCTCGCCGCCGCCCATCCGCAGGTGCGGGTCGTCACCGCGGCGGTCGACCGCGGCCTGGACGGACACGGCTACATACGGCCGGGCCTGGGCGATGCCGGCGACCGGCTGTTCGGAACCCGGTAGCGCCCCGACGCGTCCGGTCCGGGACGGTGCGCCATTCGCGGTCGAGGACGGGAACGCGAGCCTGGCGCCGCGACGGCTCGGGTTCTCAGGCGCGCCGGACGATGTAGCGTTCGCGCAGGGCGTCGGCGATCTGCTCGGCGTGCTGCGGGTCCCGCGCTTCCAGCATCACCTCCAGCTCGGCCGACTGGACGCTCGGGGAGGCGAACAGGCGCTGGTGCGACACCTCGATGATGTTGCCGCCGCGGCTGCCGATCGTGCCGGCGATGTCCGCCAGCACCCCTGGCCGGTCTGGGATCTCCATCACCAGCCGCAGCAGGCGCCCGTCCCGCAGCAGGGAGCGGAGCAGGGTGTTGGCCAGGATCCGGCTGTCGATGTTGCCGCCGCACACCGGGATCGCCACCCGCCGCCCGGCGAACAGCTCCGGGTTGGACAGGACGGCGGCAAGCGCCACGGCGCCGGCACCCTCGGACACCTGCTTGGCGCCCTCCGCCATCAGGGTGATGGCATCCTCCACGGCGCGCTCGCCGACGGTGAGGACGCGCCGGACGTGTCGCCGCACCAGCTCCAGCGGCAGCCGGCCGATCTGCAGCACCGCGATGCCCTCGGCGATGGTGGCACCCCCGGGCGGCACGATCTCGCCCTCGGGATAGGCGGACAGCGAGGCGTAGTTCTCGACCTGCACGCCGATCACCTCCAGCTCCGGGCGCAGCTCCGCCGCCGCGGCGGCGCTGCCGGCGATCAGGCCGCCGCCGCCGATCGGGATCACCAGCGCGTCCAGCGGCCCGGCATCCTCCAGCAGCTCCAGCGCCAGGGTGCCCTGTCCGGCCATCACGGCGGGGTCGTCGTAGGGATGCACAAACACGCGCCCCTCGGTCTGGCACAGCGCGTTGGCGTGCGCGGTGGCCTCGGCAAAGCTGGTCCCGTGCAGCACCACGCGGGCGCCCCAGGCGGCGGTGCGGGTGACCTTGGCGGCCGGGGTGAAGCGCGGCATGACGATCACCGCGTCGATGCCGAGCAGGCTCGCGTGTCGTGCCACGCCCTGCGCGTGGTTGCCGGCGGACACGGTGATGACGCCGCGTCGGCGTTCCTCCGCATCGAGCAGGGCCAGCTTGTTGGCGGCCCCCCGCTCCTTGAACGACCCCACCGCCTGCAGGTTGTCCAGCTTGAGCGTGACGGCGGCGCCGGTGGCACGCGACAGGGCGTGGCTGGCGACGGTCGGGGTGCGGATCACGTGTGGCGCGATCCGCGCATGGGCGCCGCGCACCTCCGCGAGCCCGATCATGACGCGGTCAGCCGTAGGAGATCGACAGGATCTCGTAGGTGCGGTCGCCGCCGGGTGCCGGCACCGAAACGGTGTCGCCCTTCTTCTTGCCGATCAGCGACTTCGCCAGCGGCGCCGACACCGACAGCAAGCCGGACTTGATGTCGGCCTCGTACACGCCGACGATCTGGTACGAGACCTCCTTGTCGGTCTCCTCGTCGACCAGCCTGACCTGCGCGCCGAACTTGACGTGGTCGCCCGACAAGGTGTGCGGCTCGATCACCTCGACCATCGAAACGATCTCCTCGAGCTCGCCGATCCGGCCCTCGATGAAGGATTGGCGGTCGCGCGCCGCGTCGTACTCCGCGTTCTCCGACAGGTCGCCATGGCTGCGCGCTTCCGCGATGGCGCGGATCACGGCAGGACGCTCCTCGCTCTTGAGCTTGCGGAGTTCTTCCTCCAGCCGCTGCAGACCGCGGCCGGTCATGGGAAATTTCTGCAACGAAGGCGTCCTCGATTGATGATCGGATCACGAAACGGATGAAGCGGCTGCGGGCGGCGAACCCGGGCACTGCGTCTCGGATCCGTTCAGAACGATCCGTGAAAGTAGGACTGCAACGGTGCGACTTCAAGCGGGCCGGCCCGCAGGGCGGCTATGGCGTAGACGGCGGCACGGGCGCCGGCGATGGTGGTGAAGTGCGGCACGCCTGCGGTGAGCGCGCTGCGCCGTATGTCGAAGCTGTCCGACACCGACTGCGCCCCGGCGGCGGTGTTGATCACCATCTGGATGTCGCCGGAGCGGATCGCGTCCACGCAGTGCGGGCGGCCCTCCAGCACCTTGTTGACCACGCCCGCCTCTATCCCGGCTTCGCGCAGGGTGGCGGCGGTGCCGCGCGTGGCGAGCAGGCCGAAGCCCATGCCGACCAGGCGGCGGGCGAGTGCGGCGATCGCCGGCTTGTCGCCGGCGCGCACCGACAGGAACACCCGGCCGGCGAGCGGCAGCTTCACCCCGGCGCCGAGCTGGGCCTTGGCGAAGGCGCGCTCGAAGCTGCCGTCCAGCCCGATCACCTCGCCGGTGGAGCGCATCTCCGGGCCCAGGATCACGTCCACGCCGCTGAAGCGCGCGAACGGGAACACCGCTTCCTTGACCGCGACGTGCGGCGCGATGGCACGGTCGTCGAGGCGGAACTCGGACAGCCTCGCACCCGCCATCACCCGGGCGCCGATCTTGGCCACCGGCACCCCGGTCGCCTTGGCCACGAACGGCACCGTGCGCGAGGCGCGCGGGTTCACCTCCAGCACGTAGATCGCGTCGCCCTTGATGGCATACTGCACGTTCATCAGCCCGACGATGCCGAGCTCGCGCGCCATTGCCTCCGTCTGGTCCTTCAGCTCGGCGATGGTAGCGGGAGACAGCGAGTACGGCGGCAGCGAGCAGGCGCTGTCGCCGGAATGGATCCCCGCCTCCTCGATGTGCTCCATCACGCCCGCGACGTACACCTGCGTGCCGTCGCAGATGCAGTCGACGTCGACCTCGATCGCGTCGTTCAGGTAGCGGTCGATCAGCACCGGGCCGGACGCCACCTCCGGCCCCGCCAGCTGCAGCGCCACGCGCATGTAGCGGGCCAGGCTGCCGCGGTCGTACACGATCTCCATCGCCCGTCCGCCGAGCACGTAGGAGGGACGGATCACCACCGGATAGCCGATGCGCTCCGCCACCGCCTCGGCTTCCGCGGCCGAGCGGGCGATGCCGTTCTCCGGCTGACGCAAGCCCAGCGTGCGCAGCATCGCCCCGAACCGCTCGCGGTCCTCGGCACGGTCGATCGCGTCGGCGGGCGTGCCCAGGATCGGGATGCCGGCCGCCCCCAGCGACTGGCTCAGCTTCAGCGGGGTCTGGCCGCCATACTGCACGATGCAGCCGAGCACGGTGCCCGCCTCCTGCTCGCGTCGGATCAGCGCCACCACGTCCTCGTCGGTCAGCGGCTCGAAATACAGCCGGTCCGACGTGTCATAGTCGGTGGACACGGTTTCCGGGTTGCAGTTGACCATGATCGTCTCGTAGCCGGCCTCGCGCAGCGCGTAGGCGGCGTGCACGCAGCAGTAGTCGAACTCGATCCCCTGGCCGATCCGGTTCGGGCCGCCGCCGAGGATGACGATCTTGCTCCGCTCCGTGGGGTCGCTCTCGCATTCCGGCTGGCCGTAGCTGCCCTCGTAGGTCGAGTACATGTACGGCGTGGCGGAGGCGAACTCGGCGGCGCAGGTGTCGATACGCTTGTACGCCGGCCGCACGCCGGCGCGCATCCGCAGCGCGTGCACCGCGCCCGCGTCGGTGCCGGACAGCACGCCGAGGCGCGCGTCGGAAAAGCCCATCGCCTTGAGCCGGCGCAGGCCCTGCGCGTCCCGCGGCAGGCCGCCGTCCTCGATCCGGCGTTCCGCCGCCACGATCTTCTCCAGCTCGCGCAGGAACCACGGGTCGAACCGCGTGCTCTCGTGGATCTCGGCCACCGACAGCCCCGCGCGCAGCGCCTGTGCCGCCATCAGCAGGCGGTCCGGCCTGGGCTGGCTCAGCACCGCGCGGAACGCGTCCGCGCCGCCGTCGCCCGGCACCTCGACCGGATCGAGCCCGGCGAGCCCGGTCTCCATCGAGCGCAGGCCCTTCTGCAGCGCCTCACAGAACGACCGCCCGATCGACATCGCCTCGCCGACCGACTTCATGCTGGTGGACAGCAGGGCAGGGGATCCGGGAAACTTCTCGAAGGTGAAGCGCGGGATCTTGATCACCACGTAGTCCAGCGTCGGCTCGAACGCGGCTGGCGTGGTGCCGGTGATGTCGTTGGCGAGCTCGTCCAGGGTGTAGCCGACCGCAAGCCTGGCCGCGACCTTGGCGATCGGGAAGCCGGTCGCCTTGGAGGCGAGTGCGGAGGAGCGCGACACCCGCGGGTTCATCTCGATCACCACCATGCGGCCGTCGGCGGGGTTGATGCCGAACT
>CAXUEL010000179.1:0-6979 GCA_964249915.1 uncultured Acetobacteraceae bacterium | reverse complement strand
GAGGGGAAGGGCAAGGACTGCGACGGGGGCCGGGAGCGATGACGGAAAGTGCTATCATGTTGTGCAAGCATGGGATGGATTGGGTTCATAGAATGTGGTGCCGACAGGAACCGTCATGAGCTCGGATCCGGGTTAGATGAGTCTGGAAACAGTCGTCGGAACACTTTAGGGTCCGAAAGATGTCGGAAGTCTGACATACGACCCGAGCGCCGGCCGAGTGGCGGGACAGTCTCGAACACAGCAAAACGCAGATCGGGGCCGGCCAATCCGTGCCGTTGTTGCCAATCCTCGATCAGCTTCGGGCAGGGGCCGAACGCCTGGAAGCGGAGATGGGCGTCACCCCTGACGAGGTGGAGCCGAACCAGTCCCGGTGATCGCGCTCACCCTGGAAGCCAGGGGGGGAGATCGACGCGTTCGAGCGCTATCATGTCGAGCGGCAGCGGCCACAAGTGATCCGGAACCTCAGTCATGCCCTCGCCGAAGCGAGCGTCGTCATCCTGAACGCTCCCTAACGCGGTTTGGCATCGCCTCGCCCTTATCCGGAACTGGCGAGCCTGGAGTTGCTGTGGCTGAAGCGGGGGCGGTACTGGATCGCATATGATCCGGTCGGACCGATCATTGCCGGCGTGTTCTTCGACACCGACGACATTCCAAGTCGGGTCCGATAAGCGTCAATCCAGTCATTCCTTCAATCTTTCGCAACCCTCGCAAACGGACATTTTCCACGGCGTCATCAGCACCGGTGCAGAACCGTCTATTGCAGGTCCGTCAGGAGCTGATCATCGCCGCTCGACATCACGCCAACACGGGATCGACATTCAAGAGCTAGCAGAGGCTAGGGCTGCCGGCTGGCGAGGAAGATGGCGCCGCCGTTGTCGACGAGGAGCTCGTCGGGATCGAGCACGAGGGCGTCGGCACAGCCGGCGTCGAGGTGCGGAGCTCGGAGGGCGAGGGTGAAGCGGCCGAGGGCGAGGTCGCGGCGGGTGGTCTTCCAGTCGTTGGCGAGGAAATGGTCCACGTCGACGACGGTCGTGGCGGAGGGGTTGTTGCAGGCATCGCCGGCGATGGTGAAGGCGTTGGGGGAGATCTGCATGGGCTTGCCGAGGAGCTTCTTCGCCTCGGTGTCGCCTTCGCTGATGTCGGCGTAGCCGGCGATCGAGTCCAGGCGCCAGTGGCCGTAGAACCTGGCCGTGTCCGCGGCGTGCGAGGCGGCGGGTTGCATCGCCAGGGCGGAGACCAGGTAGAGGGCCAGGGTTCTCATCTGCGTCGGCCTGCGGGCGGAGCGATCGGGGTGTTGTACTGGGTGATCTCCTCGGCTCGGCGGTTGACCAGGCCGCGCGAGATCACGGGCGGGCCTGCAATGTTGCCGTGCTGGTCGCGGTTGTGCACGTGGACCATTTTCCTCAAGTGCACGGCGACGCCGACGTCGTTGTTGTTGTCGGCGTCGCGCAAGGCGGGGGCGATGCCGCCGCCGGAGTTGAAGGCGGCGGAGACCAGGGCGTCGAACTGGTTCTGGTTGAGGGGGCGGTGGCGGACGCCGGCGCGGATGCGGGTCTCGGCGTCGCGGACGCGGGTGTCGAACTCGGTGGCGTTGGCGCCGGCGTCGGCACGCTGGGTCAGCTCGGCGGCGGTGCAGGGGCCGAGATGCGCGAGGAGGCCAGTGCCGACGGTGCAGTTGTTGGCGGAGTCGTTGTAGTGGCCGCCGGGGTTGCCGAGGGTGCCGCCCTGCCCTTCCCGAGTTGCCAGGGTGGTGAGGCCGGCGGGGGACGTGGACATGGTCGCGTTGGCGGCGGGGGCCGCGGCGGTACGTTGCGGTTGCTGGGCCATGCTGGGCTCTGGGCTTGCTGATGCGGTGGCAAGATCGGCGGGATTGGGCGGCTCGGCAAGGGCGGGTCTATGCTGGTGGCCGGTCCGGCCGGTGCTGCCGTTGGAAGGCAATGTTGAGAAGAATGAAACACCGTCACGGGTGCAAATAAGTCTTGGTTCAGCCGCGCAGGTGCAGTTGCGAGGGTTATGTGTTTTTAAATGTGCAGGCACAGGGTGGTGGGCGGCAGGATTGGCGGCGGGTTCAACAGGTCTGGAACAATGGTCGAAACACATTAAGACTCTGGGCGGTGTCAGAAGCCTCACACGCGACGCGAGCGCCGGCCGGATGGCGGGACAGTCTCAAACGCAGCAAGGCGCAGATCAGCGCCGGTAAGACCGTGCCGTTGTTACCGGTGCTCGATCAGCTTCGGGCGGCGGCGGAACGGTTAGAGGCGGAGATGGGCGTTACCCCTGACGAGGGGTCGCCGAACCGGTCTCGGTGATCGCGCTCACCCCGGAAGCCAAGGGGGCGATCGAAGAGCTTGAGCGTAGCTACGCTGAATGGCAGCGGCCGCAGAGGCTTCCGAATTTAGGACATGCACTGGCCAAGTGAGCCTTGTGATCCTGAACGCTCCTCACCGTAGCTTAGCGTCGCCTCGCCCTTATCCGGAATTGACGAGCCTGGAACTGCTGTGGCTGAAGCGAGGACGGTACTGGATCGCGTATGATCCGGTTGAGCCGATCATCACTGAAATGTTCTTCGACTTCGAAGACAGCACAAACCGAGCCTGCTAAGCCCTGCTAGATACTTCGGTGTCGATGCGGAAGACGCGCTTAGTTTATCCGAAGGCATCGGAATCTGACCGGTAGAGAGAGTCGGATCATCGGAGTGAGTCGCACCCCGATAGCCTTTCGCGCTCTACACAGCAAACGCTTCTAGCTGCACAGTATTTATCAGCAATTTGCGGCATTCTGCCCCGCTGGGCGTCGCGGTGATCGGATCTCGCCGCTTCCTCATTGGCTGGTCAATGCCCATCCACAGGTCGTAGGTCGCAGGTCGGCAACCGCTGACCCAACCCTGCGCCAAGAAGAGGTTGCCTCTTCCGCCTATACTTGCTACTTACTTGGGCCATGAAGCACCCCGAATCGGCACCATCATTGCCCATAGGTCACCATATTCCCCGCGGCGCTAGGCTGCTAAGCATCTTGTCTGGCTACGAAAACCTGCCCGACGCCATTCCTTGCGGCCTCGCGCACTGCCATGTGAAGCATAACAATGGCTTCGTCGTGAATTTCATGACTTTGGATGAACAGCCGGGTCAGGGGATGATCGGGCGGATCTGCGGGTCAAGACATTTTGGTCAGGTAGACTGGAAGCGGCACATGAAGGAGCACCTCGTCAGGCAAAACCTTGCAAACCTGAAGACCCAGATGGAGGCGCTGATCGAGGACTGCGAGGATCTGCTTCCACAGCTTGAACCGTTACTTCGCATAGCGGATGTGGTGGACAGGTCTCGACGCACGCTAGAGGCCAACGCGAAGGAACTTTATCGGATCTGCGAGCATGCTTGTCGGAGGTATAGCGGGTTGATCTCTTATAATGACGGCAAGAGGACGGAGCTTCGAATCCGGCATCGTGGTTTCTGGACACGGCAGGAAGTTCATCCACGCCTTTTGCGACTGATGCAGGACATGTCCAACTTCACTGGATTTGCTCGAGCAGCTCCGTCGCCGCAGCGGTTGGGCGACATCATCAGTAAGCTCGGTCTTCCCTATGACTGTGCAAGGCAACTTGCTGCCGATCTTTCAGAAAGCCTGGACGCTCTGAAGATCGAGAATATCGCCGAGATCCTGCCGCTGGTGAATGAGATGACGGCTATACAGGCGCTGAGGATGAATGGCAGCGTGTTAGAAGTCTGCAACAGCCCATCCTGGAATAGCCGCTGGGTCGAGGTGCTCAACCTGGAGTTCTTCCAGCGCCATGTGAAACGACTGGCGAAGGTCCGTGAGGCTGTGTCCAACCGGCGAGAGGCAGCTTGAAGTTCATGTAAAGAACAACGCGCTAGAATTGCGCCGATTGTTTTTCATACTCGCTATGCAAATAGATAGTGTCTGATTACTACCGACGTAAATGCCGTCCAGTGATCATCCACTAGTCGATCGAGAGCCGTAGCGCTCTTCCGCTGACGGCCAGCGCCAAAGCATAGGTGGTTTTTCCGCGTCGGTCGATCCAGCCACGAGACGCACTTCTGCCATCATTGTTTTCCTATCAGCGTTGGCTGCAAGGCTTCCGCAATGCCCCGTTTCAGACCACATTCCAACAGCTGCTTAGCGCCAGGAGCAGCGGGAGCTATTGCACCTGCCACATGGGCGAAGGGACACAAACCAGGCCCCCAGGGTAGCGATCCGAACCTCCGCTTTTCCCAAATCTCAGTCCAAGAACAGAACTTCAGCTTCCGACCAGATCCGACCAAACGTCGGAACGTAAACTCCTGTAGGTCCAGTCGCTGGAATGGCCGGCGATTAGGAGGCGCAGGCGTAATTCGTAGTCCATGCTAGGCTGGTCAATGCCCTACCCGGGTCAGCGGACGGGAGTGCCGGGGCAGTCCGAGATAGCTTGCGGTGCAGTGACGACAACGAAGCGGTTCTGGATCTCGGCGCCCGGGGCATCCGGCAGCAACGCGCCGTGCATGCCGTCGGCGCGAACCCATAGGGCGTCTGGATCGACGCCCGCCTCGGCAAGGGCATGCCGGACGGCGTTTGCGCGTGCCAGGGCGAGAGCGGGTGCGGCGGATTTCACTTCCTGTGCGTCGACGTGGCCGGCGATCAGCAAGGGGCTACGGTTGTGCTGCCAAGCGGTGGCGATTGCGGCGATCATGGCGGAAGCGTGCACCGCCATGCTCTTCGGCTGCACGGTGGCATCTTCCGGGTCGACCACGCCGGTTTCGAAGAAGACGAAGTACTGTTCTTGCAGATCGCAGGCCATGTCGGTTCGGGCCGTTGCGTCGGCCGCTCGCGCAGCAGGGGCGCAGGCGAGCAGGGTGGCGAGGACCGCGCCGAGGGGATGGCGGAGGCAGCGGCCAGTCAGGGAGAGGCGCCGCGTCGTGGCCTGGGATCGGGAGGTCGCTGTTTCGGTCGTGACGTGGTGCAGGGCATACACGCCTCGCTTGGTTGCCAGCCGGCTGGTTCCGTTCGGAGTCAATCCGGGATGCTGCCGCCTTACCCTTCGGCGCGGATGGAGCGGGCGACTTCCTCGATGGTGGTGGTGCCGGCCAGGGCGGCTTCCAGGCCGGCGTCGAACATGGTGACCATGCCCGCAGAGACGGCGGCGCGTTCGATGGTGGGGTGGTCGGTGCGGGCGAAGATCAGGCGCTCGATCTCGGCGTCGGGGGCGAGGAACTCGGCGATGGCCTGGCGGCCGCGGTAGCCGGTGTTGCGGCAGGCGGGGCAGCCGACCGGGTGGAACAGGGTGATCGGGCGGCGGGTGGTGCGGCGGGCGAGGTCGAAGCGGGCGATCAGCTCGTCCGGGGCGGGGTGCTCCTGCTTGCAGTCGTCGCACAGGCGGCGGACCAGGCGCTGGCCCATCACGCCGCGCAGCACGGCGGTCAGCAGGTAGTCCTCCACGCCCATGTCGCGCAGGCGGGTGATGGCGGCGGCGGCCGAGTTGGTGTGCAGGGTGGAGAGCACGAGGTGGCCGGTCAGCGCGGCCTGCACGGCGATCTGGGCGGTCTCCAGGTCGCGGATCTCGCCCACCATGATCACGTCGGGGTCCTGGCGCAGGATGGAGCGCAGCAGGGCCGCGAAGGTGAGGCCGATCTGGGGCTTGATCTGGATCTGGTTGATGCCGCGGAGCTGGTACTCGATCGGGTCCTCGACGGTGACGACCTTGCGGGTGACGGCGTTGAGCGTCAGCAGGCCGGTGTAGAGGGTGGTGGTCTTGCCCGACCCGGTGGGGCCGGTGACCAGGACGATGCCGTTGGGCAAGGCCAGCATCTCGTCCACCTTCGCGACCACGCGAGGGGCGAGGCCGAGCTTGCCGTAGTCGAAGGTGACGGCGTTGCGGTCGAGCACGCGCAGCACCACGGTCTCGCCATGCAGGGAGGGGATGGTGGAGACGCGGAAATCCACCTCCTGGCCGCGCACGGCGAGCTTGATGCGGCCGTCCTGCGGCAGGCGGCGCTCGGCGATGTCGAGGCGGGCCATGATCTTGATGCGCGACACGATGGCCGGGATCAGGCGGGGCGGCGGGGATTCCATCTCGTGCAGCACGCCGTCGTAGCGATAGCGGATGCGCAGGCGGTCCTCGAACGGCTCGATGTGGATGTCGGACGCGCGGGTCTCGACGGCGCGGAACACGATCTGGTTGACCAGGCGGATCACCGGGGCCTCGGAGGCGAGGTCCTTGAGGCGCTCGGCGTCCTCCTCCAGGGGGGTGTGCTCGTCGTCGCCGTGGCCGTGGTGCTGGGCGTCGTCGCTCGGGTAGAGGCGGTCGAAGGCGGCTTCCAGCTCGATCGGCACGGCGATGCCGGGCTGCACCGCAAGGCCGGTGGCGGCGGCGATGGCCTGGGCGGCGAACGGGTCGAGGGGATCGGCCAGGGCGACGGTGAGGAGGCCGTCACGCTGCTCGACCGGCAGGGCGCGGACGTCGCGCAGGAAGCGGGCGGACAGGCGCTCGGGCAGGAGCGGCTCGGGGGGGTAGCGGTCGGAGCCGAGGACGGGGAGGTCGAGCAGCTCGGCGTAGGAGTCGGCGAGGCCGCGCTCGGACACCAGGCCGAGGCGGAGCAGGATCACGTCGAAGCGGCTGTCGCTTTCCTCCGCCGCGCGGCGGGCGCGCTCCAGGCTGCGGGCGTCGCAGCGGCCGGACTCGACCAGCAGGCGGCCGAGGCGGTCGATCGCCGGCTCCAGCGGGATGTGGTTCATGGTGTGCCTCCTGGCCGGGACCTACGATGGTGCGGGGATGGCCGGCGGTGCAAGGGCTTCAGCCGGCGGTCGGCGGAGCAACGTCGGGCAGGAGGCAGAGCCAGAGCGCCCACAGCGACAGCGCCAGGCCGGGGCCGAACGGGACCGGAAGGTCGGGGCGCAGGTGTCCCCTGCCCCGGATCGCCGCCAGCGCCAGGGTCAGGAGCGCGCCGCACAGCACCATCAGCGGCAGGTCCGACAGGCCGAGCCAGGC
>CAXUEL010000178.1:0-7016 GCA_964249915.1 uncultured Acetobacteraceae bacterium | reverse complement strand
CTCGGCAACATCGGCCGGAGCCGGACGAGCAAGCTCCGCGCGGAGCGTCATGTCCCGTGCCTGCGCCAGCAGGCCGGCCGACAGGCACCCGGCCGCCAGCACCAGGAAGGCGGCGCCGAGACTCCCCAGCATCGCCGCCGCGGCGCCGGACACGCCCCGGGACGCGGCAACCGCCGCGGCGCCGAGGACCAGGCAGGCTCCTGCCGATGCGGAACGCCTGGCCGACCGCCTCCTGGCGGAGTTGAACGCGGCCAGGTCCGCCAGGCGCATGGGTCAGGTGTCTCCGAGGTCCGGCCGACGTCCCGTGGCAGGGGGACCGGCCAGGATGTCATGCCTGGAGCAGGCTGTTGCAACACGCCCTGCATACACCAGCCGCTCCGCTGCACACACCGTGGCATCGCTGCCGGCGCCGGCACCAGGGCTCGATCGGGGACAACAGCCCAGGAACCGGCCGGGCCTTGCACGACGAACCCGCAGCCCTGACCATGCGCCATGCCCCTGCGTCCTATCCTCCTGCTGCCGGTCCTGTGCCTGGCGGTCGTCACCCGTGCCCAGGCCGGGCCGCCCACCGGCGAGCCGCCGCACCACGGCAGCGTCACCGAGCCGTCCGGGGCGCCGCCGCCGCCGCCCGGCACGCCCGATCCCAGCGTGATCTTCGCCCCGCTCGACACCGGCAACAGGCCGGACGCGTTCCGCACCGGCAGCGGCCGACCGGGCCCGGCCTTCTGGCAGAACCGTGCCGACTACGTCATCCAGGCGACCATACACCCCGACTCCCACGTCCTGTCGGGCACCGAAACGATCACCTACACCAACAACAGCCCGGACCCGCTCGACGTGCTGTGGGTGCAGCTCGACCAGAACA
Source organism: uncultured Acetobacteraceae bacterium (assembly GCA_964249915.1). Taxonomy (GTDB): domain Bacteria; phylum Pseudomonadota; class Alphaproteobacteria; order Acetobacterales; family Acetobacteraceae; genus Lichenicola. Next base: position 6,151 of record CAXUEL010000178.1, on the reverse strand, counting down.
TCTACCGCGCCGACAGCCGGGCCCGGTTCGCCGACGGCTACCTCAGCAGCAACAGCACCGGGGGCGACGTGATCGAGGGCGTGTCGGTCGGGGACGACGCGCACGCCGCGTCCGTGCCGTACCTCGTGTCGGACACGCGCATGCAGGTCAGGCTGCCCGCGGTCCTGGCGGCGCATGGCGGCCGGCTGCGGCTGCAGATCGCCTGGCACTACACCGTGCCGGGAACCTGGGGCGGACGCACCGCGGTCACGCCGACGCGGAACGGCGACATCTACGAGATGGGGCAGTGGTTCCCGCGCATGGCGGTCTACGACGACCTGCGCGGCTGGGACACCGCCCCCTATCTCGGGCAGGAGTTCTACCTCGACTACGGCGACATCGACTACAGCGTGACGGTGCCGTGGGACTTCCTGGTCGAGGGATCGGGCGCGCTGCTCAATCCGGGCGAGGTGCTGACCGCGACCGAGCGCGACCGGCTGGCGCAGGCGGCCAGGAGCGACCGGACGGTGATGATCCGCGCGCCCTCCGAGGTGACCGACCCGTCGACCCGGCCGACCCGGTCCGGCACCCAGACCTGGCGCTTCCGGATGCGCAACACCCGCGACGTCGCCTTCGCCGCCTCCGCCGCCTTCGCCTGGGACGCGGCCAGGCTCGACCTGCCGCCGCTCGAGCCGCCGTCCCGCACGCCCTCCTGGCTGCCCTGGGCGCCCGCGCCGGCGCCGCGCCTGGCGATGTCGATCTATCCCGTCGAGGCGGCGGCGAACTGGACCCGCTCGACCGAGTACGTGAAGCACGCGATCGAGTACTTCTCCGCCCGCTGGTATCCCTTCCCGTATCCGAACGCGGTCAACCTGGCCGGGCACGGCGCCGGCATGGAGTATCCGGCGATGGCGTTCGACGGCATCGACGACGCCGGCAAGGATCTGTTCTGGATCACCACCCACGAGCTCGGCCACGGCTGGTTCCCGATGATCGTCGGCACCAACGAGCGTCGCAACGCGTTCATGGACGAGGGCTTCAACACCTTTATCGACGTCTACGCGTCCGACCACTTCAACCACGGCGAGTACGCGCCCAAGCGCGACCCGGAATACGCGCCGGGCGGCGGCAACCCAGTGGACGAGATCATCCCCTGGCTGCAGGACCCGAACGCGCCCGCCATGCTGTCGCCGTCCGACGAGGTCAGCGAGCGCTACCGCCACCCGATCACCTACTTCAAGTCGGCGCTGGGGCTGGTGCTGCTGCGCGAGCAGATCCTGGGCCCGGAACGCTTCGACCCGGCGTTCCGCCGCTACGTCGCCACCTGGGCCTATCACCACCCGACGCCGTACGACTTCTTCCGCTTCATGGACAGCGAGACGGGCGAGGACCTGTCCTGGTGGTGGCGCGGCTGGTACGCCCACAACTGGACCCTCGACATGGGCATCGCCGGCGCCGCCTACCCGGACGGGGATCCCGCCAAGGGCGTGACGATCAGCCTGGTCAACCACGGCTGGCTCGTGATGCCGGCGATGCTGGAGGTCCGGCTCGCCAACGACAGCCGCACGCGCCTGACCGTGCCGGTCGAGGCCTGGATGAAGGGCAACCGCGTCGCCGTCACGCTGCCGACGCACGACGCGGTGCGCGCCGTCCTGCTCGATCCCGACCACAAGCTCCCCGACACCAACCGATCCGACAACCGGTTCGACCTGCCGCCTTGAGCGCCACCGGACTTCCAGTGGTATGGCGGCCTGCCCATCGCCGAGATTCGAATGTGGACAGGGGCCGGGACGCTAGGTGACGAACCGGTGCAGCGTCGACTGCATGACCGCCCGGTTTGCATCCGCCGGTATGGGGGCCAGGAAGTCGCCGCCCGGTCCCAGCAGGTAGATTACCGCGCTGTGGTCGAGGCCGTCCTTGCCGCCGGCCGGATCGGGCTGCACCACCACGTGGAACCGCCGCTCGATGGTGTCGAGCTGCGCGGCCGTGCCGGTCAGGCCGAGCAGGTGCGGCGAGAAGGCCGTCGTGTACTGTCGCAGGCGGTCCGGCGTGTCGTGCTCGGGATCGACCGTGATGAAGATGGGCTGGATGCGCTTCGCATCGGGATCGAACCGGTCCAGGGCTTCGGACATCTCCGTCAGGGTCTGCGGGCACACGTCGGTGCAGCCGGTGTAGCCGAAGAAGATCAGCATGTAGCGGCCGCGAAAGCTGGCCTGGCTGCGCGGTCGTCCCTGGCTGTCGGCGAGCGTGAAGGGGCCGCCGATCGCGGACGTGGGCGCCGGTCCGAGCATCACCCTGTAGAGGCCCGCGCAGGCCAGCAGGACCACCACGCCCAGCGTTGCGATCGCCAGGCCGGCCCGGTCGCGGCGCCTCCTGGTCGCGTCCTGCCGCCGCCTGTCACGGCGCCTGGCCTGGCGCTTGTCCCCGTTCCTGCCCATCTGCCCGATCCTGGAGAAGCCGTTCAGCCTGTCCACAGCCTAGTGGTCCGCGACTCCCCGGGCCAGCCCCGGATCCAGGGGATGCGGGACGGCGGGCGCCGCGGCGACCGTACGACAGGATCGACCGTGATGGAGATGCGGGTCGGCCGAGCCCCGGAAGCGCCCGGCTTGCTGCGCCCGGCTTGCCCGGCCGGCGCCGCAGCCCCTAGGCTGCCGGCGGTGGTTTCCCGGAAGGGGATCAAAAGGGAACGTGGTGCGGAGCCGCGGCTGTCCCCGCAACTGTGAACGGCGAGCCGGTCGCCACGACGCCACTGGGGCGACCTGGGAAGGCGGCGGCCGGCAGCGACCCGTGAGCCAGGAGACCTGCCATCGGGGTCGCGGCATGGGCCGCTGCCAGGACGTCGATGCGGCCGCGCCGGGCGGGGTGTCCAGGCGTGCGCGATCCCGACCGGGGTCGTGCGAGGCCGCGGCGACAGCTGACGTCTCGGAAGGATCGTCATGTCCATCAGCCTGTCGGAAGGGCCACCGGCCCGAAGCCTGCGGCGGCGCATCGTCGGCATCTACGGCCTGCTCGCCGCGATCAACCTCCTCGCCTGGGCCTGGGCGGCGATCGCGTTCCACGCCCAGCCGCTGCTGCTCAGCACCGGGCTGCTCGCCTACGGCTTCGGCCTGCGCCACGCCGTCGACGCCGACCACATCGCCGCGATCGACAACGTCACCCGCAAGCTCATGCAGCAGGGCCAGCGGCCGGCGGCGGTCGGGCTGTTCTTCGCCCTGGGCCATTCCGCCGTGGTGCTGCTGGTCGCGGCCGCGGTCGCGGCGACCGCTTCCGCCCTCCAGGGACGATTCGAGGCCTGGAAGCAGCTCGGCGGCGTGGTCTCGACCGGCGTCTCCGCCTCGTTCCTGTTCCTGGTCGCCGCCATGAACGTCGCCATCCTGCGCGGCGTCTGGCAGATGTTCCGCCGGGTCCGGCGCGGCGACCGGACCGCGGATCACGACCTGCACGGGCTGCTGGACGGGCGCGGGATGCTGACCCGGCTGTTCCGTCCCGCCTTCCGGCTGGTGTCCGCCAGCTGGCACATGCTGCCGATCGGCTTCCTGTTCGGCCTCGGCTTCGACACCGCGACCGAGGTCAGCCTGCTCGGCATCTCGGCCACGCAGGCCGCCCACGGCGTGTCGGTCTGGTCGATCCTGGTGTTCCCGGCGCTGTTCGCCGCCGGCATGTCGCTGGTCGACACCACCGACGGCGTGCTGATGCTGGGCGCCTACGACTGGGCGTTCGTGCGGCCGATCCGCAAGCTGTACTACAACCTGACGATCACCCTGATCTCGATCGTGGTGGCGCTGCTGATCGGCGGCATCGAGGCGCTCGGGCTGGTCTCGGACCAGCTGCGCCTGTCCGGCGGGTTCTGGCGCCTGATCGGCCGGCTCAACGACAACTTCAACGGCCTCGGCTTCGCCATCATCGGCATCTTCGCCGTCAGCTGGGCGGTCTCGATCCTGGTCTACCGCATGATGGGATACGACCGCCTGGAGGCTCCCGTGCCGCCCGCGTGACCGCGCCCACCGGCGGGCGGGAACGGGTTGGCGCGTCGGTCCGACCTGCTATCATCGGAGCCATGTCGCCTGGCTTCGCCCGCATCCGGCTGTCGGTGCCCTTCATGCGAGCCGTGCTCGCCGCCGTGGCGCTCGTCAGCCAGCTGGTGCTCGGGTCCCTGGTGCTGCCGGACGCGTCGACCGGGGCGGCCCGGCTTCGTTCCGTCGCGGTGCTCTGCACCGGTGCCGCGGCCGCGACGCAGGCGCCTGCACACCACCGGCACCTTCCGGGCGAGGCGGCGGCCTGTCCGCTCGAGATCGCCCTGGAGCTGCCGGCCGTCATCCTCCTGGCGGCGGTGGCGCTGCCGCTCCTGGCGACCCGGCCCGCAGCCACGCCGTTCATCCTGCCGCCGGCCCGCGGGCCGCCCGCGTCCCTCGCCTGGGCGCTGCATGCCCGGGCTCCGCCCCGCCTGACCTGAGCTCCCAAGCGACGCCGGCGGCACACGCCGGCGCCATCGGCTCATCCTCCGTCAGGACAGTTCCATGAGGAATGCGTTTGCCGCCGCCACCTTCGGGTGCGCGGTTCTGCTTGCCGCCGCCCCCGCCCGGGCGCACGTCGTCGCCGGGGCGCGCGTGTTCCCGGTCACCCTCACCTTCGACGATCCCGGCGTCAGCGACGAGGTGTCGCTCCCGGCCTTTTCCTACGCCCGCAGCGGCGCGGACGGCGGCACCGGCCCCAGCCACGCCTTCGACGTCGGCTTCGAGTACGATAAGACCATCACCCCGAACACCGCGCTGATCCTCAACGACGGCTACGACGTGATCCAGACCAACGGCTCGAAGACGCAAGCCGGATTCGAGACCGTCTTCATCACCGGCAAGTGGCAGCTCTACACCGACGATCCGCACGAGTTCGTGGTGTCGCTCGGCATCATCCGCGAGCTGGGCGGGTCCGGCACCGACCACATCGGCGCCGACCACTACGGCTCCACCGCACCCACCGGCTATTTCGGCAAGGGGCTCGGCGACCTGCCGGTGCCGGCACTTCGGCCGTTCGCGGTCACCGGCGAGCTCGGCTACACGATCGTCGACAAGGAGCTCAAGGCGTTCACCCCGCCGTCCTCCACCCTCCTCACCGGCGCCGGCGGCACGGAGTCGCCGACCAGCGGCATCGCCGCGCAGTTCAACGACGGCAACAACAACGCCTGGGCCGGCGCCCTGTCGCTGCAGTACAGCATCCCCTACCTGCAGACCCAGGTGCACCGGTTCGACCTGCCGCACCTGTTCGACAACATGATCCCGCTGGTCGAGGTGACCTGGACCTCGCCGGCCTCCCGGCCCAGCACCCAGGGCACCACCTGGACCATAGCGCCGGGGGTGATCTACCTCGCGCAATGGGGCGAGGTCGGGGTCGAGGCGCTGATCCCGGCCAACAAGGCGGCCGGCACCACCGTCGGCGCGGTGGCGCTGTTCCACATCTTCCTGGACGACCTGCTGCCGCACAGCCTCGGCCGGCCCATCTTCCAGTGACCGCCCCATCGAGGATCGTTCCCATGAGCAACCGCCCGGTCGCGGCCATCCTGCCGTGCGCCCTCGTCCTCGCCGGCCTTCCGGTCACGGCCTCCGCGCACGCCTTCCTGCAGAACTCGGCGCCGGCGGTCGGCGGCACGGTCCGCACCGCTCCAACCGAGGTCAGGATCGACTTCACCGAGGGCGTCGAGCCCGCCTTCACCACCATCCAGGTCGCCAACGCGCAGGGGCAGCGCGTCGACCAGGGCAGGGGGCACGTCGAGGGCGACGACACGCACTTCGCGGTCGCTCTGAAGACGCTGCCGCCCGGCCTCTACCGCGTGACCTGGAAGGCGGTCGCGACCGACACCCACCACACGCAGGGCGGCTTCACCTTCACGGTCGCGCCGTGACGGTGCTGAACGGCGCGCTGCCCGCCTTCGCGATCTCCGGCGGGGTGCCGCTCGCGTTTCTGCGCGGCTCGTTCGACGCCGCGCTGTTCTCCGGCTTCGGCGCCCTGCTGTTCTCCGACCGCGTCCTGGAGCGCGCGCGCGGCCGCATGCCGGACGCGGCGCGGCACGCCCTCGACCGCCGCCTGCTGCTCCTGGTGCGCGCCAGCCTGCTCGCCGCCCTGGCGGCGGGCACCGCCTGGCTGGTGTCGGGACCGTCGCGAGCGACTGCGCCAGGCT
>CAXUEL010000177.1:0-7042 GCA_964249915.1 uncultured Acetobacteraceae bacterium | reverse complement strand
TCTGGACACCTCATGCGAAAGCATCAGCGGTGTCCACCGAACCGGGCAATCCCAGAGCGGTAGATCGAGGGCCGTCCTGAGGTAGCGGCTGTGGACCCGTCGGGTGGAACTGCCGCATGCCGGACATCGACCGGCCGCCGCCATCGCCCGGACCGTGATGATCGTGCTGGACCCTTCCACCGCGGCGCTTTCGACGGCTAGTCCCAAGGGAACCAGCTCAGACGGACGAAGAGCTCTCGGCATGCGGCTGACCTCGCTGCGGACCTGCAGCTGAGAGAACAGCCAGCGTCACCAAAAGCGTCAAAGCCAGATTTGGACGCCGTTTGACAGCGCACGCGGCCCGTCTGGCCGATCCGGTCGAGCGTCACCAGCGCTCGACCATCCTGAAAGTATAGTGCGATCCGCTTGTCGCAATGTGCCTCCTCTGCCGCCTTCAGCGCGCTCGGCAGCCCTTTTTACCCAGGCCGCCTGCGCCCTCGGATCGGCGTTCGGGTGCAGCTGCCGCGCCATCTGCTGGGAGAACCCCACGCGTCGAAGTGCCGGGCGACGGCTCGCCGGGCGATAGTGCTCGGCCTGAAGTGCTGCTCGATCAGCCGGGCGATGTCCTTGAGGGTGTAGCTTGAGATGCCGCTGCGTTTGAGCTCCGAGCCGAGCAGGATCAGGCCGGCGAGCGCTGCTTCCTCACCCTCAGTCAGGCCCGGCGGCCGACCAGGCTTCGGCCGGTCCTCCTGCCCTGCCAGATCTTCCGCGTTGTAGCGGGTCACCGCATCGCGCAGTGCCTGGCGCTCCATTCCCGCCAGCCGCGCCGCCTCGGCCCGCGTCATCCGATCCAGTGCGTTCGCGACCGCCAAAGCCCGGGCTGCCGCCCTCGGGCTCGGCAGCCGCCGCACCCGCGCTCGCACCTCGGCTAAGGACAGATCCGACCTGATCGACAGCGTCATTCCATCGACGCGGCAGTACTAAAGTGACCAGCAAAAATTTGCTGGTAGTCCTAAGACGTTCATGACAGGACCTGTAGATGAACCCGTTCCAGCTGAGCTCCCGTGGGAAGTCTGAGCCACTTGCGGCCCTGTCGGATGAACACGAGATGATTCTGTGAGTGATGCGGCTTCATGAAGAGCTGAAGGTGCTATTAGCTGACCTCGACCTTTCCAAGTGGGCGTTGGCCATGATCGTGCAGGGCCCCGCTCGACTCGAAGTGGCGAGCCTAGGCACGGTTGGCAGAGGCGTGAGTGGAAAGACTTGCTCCTTGCTGCTGGTCCGGCGGTGGCCATCGACATAGAGTGCCGGCGAAGCTTTCAGGTGCCCTAAACCAGCTATCAGGGTAAAGACCACACGTTACGCAGCCATTTCAGCGGCATGTGCGAGGTCGACCGAGAGCACCCTGCTGACACCTGGCTCCCGCATTGTCACGCCGTAAAGCCGGTCCATGTGCGCCATGGTAAGCTGGTGGTGCGTCACCACCAGAAACCGGGTGCCGGTCTCGCCTGCCAGGTCTTCCAGCAGGGCGCAGAACCGCTGAACGTTGGCATCGTCGAGCGGGGCGTCGACCTCGTCCAGCACGCAGACCGGCGCCGGACTGCAGCGGAACACCGCGAACACTAGGGCCAGGGCTGTCAGCGCCTGCTCGCCGCCGGATAGCAGCGACAGGGTCGTCAGCTTCTTTCCCGGTGGCTGGGCATGGATCTCGATCCCGGCCTCCAGCGGATCGTCCGAGCCTACCAGCCCGAGATAGGCGCGACCGCCGTTGAACATCCGCGTGAACAGCGACCCGAACTGCCGGTCCACCTGCTCGAACACGGCTGTCAGCCGCTCGCGACCGACCCGGTTGAGATGGCCGATCTGGCCGCGCAGGCGGGTAATCGCATCCTTCATCTCGTCCCGCTCACGCTCGATCGACGCGTTCTGCTCTTCTGCCTCGCGCAGCTCGAGCTCGGCACGCAGGTTGACCGGGCCGATCTCCTCGCGCTCGCAGAGCAGCCGGGCGATGCGGCGACGCAAACCCGCCTCGGCGGCATCGGACAGGTCAGCCGGCACGCCTGCCGGCGGATGGGTCATCTCGGCCAGCAGCTGCGATAGCATCGCCTGCGCCTGCATCTCGCGCGCTTCCGCACGCAGCGTGGCCTCGCGGGCAGCGGACAGACCGGTTTCGCTGGCATGCCGCTCCGCCTGTGCGTGCCGGGCACGGGACACGGCCTGCTGCAGCCCCTCCCGCGCGGCGTCGTAGGCATGCTGTGCAGCGAGCACGGCATCAGCTATCGCCTGTGCCCGTCCGGGCGCATCGGCCAGCCCGTCCGCATGCAGCGCGTGTTCGGAACGGGCGGCGGCAAGACGCTGCCCGACCGCCGCGAGGGCGACCTCGGCTGCCTGCCGCCGCGCCTGCCAGTCTGCACGCGCACGCACCACTAGACCTCGTCTCGCCTCCGACGCGGCGTGTTCGGCGGCCAGCACCTGGCCCTGTTCCGCTGCCTCGCGTTCCTCCAGCCGGATCGCGGCAACGGCTTGCGCCGACACCCGCGCTGCGTCGGTCGCGGATGCCGGGTCCGGCAGTCCGGCTTCCGATGCCATCAACGCACACAGCGCGTCTTGTGCCATGTCCCGTTCCGCCTCTGCGTGGTCCAGCCGGCTGCGCAGCGCGTCTAGCCAGCTCCGCCCTTCCAGCAGCACGGTGGCGGTCCGGTCGCGCGCGGCAGCGCAGGCCTCAAGCTGGGCCCGGGCCGCGTGCTGCGCGTCACGTGCTGCGCCCAGCGCAACCTCGACGGATGCCGCCCGAGCTAGGGCGGCGTCGAGAGCCGGCCGGCCGCCGTCTGTCAGCAACGCGGCGACGGCGGCTTCAGCCTCAGCAAGCTGCGCGGCAGCGGCTTCGGCGTCATCGACCGTACGCGCCAGCAACGGGGCCCAGGCATTAAGCGTGGTTTTTGCTTGAGCGTCGCGACCGATCAGAGAGGCGGCCGTTTCACGCGCACCCTGCAGGAGGGCTTCGGCACGGTGGCGATGCGCCTGGGCGTCGGCCGCCACGGCAAGCACCTCAGCCTCCCGAAGCTTTGCCTCCTCGTGCGCCACCGCGAGCGCGTCGGGATCGGCCAGCGACGTCCAAGCGACGTGCGACGCAGTCAGGCCTGCCTCCGCCTCGGCCCGTGCCAGAGCCGCGCGATCCCGCTGCGGCGCCAGCGCGTCGAGTCGCGCGCTCGCTTCCGCCTCCCTTTCAATGGTGCGTGTTTCCTCCTCCCACGCCCGCCCCAGAAGCTGTTCCGCCTCGTCGCGGGCGGCATGGGCTCGGCGCCCAGCTGCGGTCGCGGCATCGCGTAGGGCGACGGACCGCGCGGCATCGTCCTGCGCCGCGGCAACCCGCACCACCGCCTCCTCCAGCAGCCCCGTCACCTCCCGCAGGCGGATCCGTTGTCGCAGCCGCACCGCGGCGGCATTCGGCTGGCCCGCCGCGACACGGTAGCCGTCCCAGCGCCACAGTCCGCCCTTACGGCTGACCAAGCACTGACCGGGTCTCAGCGATGCCTGCAGCGCGTCGCCCTGCCGGTCGTCCTCGATCAGTCCGGTATGGGAGAACGCACGGGCCAGCGCGTCCGGTGCTGCCACCAGGGCCGCGAGCGGCACCGCACCTCCCGGCAGCCCGGCCGGCTCAAGCAATGATAACGCGTGCCAGGCACGCGGCGCACAGGTGGCGTCGTCCGGATGCGCGGCATCGAGTGCGTCGGACAGGCAGGCGGTGAGCGCGGCCTCCAGCCCGTCCGGCACGTCGAGCGCGTCCGCTAAGCTGCGATAGGCTGGCGATGGATGCTCCTGATCGCCAAGGACCTGGTCCAGGCCATTCGCTTCCGCTGCTAGTCGGCCGTGCGTGTCCCTTGCGGAAGCGAGCTGCATTGCCGCGTCGTCGGTGACGGCCTGGACGGCGTCGAGTCCGGCCTCCGCCCGCGCCAGCGCATCCTGCGCGGCGACAAGGACCGCTTCCGCATCGGCACGGGCCTGACGTCTCGTATCCAGCGCGTCCGTCGGCACCAGCGCCCGCACTGCAGCGGCGTAGTTGCAGGCTATGGCGTCATGCTGCGAGACGGCGTGACGATGTGCCTTGTCGGCGTGGCTGTGCCCTGCTTCGAGCTGCTGGCGGTGCCGAGCGGCATCCGCCAGCCGTGCGGCCGCTTCTAGGCAGTATGACGTCGCCTGTGCACGTGCCAGCTCGGTGGCCTCGAGCCGGGAAGCAGCCGCGGTCAGCCGTGCTCCGGCCTCCCGGACGGCTGCGGCCGCCGTCTGTAGCTCGGCCTCGGGAACCAGGCCGGCTTCGGCCGCCTCCAGGCGTTGTTGCAGGTCGGCACGTTCGGCGTCGAGGCGGACGGCTCGGCGCTCCGCCTGCTGCAGGGCCAGCATCGCCGCGTCATGGCGCCATGACGCGTCGGCTGCCTCCATCCGGACAGCTTCGAGTGCTCGCAACGCATCGGCATGAGCGCGCGACGTCTGGTCCAGGGCCTGCTCTGACCGCGCCAGCGCGTCCGCGGCCTCGATACACCGCTGCTCCTCGCCCTGGACCAGCACGGGGTCAGGTAGGGACGCCTCGCGCTGCGCCCGTTCCGCAACGACCTGCAGCAGCAGCGCCTCCGCTCGCTGCAGTCGGCCCGATGCGGCGTCCTGGTCGCGCACATGCTCGGCCCAGCGGGTCGCAGCGGCGCCAGCGGCGTCCGCATCGGCACGCGCCGCCTGCTCGGCCGCCTCGAGCCGGTCCCTGAGCTGCGAGATCCGTGCCTCCTGCGCGCGGTGGCGCTTCGGCAGGGACGCGGCCGTGGCTTCAAGGCCAGCTTCCTCGTCCAGCAGCCGAGCATGCGCGTCCTGCGCGTCGCAAAGACGCGTGGCGGCAGCGTCGTGATCCTTCTGCGCTTCCTTCAACCTGACGTCTGCCTGTTCCGCAGCGTGGCGCGCCCGTTCGTCTTCTCGTGCCGCCCCTTCCGCCTCGATATAGCGACGCTCCAGCAGGCCGCGTGCCGTTGCCTCCGCATCGCGTGGCCTAGACTGGGCCTGCTCGGCCTCGGTTTCGGCGGTAGCTGCTTTCGATGCACGCCGTTCCGCTTCGGCCGACACGGCTTGCGCTGCGGACCGCGCCTCGCCGGCCAGCGCCACGGCACAGCGGGCACGTTCGTGCAGCAGCGCCGGCAGCGCCGCCTCTGCGTCGCGCAGCTCGGCGGCAACCGTGCGATAGCGGTCGGCCTGCGCCGCCTGCACGCCGAGCGACCGGACCTGAGCTTCGAGTTGCAGGCGCAGGTCGTCGACGCGGGACAGGTTGGCCTCCGTAGCGCGCAGCTTGAGTTCCGCCTCCTGTCGTCTGCCGGGCAGCCCGGTGATCCTAGCCGCCTCCTCCAGGATCGACCGCCGCTCTTCCGGCCGGGCACCTACGATCGCCGCCACTCTGCCTTGGCTGATCAGGGCCGAGGAGCGGGCGCCGCTGGACAGGTCGGCGAACAAGGTCTGCACGTCTCGAGCCCGGACCTCGCAGTCGTTGATGCGGTAGGCGCTGCCGGCACCGCGCTCTATCCGGCGGCTGACCTGCAGTTCGTCTTCATCGTGCGGCGGTGGCGCCACCACAGCCGCGTTCTCCAGCGTCAGCACCACCTCTGCCAAGCTGCGCGCCGGCTGGGCAGCGGTCCCGGCGAAGATCAGGTCGTCCATCTCGCCACCGCGTAGCGAGCGGGCGGAACCTTCCCCCATCACCCAGCGCAGCGCCTCCACCACGTTCGACTTGCCGCAGCCGTTCGGCCCGACGATCCCGGTCAGCCCGGGCAGAATCTCGATTGAGACAGGCTCTGCGAAGCTCTTGAACCCGGCGATGCGCAGGCGGGTGAATCTGATTGGCATGAATGGTTCCTGGGCAAGCCAGCCCTCTGGAGCGAAGTTGCCGATTATGTTGCCGACCCGATCAGGTGTGCCAGAAACACCCGCCTGCGACGAGCCGATGCCGGAAGACGAAACTGCTTCCGGTCTCGGGCGACAAACTCCGCAAGCGCCGGCACGGTAAAGCGACGCAGACCCGGAGCAAGCTGATGCATCGAGGAGGCGGACCGCCAGTCGATGGCGTTCAGGCTGTCGCACTCTCGGGGATCAGGCTTGAGCCGGGCAGGTCACGCAAGCTCTGCAGCCCGAACTGAGACAGGAACCGTGGTGTCGTCACCCACAGCGTGGGGCGGCCCGGCGCCTCCTTGCGGCCCGACGGCTTCACCAGCCCACTCTCAAGCAACAGGTCCATCGTGACCTGCGCGAGCGCCACGCCTCGGATGTCCTCGATCTCAGCCCGGGTGACCGGCTGGCGCAAGGCGATCAGCACCAGCGTCTCCATGGCCGCCCGCGGCAGCCGGCGCGCCTCGGGCATCATGCTCCTGACCTGCGGACCGAGGTCAGGCGCGGTCCGGAACGTCCATCCCTCCCCTACCCTCACCAGGATGACACCTCTACCTGCACAATGACGTTCCAGCGCAGAGAACACCGTGCCGGGATCGAGATCATGCGGCAGCACCGATGCGAGGCCGAGCAAGGTCAACGGCTCGGGGCTCGCGAAAACAAGCGCCTCGGCTAGGCGGAGAACGTCGATGGGCACCTCGAACTCGTTCATGGTGCGCACGATGCCCGGGCTGCCCCCTATCGGCCAGGGCGAGGGATCAGTCTTCTTGAACACGACATGTCCAATCAGCGTCAGACGAGATCTACCAGCGCCCGTTGCAACGGTCTGGGATAGGCTGGCCGGACTCAGACCGGTTCTTTGAGGATCGAGATGAGCCTCTACTCAGTCCTCGGCAGCCTGATCCGGACCGGCTTGAGCATCGCCTGCTGCTCAGCCTGGACCTCATCCTGCTGGGCCACCTCCAGGCACGCCGCAAAGGTCCCGGCCAGCGCTCCTCGCATCTGCCGGAGCTAATCTACCCCCTGCTCTACCGCCGGCCTCAGCACCGGCAGGAAGTGCGTCAGCTTGTTCGTATCCACAGATCAAGGTTGGATGGCGGCGACCGTGACCGTCTGCGCTCGGCTGAGGCTGTCGCGGGCCGTGGTC
>CAXUEL010000176.1:0-7092 GCA_964249915.1 uncultured Acetobacteraceae bacterium | reverse complement strand
CTTCACGACCGTGCTCTACCAGAGCTCGACCATCGGCATCCCCGCCGTTGCGGTACGCCCGCCCCGTGCCCACACTCGCCGGGCAACGAGGAGGGCAACCATGGACATCCAGACCGCAGGCGACCACGACGGCGACACCGCCAGCTTGGGCGCCACCGTCACCACCGCCCGCATCGACCGTCTGGCCGAGACCGCGGTCCGGGTCGGTCTGAACCTCCAGCGTGGCCAGGAGCTGGTGATCACCGCCCCGCTCGACGCGGTGCCGCTGGTGCGGCGCATCACCGAGCACGCCTACCGTGCCGGCTCGCCGCTGGTGACCGCCCTCTACACCGACGACGAGAGCCGGCTCGCCCGCTTCCGCCATGCTCCCGACGAGGCGTTCGACGTCGCGTCGGGCTGGCTGTCCGACGGCATCGCCAACGCCTTCCGCGGCAACGCCGCCCGGATGGCGATCAGCGGCGACGACCCGTCCCTGCTCAGCGCCGAGGACCCGGACAAGGTGTCCCGGGCCAGCCGCGCCGCGTCCCGCGCCAACCGCCCCTCGCTGGAGCTGATCACCACGTTTGCCATCAACTGGAACATCGTCGCCTGCGCCACCCCGGCCTGGGCCCGCACGGTGTTCCCCGGCCTGCCGGAAGCGGACGCGGTGGAGCGGCTGTGGGACGCGATCTTCGCCGCCTCCCGCATCGACGGCGCCGACCCGCTGGCCGACTGGGCCGTGCACAACGCGGGCCTCGCCGCGCGCGGCCGCTCCCTGAACGAACAGGACTTCGCCTCGCTGCACTTCCGGGGGCCGGGCACCGACCTCACCGTCGGGCTGGCCGACGGCCACCTTTGGGCCGGCGGCGCGGAGCGCGCGGCCAACGGCATCGTCTGCAACCCGAACATCCCGACCGAGGAGGTGTTCACCACCCCGCATTGCGCGCGCGTGGACGGCACCGTGCGCTCCACCAAGCCGCTGTCCTACCAGGGCACCCTGATCGAGGACATCGCGGTGCGCTTCGAGGGCGGCCGCATCGTCGAGGCCCACGCCGCCCGCGGCGAGCACGTGCTGACCCGCGTGCTGGGTACCGACGAGGGTGCGTCCCGCCTCGGCGAGGTGGCGCTGGTGCCGCATTCCTCGCCGATCTCGCAGAGCGGCGTGCTGTTCCAGAACACCCTGTTCGACGAGAACGCCGCCAGCCACATCGCGCTGGGCCAGGCCTACACCAAGTGCCTGCGCGGCTCGGCCGGCCAGGATCCCGGCACGCTCGCCGCACGCGGCGCCAACACCAGCCTGATCCACATCGACTGGATGATCGGCTCCGGCGCCATCGACGTCGACGGCATCGCCCGGGACGGCGCGCGCACGCCGCTGATGCGCGCGGGGGAGTGGGCATAAGGGTGAAGTCCCAGGGCTCTGCCCTGGACCCGCTGGGGGCAGCCGCCCCCAGACCCGGGTTTTCAAGGCCGCTCCGCGGGTGAGTGCGGCCTTGCCGGGTGTTCCCTTTCTGGATGTGTTGCTGGGGAGTGGAGCAGGTGCCCTGAGCCCATCCGGTGCCTGATCGACGATCGTCACCGCACGCACCGGGACGGCCTCGGCGGCGACGAAGATGCCTGCGCCCCGCACGAGCACGAACAGGGTGCGCCGCGCCGTCGGCTCCTTTCCAGCCGACACGTCCGGATTGCAGCGACCTTGCCTGAATAACGCTTGCGCCAGCGGCCCGCCTGCTCGACATCACCGCGCATGGCCTACGCGGTGAAGGAGATGTTCGCGACCCTCCAGGGCGAGGGGGCGCAGACGGGGCGCGCCTCGGTGTTCTGCCGGTTCGCGGGCTGCAACCTGTGGTCCGGCCGCGAGGCCGGCCGCGCTGACGCGACCTGCCGGTTCTGCGACACCGACTTCGTCGGCACCGACGGCGAGGGCGGCAGCCGGTTCGCCACCGCGCAATCCCTGGCCGACGCCATCGCCGCCTGCTGGACCGGGGGTGCGGCGCACCGCTACGTGGTGTTCACCGGCGGCGAGCCCTTGCTGCAGCTCGACCCGGCCCTGCTGGGCGCCGTCCGCGCACACGGCTTCGAGGTGGCGGTCGAGACCAACGGCACCCTCCAAGCGCCGCCCGGGATCGACTGGATCTGCGTCAGCCCCAAGGCCGGCGCGTCCCTGGTGCAGCGCACCGGCGCCGAGCTGAAGCTGGTGTTCCCGCAGGCGGCACTCGATCCGGACAGCGTGGCCGGGCTCCCGTTCCAGTACTTCTGGCTGCAGCCGATGGACGGCCCCGAGCGTGCCGCCAACACCGCCGCCGCGGTGGCCTATTGCCTGGCGCACCCGCGCTGGCGCTTGAGCCTGCAGACCCACAAGATGATCGGGATCCCCTGAAATGGCCGCTTCGGACACGCAGCCGGGCGGTGCGCTGGTGCTGTTCTCCGGCGGCCAGGACTCCGCCACCTGCCTGGCCTGGGCGCTCGATCGCTTCGAGCGGGTGGAAACACTCGGCTTCTCCTACGGCCAGCGCCACGCGATCGAGCTATCCTGCCGCGACGCCCTGCGGACCGGCATGACCGCCACCCGCCCCGACTGGGCCGCGCGGCTGGGGCCGGACCATACCCTGTCGCTCGACGCGCTGGGGCAGCTGTCGGACACCGCCCTGACCCGCGACGCCACCATCGCGCTCGGGGCCGACGGCCTGCCCAACACCTTCGTGCCCGGCCGCAACCTCCTGTTCCTGACCTTCGCCGCCGCCCTGGCGACCCGCCGGACCTTGCGCCACCTGGTCGGCGGCATGTGCGAGACCGATTATTCCGGCTACCCGGACTGCCGCGACGACACCATCAAGGCGCTGCAGGTGGCGCTCAACCTCGGCATGGATCGCCGCTTCGTGCTGCACACCCCGCTGATGTGGCTGGACAAGGCCGCAACCTGGCGGCTTGCGGAGGCGCTCGGCGGCACGTCGCTGGTCGACCTGATCCGCGAGGAAAGCCACAGCTGCTACCTTGGCGACCGCACCCACCATCATGACTGGGGCTACGGCTGCGGCACCTGCCCTGCCTGCGACCTCCGACGCGCCGGCTGGACCCGCTACCGTGTCGGAACCGCCTCCGATGCTTGAGCTGCACTTCACCCGCCGCTTCTCCATGGGGCACCGGCTGATCGCGGGCCAGTCGGAAACCTGCGCCCTGCCGCACGGCCACAACGAGTTCGTCACCGTGCACCTGCGCGCCGCGCGACCGGCGCCGCTGGACGGCCACGTCAACATGCTGGTGCCGTTCGAGCAGGCCAAGGCACGCTGGCACCGCTTCGTCGACGAGCGTCTGGACCACGCGCTGCAGCTCTCCGAGCACGACCCGCTGCTCGGCTGGTTCCGCACCCACGAGCCGACGCGGGCCGAGCGCATCGTGGTCACGCCCGGCGATCCGACCACCGAGCTGATGGCCTGCCTGCTGATGGCCAAGCTGGGCGCGATCCTGGCCGACGACGGCGGGACGCTGCGCTGCGCCGCCGTGCGGCTGGAGGAAACGCCGACCAACACGGTCAGCGTGTCCGACGACGCGCTGTCGCTGCTGCCGGCCCGCGACGGCTGGTGGCGGCGCCCGGACATGAGCATCGCGTGAACAAGGAGCGCGGACGATGAGCGACGACGGATCCGCGGCGCTGACCCAGCTCGGGCGCCACGCGCCTGCTCCCGCCAGCCCGGACGAGGCGCACCTGGAGCGCATCCCCTCGCCGCATCCCGACCGGCGCTACCTGGTGCGCTTCACCGCACCCGAGTTCACCTCGCTCTGTCCGGTCACCGGCCAGCCCGACTTCGCCCACCTGGTGATCGACTACGTGCCGGACCGGTGGATCGTCGAGAGCAAGTCGCTGAAGCTGTACCTGACCAGCTTCCGCAACCATGGCGCGTTCCACGAGAGCTGCTCGGTGCAGGTGGCGGCCACGCTGGTCGACCTCCTGTCGCCGCTGTGGCTGCGGATCGGCGCCTACTGGTACCCGCGCGGCGGCATGCCGATCGACGTGTTCTGGCAGACCGGCGCGCCCCCGGACGGGGTCTGGGTGCCCGACCAGGGCGTGCCGGGCTATCGCGGCCGCGGCTGAGGACGGTCGTGCGGCCTGGCCTCCTTGCCGCGGCGCTGGTTCTCGCCGCCCCGGCGCACGCCGCCACGCTGGACGCGGACTATGCCCTGTCGAGCCACGGCTTCCACCTGCTCGACGTGGGCACGCGCACGCAGCTCACCTCGGCCGGCTACGCGATCACCGCGCACAGCCGCACCGTCGGGCTGATCGGGGTGCTGGCGCACAGCGACGTCACCAGCGTCGCCTCCGGGCGGTTCGACGGCACCCGGGTCCGGCCGGATCGCTACGCCAGCACCGGCCGCTCCCGCGGCGCCGACCGGACCACGCAGATCGCCTACCCGGCGCATGACCCGGTGGTGGAGGTCTCGCTGCCCGCGGAGCCTGAACGCGACCCGGTGCCGCCGGCGGACGCGCGGGGCAGCATCGACACGCTGAGCGCCATCGTCGGCCTGTCGCGGCAGGTGGCCGAGACCGGACGCTGCGACGGCACCGCCCTCCTGTTCGACGGCCACCGCCTGTCCCGGCTGGACGCGCGCACGGTCGGCACCGAGGCGGTGCCGGACCCATCCGGCGCCGGATTCTCCGGACCGGCGCTGCGCTGCGACTTCACCAGCCGGCAGCTCGGCGGCTTCCTGCACGACGCCAACCGCGCCCGCCTGATGCGGCCGCTGCACGGCAGCGCCTGGCTGGCCGCCCCGGTCCCGGGCGCCCCGATCGCCGCGGTGCGCGCGACCTTCGAAAGCCCGCTGTTCGGCACCGCCACCCTGACCCTCGCCAGGGCGACGCTGGCGCCCTGACGCGGGGCCGCCACCAGGCAGCGTCGGCAGCGGTCACCGCGAACCGGTCGGCTGCAACACGCAGGCGGCGACGTCCTCGGCGGCGATCCCGTCAGCCTCGCCGGTCGTGCCCCGGGGACGCGCATGACGCGACAGGCAGCGACGCGACGAGGCGATGACGGGCGCCAGGTGCGGTTGTCGCCCGGGCAGCGCATACCGACCCGGACGGCCCCGCCTGGGCGGCCCCATCTGGGCGCCGAGCCGTTCGCGGGCGACGGGCCGCGCCGCGGGGCGACCGGCGCCGCACGGCTTGTGCCGGTGCAGGTTTTGCGGGACACGGGCGGCATGTCGGACGCTGCAAACAGCACGGCGACGGCCACCCCGGGGAGCGTTCCGACCCGCACCCCGCTGGCGCGCGCCGAGATCCGGGCCCTGGCGCTGGCCTCGCTGGGCGGCGTGCTCGAGTTCTACGACTTCGTCATCTTCGTGTTCTTCGCGCTGGTGATCGGCCGGCTGTTCTTTCCCGCCGGCCAGGCGGACTGGCTGCGCCAGGTCGAAACCTTTGGCCTGTTCGCCGCCGGCTACGGCGGCCGTCCGCTGGGCGGCATCCTCATGGCCCATCACGGCGACCGGCACGGCCGCAAGCGCGTGTTCACCCTGAGCGTGCTGCTGATGGCGATCCCGACCCTGCTGATCGGCCTGCTGCCCACCTATGCCGCGATCGGCCCGCTGGCGCCGCTGCTGCTGCTGGCGCTGCGCATCCTGCAGGGGGCGGCGATCGGCGGCGAGGCGCCGGGCGGCTGGGTGTTCGTGGCCGAGCACGCGGCGGCGGAGCGGGTCGGGCTCGCGGTCGGGCTGATGACCGGCGGCCTCACCGGCGGCATCCTGCTCGGCTCGCTCACCGCAGCACTCGTGAACGTTTGGCTGACGCCGGCGCAGGTCGCGGCCGGCTGGTGGCGGCTGCCGTTCCTGGTCGGCGGCCTGTTCGGCTTCGCAGCCATGGCGCTGCGTCGCCGGCTGGAGGAGACCCCGGTGTTTGCCGCCCTGCGCTCCAGCACCACGGCACCCCGGCTGCCGGTGCGCGTCGTGCTGCGCGAGCACGGCGCCGCCGTGCTCGCCGCCATGGCCAGCACCTGGATGCTGACCGCGGCGATCGTGGTGGTGATCCTGATGACGCCGGCGCTGCTGCAGCGGTGGTTCGCCATCCCGCCGCGGCAGGCCCTGCTGGCCAACCTCCTCGGCAGCCTGTCGCTGTGCCTGTCCACCGTGGCGGTCGGCGCCGCCACCGACCGGCTGGGCCTGCGCCGCGTGGCGGCCCCGGTCCTGCTGCTGCTGGTGTCGGGCACCTATGCGCTCTACCTCGGTGCCCGGTCGTGCCCGAACGCGCTGCCGTTGTTCTACGTCCTGGCCGGCGCCGGAGCGGGCGCCGTCTGCCTGACCCCGGTGCTGATGGTGCGGGCGTTCCCGCCCGCGGTGCGCTTCAGCGGCGTGTCGCTGTCCTACAACGTCGCCTATGCGGCGTTCGGCGGCGTCACGCCGCTGCTGGTGGTGTGGATGGCCGGCCGGGACCCGCTCGCCCCGGCGCACTACGTCGCCGGGATGGCCGCGGTCGGCCTGCTGGCGACCTGGCTGGCGCCGCGCCCGCCGGCGGAGGCGCCAATGGGGGCACGGGTCAGGCCGCGCTGATCGGCAGCTCGATCAGGTTCGGCCGGCCGGACGCGATGCCGGCCGACACCGCGTCCGCGATGTCGCCGGCACGCTCCACCCGGCGCGCCTCGATGCCCATGCTGGCGGCCAGCGCCATGAAGTCGATCGCCGGGTCGACCAGGTCCATGGCGATGAACCGGTTGCTGCTGGCCGACAGGTAGTGCGACTGGCCGCGCATGAAGTTCTTCAGCACGTTGTACTCGCGGTTGTTCATCACCACGATCGTGACCGGCAGCCGTTCGTGCGCCATCGTCCACAGCGCCTGCGGCGAGTACATCGCCGCACCGTCGCCCAGCAGGCAGACCACCGGCTCGCGGCCGATGCCCAGGCTGTAGCCCGCCGCGGCCGGCAGGCCCCAGCCGAGCGCGCCGCCGCGGATCAGGCCGTAGCGGCGCGGCACCTCGTCGTGCAGCAGGTCGCGCAGCGGGGCGGAGGTGGCGATCGCCTCGTCGACGATCGGCGTGCCCGGTCCCATCGCGCGCAGCACCTCGCGGGCCGCGACCAGCGGGGTGGTGACGGGCTGGGCCGCTTCCTGCTCGGCCCGCGCCTCCAGCGCCG
>CAXUEL010000175.1:0-7118 GCA_964249915.1 uncultured Acetobacteraceae bacterium | reverse complement strand
GTCGCCGAGAGGCCGATCCGCCGCGCCTGTGGCGCCAGACGGTCGAGCCGGGCCATCCCGAGGGCCAGCAGATCGCCCCGCTTGGTGCCAGCCATGGCATGCACCTCGTCGATGACGATCGAGCGCAGGCCCGAGAACATGGCGCCGGCGCTTTCCTGCGACAGCAGCAGCGCCAGGCTTTCCGGCGTGGTCAGCAGGATGTCGGGCGGCATCTCGCGCTGGCGGGCGCGGCGGTTGGTCGGCGTGTCGCCGGTGCGGGTCTCGATGCGGATGGGGAGCCGCATCTCCTCCACGGGCTGCGTGAGGTTGCGGGCGATGTCCGTGGCGAGCGCCTTGAGCGGGCTGACATAGAGGGTGTGCAGGCGGTCGCGCTCGCCGGTCTCGTCCAGTTCCACCAGGCTGGGGAGGAAGCCGGCCAGGGTCTTGCCGCCGCCGGTGGGGGCAACCAGCAGCACGTCGTCGCCGGCTGCCGTCGCGTCGAGCACGGCGATCTGGTGCGGCCGGGGGATCCAGCCGCGCGCCTCGAACCAGTCGGCAAAACGGGCGGGGAGCAGCGGCGGCGGTGCGGGATCGGGTCTGGTCCGCTGTCTCCTGGAGGGCATGGCACAGCAGATAGGATGCCGGAGCGCCCAGGGGAACGGGCCGGTGAGGCGGGTTCAGGCGTAGCGGGTGGTGGACAGGCGGTGCAGCTCCAGGGTGTTCAGCACGTCGGCGCTGCTCAGGCCGCCGGCGACCAGGCTGTTGTCGGCGGTGCGCTTCACCCCGTAGGCGGTGAGCTCGTCGGCAGTCCAGGCGCGGGCACCGGAGCCGGAGCCGGAGCCGGAGACGGAGCGGGTGGCGGTGGGACCGCCCGCCAGGGCGGTGCCGGCATCGGCGTCGGGCCGGGCCGGGGATGCTGCGGGGGAGGGCGTGGCGGTGCCGGCGGCGGGCCTGGCCGCGGGATGGAACAGGCGGGCGAGCAGGTGGAGGCCGATAGCCTCCGGGTCGATCCCGGTCACCTTTTCCGCCACCGTGATGCCGACGCCGACCGGGCCGCCCAGGGCGAAGCTGGTGCCGAGCGAGGCGACGAAGCGCAGGTCGGTGTTGCCCTGGTCACCGGTGATGGCGCGGTAGATCGGCCCGACCACGGGGATGTACTGCAGCGGGTTGAGGTCGGACAGCAGGCTGCGGAAGAAGCCGCCGGGATGCTGAGCCGTCGCTGCCGAGGCCGCCCCGGGGGTTGGCGCGGACACCGCGGGGGCAGCGGCGGGAGGCCCGGAAGGGGAAGCCTGGATCGTCTGGTCGATCGCCATGAGGACAGCCTCCCGTCGGCATCAACCATGCGCGCGGGAGATGAAGGATTGCTTAACGGCGGCAGCACCCCGTCCGGCGATGGACCCGGCCATGTCCGGATCCGGCTGCCCGGCTCAGGGCCCCGTCATGAGGACGGTCGCCCTGACCTTCGCCACGGTCGTATCGTCGCCTGGCGATCCGGGAAGAAGGGATATGTAGAAATCGCTTCCTGACGTGCGGTATAGCTGCAAGCACCGCGTACCGATCCTTGGACCTGTTGATGTCGGTCGCCTCCTGCATGTCCGGGCGAGGATGGATGGTGAACCCCGCATCGCGGAGGACCGCCTCGGCCTCCCCAAAGGTTGTGCCTGTCGGGATACAAGGACGAACGACATCGGTCACGTCGGTGCCGCCGATACGGCCGTTCAGCGGCCGCGTCCTGATGGCGTCGTTCAAGTTTCCGCGGAGCCTGTTCCCGCACGACGGCAACTCGTCTGCCTGTCGTGAGGCGGCCGCACGGGATGGGACAGCGCGTCCCGCTTCCGATCTCGATGACGCGACCGTCAAGGCGGCAAGGCCAGCGGACCAGGCTCGCCACAAACGTCGGACCTGATCGACTGCATCACCCGTTCGCCTGTATCGCCCGCGAACGCAGGCCGGCGTCGACAAGCCGATCAAGACGCTCGGGCGGGCTGGACGGCAGGCTCAAGCGGCCTGGAGCCCGGCTGCCTGCTGCAGCGCCGCGTCGAGAGCCTTCTGGCGCTGTTCCGCCCCGGTGGCCACGCCTTCGGCAACGATCACCTCGGGGTCGGGCAGGCCGATGAAGCCGAGGGCGGCGCGCAGGTAGCTTTCCTGGTGCTCGTACGGGGCGGCCGGGGCGCCCGGGCCGTAGAAGCCGCCGCGGGACAGGGCGAGGATCACCCGCTTGCCGCCGGCCAGCCCTTCCGGACCGTTGGCGGTGTAGTGGAAGGTCTTGCCGGCCACCAACACGCGGTCGATCCAGCTCTTGAACTGGCTCGGAATGGTGAAGTTGTACATCGGCACGCCCAACACGACGATGTCGGCGGCGAGGAACTCGGCCAGCACCGTGCCGCCGAGCGCCAGCTCCTCCTGCATCGCCTGGTCGTGCTGCACGTCGGCGCTCTGCCCGGCGAGGTAGGCGCCGGACAGGTGCGGGATCGGGCTCGCGGCCAGGTCGCGACGCTGCACCTCCAGGCCGTCGTGCAGGCTGCGCAGGCGTGCCACGGCCGCCGCGGAGATGGCGCGGCTGACCGAGTTGTCGCCAAGGATGCTGGAATCGACGTGAAGGAGCTTCATGGGCGGGTCCTGTGGTTGCCACGGCTGCGTGCGGCTTCCGCGTCCGACGCGGACCGGACCGCAGGAGCCGAGAGGCCAAACCTTGGCACATCCGGCCACGTCGCGCGAAGCCGCGATGGCGGGACCGAGCAGATACAACGGGTTGGACGCTGGTACGGTCCCTGCAACCATGGCGGCACACCTGCGGAGAGTTTCCATGCCCGTGTTCCGGCTGCTGCCCATCCTGTTCGGCGTGTCCCTGTCCCTGTCCCTGGCCCAGGCCCGTGCTGCGGAGCACGCCGCGGAGGTGGACGGATCGAGCCTGGCGATCGACGACCCGTGCGCGCGGCAGGTGACGATCACGACCGATCCGTCGCTGCACGGGCGCGTCGCGGTGACGGCGACCGCGGATCATCCGGAGGAGATCGACCGGCTGTCGTTCGACACGCAGGGCGCGGCGCGGGTGCGTCCGCAACGCGATCGCGCGGCCTGCTGGACGCCGACGCCGGATGGGCCGTTCACGCCGACGCTGCGGCTGGCGCTGCGCGTGCCGGAACGCTTCGGGGTGGCGATCGCCGAGCCGGGCTTCGGCCAGTACGACGTCGGCGCGATCGGGACGCTGACGCTGGACGTGTCAGGCGCCGGCACGGTCCGGGTGGCGGGGGTGGACGGGCACGCGGCGATCGCCCTGTCCGGGGCGGCGGAGGTGACGATCGCGCAGGCGGAGGTCGACGCGCTGGACACGGAGATGAGCGGAGCGGGCAGCGTGACGGTGTCGCAGGGGCGAATCGGCCGGGTGCAGGCGCAGGTGAGCGGCGCCGGCACGATACGCGTGGGTGCGGCGGTGGGCGACGCGTCGGTGCAGCTGTCCGGGTTCGGCTCGGTGCGGTTCGCGACGCTGACCGGGCGGCTGACCCGGGAGGTGAGCGGCGCCGGCACCGTGTCGGTCGGCGGGGTCGCGGTCGGCGGCGACCCGTCGGACTGAGCGTCGGGCGCGCTCGGCTCCGGGCCGGTTCAGCCTTGCGCGAGCACGGCGGCGAAGCGGTCGATCGCCCAGTCCACCGTGTCGGCGTCGATCACCAGCGGCGGGGCGATGCGGATGGTGTGGGTATGGGTTTCCTTGCACAGCAGGCCGGCCTGGCGCAGCCGTTCGCAGACGGGGCGTGCGCCGCCGTAGGCGGGATTGAGCTCGACCGCGATCATCAGGCCGCGGCCGCGCACCTCGCGGACCGCGTCGTTGCTGATCCGCGCCAGGCCGTCGCGCAGGCGCAGGCCCATGGTGGCGGAGTTCTCGATCATGTTCTCCTCGACCAGCACCTTGAGCGCCATGCGCGACACCGCGCAGGCGAGCGGGTTGCCGCCGAAGGTGGAGCCGTGCTCGCCGGGACGGAGCACGGCCATCGCCGCCTCGTGGCTCAGCACCGCGGAGACCGGGTAGAAGCCGCCGGACAGCGCCTTGCCGATCAGGGTCAGGTCGGCCTCGATGCCTTCGTGCTCCTCGGCGAGCAGGGTGCCGGTGCGGCCGAGGCCGGTCTGGATCTCGTCGAGGATCAGCAGCACGTCGTGCGCCGTGCACAGCGCGCGGGCGCTGCGGAGGTAGCCGTCGGGCGGGATGATCACGCCGGCCTCGCCCTGGATCGGCTCGACCAGGAAGGCGGCGGTATGGGGGGTGATGGCGGCCTCCAGCGCGGCTGCGTCGCCATAGGGGATGGTGCGGAAGCCGGGGGTGAACGGGCCGAAGCCGTCGCGGGACGCGTCGTCGGTGCTGAAGCTGACCACCGACAGGGTGCGGCCGTGGAAGTTGTTGTCGCAGACGATGATCTCGGCCCGGTCCGGGGCGACGCCCTTGACCTGGTAGGCCCACTTGCGGGCGACCTTGAGCGCGGTCTCGACCGCCTCGGCGCCGGAGTTCATCGGCAGCACGCGGGTGGAGCGGGTGAGGGTGCACAGCTCCTCGTAGAACAGGCCGAGCTGGTCGTTGTGGAAGGCGCGCGAGGTCAGTGTGAGGCGGGACGCCTGCTCGGTCAGCGCCTGGAGGATGCGCGGGTGGCAGTGGCCCTGGTTCACCGCGGAATAGGCGGACAGGCAGTCGAGGTAGCGGCGCCCGTCCAGGTCCCACACCCAGACGCCCTCGCCGCGGGTCAGCATCACGTCCAGGGGCTTGTAGTTGCTGGCGCCGTAGCGGGATTCGCGGGTCAGGAGCTCGGCGGTGGTGGTCGGCATGGATGCCTCCGAGGACCCGGATCGGCCGGTCAGCAGGCCTCGGCCACGGCGCGGATGCGGGCGACGGAGCCGTCGTTGGAAGGGACCACGGACAGCACCAGGTCGTCCAGGAAATGCTGGTTGCAGGCGCGCGGGCCGGCGCCGTTGGTGACGATGCGGGTGCCGCCGGGGCGCTGGAGCGACCAGGTGCGATGGGTGTGGCCGTGGATCCAAAGGTCGACCAGGCCGGTGTCGGTCAGGTGCGACAGGTCGGAGGCGGAGTTGCCGGCGGCCCAGCTGCCCCAGGAGTGCTCGGGCATGCAGAGCGGATGCGGCGCGTGGTGGGTGACCGTGACCACCGGACGGTTGTCGCGCGGGCGGCGGAGCTGCGCCTCCAGGCGGCCGCGCAGCAGGGCGTGCAGCCGGGCGGCGTCGGCGTTGGTGAGCGGGCGGTGGCCCTCGACGCCGGCGGCGACGGCGATCGGCTCGCCGGTGGCGGCACCCGGCCGCATCGCGTGGCCGCCGAGCCAGCCGTCGGCCCAGAGCGTGCCGCCGAGGAAGCGCAGGCCGCCGATCTCGGCCTCGTCGCCCTCCAGCAGGGTGATGCCGAGGCGGGCGGCCTGCTCGCGGGCCGGGGCCAGATCGGCCGAAACCACGCCGTTCCAGTACTCGTGGTTGCCCATCACGAACACCGCCGGGCGACCGCCGGCGAGGCGCGCGACCACGCGCAGGCCCTGTTCCGGCGCGCCCTCGAACACGTCGCCGGCCACCACCAGCACGTCGAAGTCGGGCGGGGACGGGCGGTAGGCCTGGGGATAGGGCGTTGCCTCCAGATGGAGGTCGGACAGGATCCAGAGCCGGGTCATTCGCGGAAGACGGAGGCGGGATAGCCCTGCGCGAACAGCAGGGCGCGCAGGTCGGCGTGGTCGATCCGGTTGGCCACCGCGTCGGCCACCACCGGCTTGGCGTGGTAGGCGATGCCGAGGCCGGCCTCGCGCAGCATGTCGAGGTCGTTGGCGCCGTCGCCGACCGCCAGCGTGGCGGCGAGGCGGAGCGAGCGGGATTCGGCCAGGTTGCGCAGGGATTCGAGCTTGGCGGCGCGGCCCAGGATCGGCTCGGCGACGCGGCCGGTCAGCCGGCCGTTGGAGATGCCGAGCTGGTTGGCGTGGTGCACGTCGAAGCCGCAGGCGCTCGCGACGCGGGCGGTGAACCAGGTGAAGCCGCCCGACACCAGGGCGGTGGTGGCGTTGTGGGCGCGCATGGTGGCGACCAGGGTGCGGGCGCCCTGGGTGAGGCGGGTTTCGGCCCAGGTGGCGTCGAGGGCCTGCTCGTCGAGGCCGCGCAGCAGGGCGACGCGCTCGCGCAGGGCGTCCGCGAAGTCGATCTCGCCGTTCATGGAGCGGCGGGTGATGGCGGCCACGCGCTCGCCGACGCCGGCGCGTGCGGCGAGGTCGTCCAGGGTCTCGGAGGCGACGATCGTGCTGTCCATGTCGGCGACCAGCAGGCCCTTGCGCCGGCCGCGCGAGCGGGTCAGCAGCACGTCGACGTGGGAGGGGGCGAAGCGGGCGCGGATGTCGGCGAGCGAGGGTCCGGACGGGGACGGCGCGGCGCAGGGGATGTCGGCGGCCTCGCCCGCGGACAGGATCACGGCGGGCTGGCCGGAGACCAGGGCGCGCGCCTCCTCGATCGCGGCGGCGGACAGGCTGGCGGCGTCGCGCCGGGCGACCAGGGTGAGGGTGTAGGGCAGGGTCATGACGACACGGGAGAACCGCCTGGATAAGCCGCAGCGTGGTGGCAGGGATGTCCCGGTGAGGCAAGGCGGGTCAGCCATGCGGACGGGCGCGCCCGGGCACTGCCTGATCGTGGCCGGCCCGACCTGCAGCGGCAAGTCGGCGCTGGCGCTGCGCCTGGCGCAGGAACTGGACGGCGTGGTGGTCAACGCGGACTCGATGCAGGTGTATCGGGAGCTCCGCATCCTGAACGCGCGGCCGACCCCGGCGGATGAGGCGGCGGCGCCGCACCGGCTGTACGGGGTGCGCCCGGCCTCGCAGCCGGGCAGCGTCGCCTGGTGGCGGGAGGCGGCGCTGGCAGAGATGGAGGAAGCCTGGGCGGCGGGACGGCTGCCGATCCTGTGCGGCGGGACCGGGATGTACCTGCGGGCGATGACGCACGGGCTGTCGGCGGTTCCCGATCCGGGGCCGGAGGCGCGGGCAGAGGCGCGCGGGCTGCTGGCGGAGGTCGGGGCGGAGGCGCTGCACGGCCGGTTGCGAGCGGTGGATCCACGGACCGCGTCGGGGCTGCGCCCGTCGGACGGGCAGCGGCTGGCGCGGGCGTGGGAGGTGTGGCGC
>CAXUEL010000174.1:0-7173 GCA_964249915.1 uncultured Acetobacteraceae bacterium | reverse complement strand
CGAAGAACAGCACGTCCTGGCCTTCCTCGTCGCGGAAGTACTCGGCCAGGCTCAGGCCGCTCAGCGCCACCCGCGCCCGCGCGCCCGGCGGCTCGTTCATCTGCCCGTACACCAGCGCCACCTTGGACCCCTCGGTGGTGTTCTCGCCGAGCTTGATCACGCCGGCGTCGATCATCTCGTGGTACAGGTCGTTGCCCTCGCGCGTGCGCTCGCCGACGCCCGCGAACACCGACACGCCGCCATGCGCCTTGGCGATGTTGTTGATCAGCTCCTGGATCAGCACCGTCTTGCCGACGCCGGCGCCGCCGAACAGGCCGACCTTGCCGCCCTTCAGGTACGGGCAGAGCAGGTCGACCACCTTGATGCCGGTGACCAGGATCTCCGACGACGCCGCCTGCTCCTCGAAGGACGGCGCGTCGCGATGGATGCCGTAGTACTTGGCGGCGACCACCGGGCCGCGCTCGTCGATCGGCTCGCCGATCACGTTCAGGATCCGTCCCAGCGTGCCGGGTCCCACCGGCACCTGGATCGCCGCCCCGGTGTCGCGCACCTCTGTGCCGCGCACCAGCCCGTCGGTGGAGTCCATGGCGATGCAGCGCACCTCGCGCTCGCCGATCTCCTGCGCCACCTCCAGCACCAGCTTCAGCTCGCCGACCTGGCAGGTGAGCGCGTTCTGGATGTAGGGCAATTCGCCCTCGAACTGCACGTCGACCACAGGGCCCTTCACCTGGATCACCCGGCCGACGATGTTGCGGCCCGCGTTGGGGGCCGGGGTGGCGGCAGGCGCCTCGAGCGTGGTGGACATGGGTTCGGGCTCCTGCGGGCGGGGATCAGACGGCTTCGGCGCCGGCGATGATCTCGATGAGTTCTGTGGTGATGTTGGCCTGGCGCGTGCGGTTGTAGTTCTGCGTCAGCCGGTCGATCGCCTTGCCGGCGTTGCGGGTGGCGCTGTCCATCGCCGTCATGCGCGCGCCCTGCTCGCCGGCGGCACTTTCCAGCATCGCCCGGTACAGCTGGATGCCGAGGTTGCGCGGCAGCAGCCGGGCCAGGATGGTCTCCTCGTCCGGCTCGAACTCGTAGGACGCGTCGCCGGGCGTGCCGTGCTCGTTGTCGTTGGACGGCAGCGCCAGCGGCACCAGCTGGATCTCGGTCGGCGTCTGCGACATCACGTTGTTGAAACGGTTGAACACCAGGGTGACGACGTCGACCTCGCCGCGCTCCAGCATCCCCGTCACCCGCTCGCCCAGCTCGGCGGCGGCGGAAAAGGCGACGTCCTTGCCGGCGGAGCCCGGGATGCGGTCGACGATGCGGTCGCGATAGTCACGCTGCAGGTAGTCGCCGCCCTTGCGGCCCACGGGCAGCAGCTTGACGGTCTTGCCCTCGCCCTCCAGGCGCTGCACCAGGCGTCGCGTGGCGCGGCCGATGTTGGCGTTGAAGCCGCCGGCCAGGCCGCGGTCGCTGGTCACCGGGATCAGGAGGTGCACCTGGTCCCGGCCGGTGCCGACCAGCAGCTTCGGCGCCCCCTCGCGGCCGGCGCTGTTGCGGGCGAGCTCGGCCAGCATGCGCTGCATCGCTTCCGCATAGGGCCGCGCCGCTTCCGCGCGGCTCTGCGCCCGGCGCAGCTTCGCCGCCGCCACCATCTTCATGGCGCTGGTGATCTTGCGCGTCGACTTGACGCTGGTGATCCGCGCCCGCAGCGCCTTCAGCGACGGCATCGACGCGTCAGCCCTGGGTGAAGCGTCGGGTGAGATCGGTCAGGAACGCCGACAGCTTCTCCTCGACGTCCTTCTTGATCTCGCGCGCGTCGCGGATCGCGTCGAGGATGCCGGTGTCGCTGGCGCGCAGCTCGCCCAGCATCTGCCGCTCGTAGCCGACCACCTTGTCCACCGGCACCTTGTCCAGGAACCCGCGGGTGCCGGCGAACAGCACCGCCACCGTTTCCTGCACCGGATACGGCGTGTTCTGCGGCTGCTTCAGCAGCTCTGTCAGGCGGGCGCCGCGGCCGAGCTGGTTCTGGGTCGCCTGGTCGAGGTCGGACGCGAACTGCGAGAACGCCGCCATCTCGCGATACTGCGCCAGCTCCAGCTTGATCTTGCCGGCGACCTGCTTCATCGCCTTGATCTGCGCCGCCGATCCCACGCGGGACACCGAGCCGCCGACGTTCACCGCCGGGCGTATGCCGCGGAAGAACAGCTCGGTTTCCAGGAAGATCTGCCCGTCGGTGATCGAGATCACGTTGGTCGGGATGTAGGCCGACACGTCGCCGGCCTGGGTCTCGATCACCGGCAGGGCGGTCAGCGAGCCGCCGC
Source organism: uncultured Acetobacteraceae bacterium (assembly GCA_964249915.1). Lineage (GTDB taxonomy): Bacteria > Pseudomonadota > Alphaproteobacteria > Acetobacterales > Acetobacteraceae > Lichenicola. The sequence continues at coordinate 4,864 of CAXUEL010000174.1, read as the reverse complement.
CATGCGCGTCCGACATCTTCGCCGCCCGCTCCAGCAGGCGGGAATGCAGGTAGAACACGTCGCCCGGATAGGCTTCGCGCGCCGGCGGACGGCGCAGCAGCAGCGACATCTGCCGATAGGCCACCGCCTGCTTGCTGAGGTCGTCGTACGCGATCAGCGCGTGCATGCCGTTGTCGCGGAAGAACTCGCCCATGGCGGCACCCGTGTAAGGCGCCAGGTACTGCATCGGCGCCGGCTCCGACGCGGTGGCGGCGACCACGATGGAGTACTCCATCGCCCCGTTCTCCTCCAGCGTGCGCACGATCTGCGCCACCGTGGAGCGCTTCTGCCCGATTGCCACGTAGATGCAGTACAGCGACCGCTTCTCGTCGCCGAGCGCGTTCACCGGCTTCTGCGCGATGAAGGTGTCGAGCAGGATCGCGGTCTTGCCGGTCTGGCGGTCGCCGATGATCAGCTCGCGCTGGCCGCGGCCGATCGGCACCAGGGCGTCGATCGACTTGATCCCGGTCTGCATCGGCTCGCTCACCGACTGGCGCGGCATGATGCCGGGCGCCTTCACCTCGGCGCGCCTGCGCTCGACGTTCTCCAGCGGGCCCTTGCCGTCGATCGGGTTGCCGAGCCCGTCCACCACCCGCCCGAGCAGGCCGCGGCCCACCGGCACGTCGACCACGGTGCCGGTGCGGCTGACGGTGTCGCCCTCGCGGATCGCGCGGTCGTCGCCGAAGATGACGATGCCGACGTTGTCCGCTTCCAGGTTCAGCGCCATGCCGCGCACGCCGGCGCCCGGGAATTCGACCATCTCGCCGGACATCACGTTCTGCAGCCCGAACACGCGCGCGATGCCGTCGCCGACCGACAGCACGGTGCCGGTCTCGGCGATGTCGCTCTCGCTGTCGAAGTTGGCGATCTGCCGCTTCAGGATGTCCGAAATCTCGGCGGGACGGATCTCCATCGCTTCAGGCTTCCTTCATGGCGTAGTGCAGGCGGGCGAGGCGCGAGCGCAGGCTCGCATCGTACAGGCGGGCGCCGACGCGCACCACCAGGCCGCCGAGCAGGGTGCGGTCCACCCGCTCCTGGATGTCGACGCGGCCGTAGCCGGCCTCGGTCAGCCGGGCCAGCAGCTGGGTGCGCTGCAGGTCGGTCAGCGGATGGGCGCTCGCCACCTCGGCGACCACGATGCCGCGACGCGCCGCCACCAGGGCGGCAAAGCCGGACAGGATCGCGCGCAGCTCGGACAGGCGCCGGTTGTTCGCGACCACGCCGACGAAATGCTGCAGCAGCGCACCGAAGCCCTGCGCCGCCAGCGCCGCCAGCACCGCGTCGCGGCCCTGCGCCGCGTCCAGCACCGGGTTGGCCAGCAGGGCGCGCAGCGGGGGGCTCTGGTCGATCAGCCGGCCGAGCGCGTCGGCCTGGTCCACCGCCTCGTCCAGCGCGCGGCGCTCGTCGGCCAGCTCGTACAGCGCGGTCGCATAGCGGCCGGCCACGCCGCCGGCCGCGTTGACGGTCTGGACTGTCGTGGCGCCCGGGCTCACTCTTGCGCGTTCCTTCGATTTTCTGCGGAAACGGGCCCGCCGAGACCGTTGCCGGGCGTCTACCATGGGGTCCATGACCACGCAACACGAACACGGCGCAGTGCCCGATCCGGCACCGCCAAGCAACGACCGGGCGCCGCTGATCCTCACCCTGGAGCTGGCGCAGCCGGCGCAGGACCTGTTCCAGTCGCTGCGCAACCGGCACTTCCCGCCCGAACGCAACCTGGTGCCGGCGCACGTCTCGCTGTTCCACGCCCTGCCCGGCGCCGAGACGCCCGCGATCCTGCGCCGGCTGCGCACCGTCACCGCCACCCGGCCGACGGTGCGGGTGCAGGCGCCGTTCCCGCTCGGACGCGGGGTCGGCGTCCGGCTCGACAGCCCGGCCCTGTCCGCGCTGCGCGCCGGGCTCGCCCGCGACTGGTCGCCCTGGCTGACGCCGCAGGACCGTCAGGGCTACCGGCCGCACGTGACGGTGCAGAACAAGGTGACGCCGGAGCAGGCGCGGGCGACACTGGAACGGCTCGCCGCCGGCTTCGTGCCGTTCACCACCGAAGGCGCGGCGCTGCGCCTGTGGCGCTATCTCGGCGGCCCGTGGGAAGCGCTGGAGCGGATCGAGCTGGCGGCGGCCCCCGACTGACCGGGCCGGCGGCTCAGGCCGCGAACGACGCGTCCAGCCGGTCGATCGCCATGGCGTCGAACTGCGCCAGCACCGCCGCGCGGTCCGGCAGCGTCGGCCCTTCCTGCCGGAGCTTGGCGGCGGCGAACGACAACGCCATCCGCGCCACCCGCTCCGGCTCGGACTTCTCCACCAGCGCCGCCACCAGCCCCGCGACCAGCGCGTCGCCGGCGCCCACCGTGACCGGCACCTGCAGGATCGGCGGCCGGCCGAGCAGGGCGTGGCGCTCGCTGACGAACAGCGCGCCCTCGGCGCCGCGCGAGATCACCACCAGCCCGATGCCGCGGTTGCACAGCGCGTGCGCCGCCTCCGCCATCTGCCGGATGTCGGAGAAGCTCTGCCCGGAGCTTTCCTCCAGCTCCTCCTGGTTCGGCTTGATCGCCCAGGGCAGGGTGTCGGGCGCGCCGCGCAGCACCTCGCGCAGCGGCTTGCCGCCGGTGTCCAGGATCACCCGCGCGCCCTGCCGGTTGAGCGAGGCGATGATCTCGCCGTACGCGTTGTGCGGCATGCCGGGCGGCAGGCTGCCGGACAGCACCACGATCGCGCCCGGCCCCGCCTCGGTCGCCAGCACCGTGCGCAGCTGCGCCAGGTGCACCGGCAGCGGCATCAGGCCCGGCAGGTTGATGTCGGTGGTGTCGCCGGCCGCCTCGTCCAGCAGCTTGATGTTGTTGCGGGTGTGGCCGGGGATCCGGACGAAGCGGTCGGTGATGCCCTTGGCGTCGAGGAAGTCCTCGAACGTCGCCGCGTTGCTGCCGCCCAGGAAGCCGGTGGCGACGATCGGCGGCTCGTGCGATTGCCGCCAGTCGGACAGGCAGCCGGCGACGTTGATCCCCTTGCCGCCGGCCTGCCGCACCGAGGAACGCGCCCGGTGCACCGTGCCGGGCACCAGCTCGTCCAGCCGGATGGTGTGGTCGATCGCCGGGTTGAGGGTGACGGTGACGATGGCGGGCGCGTGGACAGGCAACTGTTCGGCGGGGGCGGCGGTCATCTGGGAGCGTCCTTCCGGGATCGTGCCGAGAGCCTCCAGCCTCGCAGCCCTTGGCGCGGATCGGAAGGGGGCAGCAGCGTCTGACCGGTTCCCGCCCCGCGCAGGCCCACCGTGGGGCATAGCCGCTGCCGCCGCCCGTCGCCGGAACGGCGCGATCGAGCAGCGGCGCGACCGGACCAGGCACGGGAGCAGGCGTGTCGAACGCGGTCGGCCGCACAGGGATGGAACGGCTTGAGCATCGACCACGAGGGCGCGCGGCGTGATCCCGTGGTCAGCCGGACCAACCGCATCTCCCCGGCATGGGACGCCATCCCGCCCGGGAGGCAGGGTGGCGCCGGGGGGGCCGGCCCGCCCCCTGGTACGGGCGGAGCCAGCGGGCCTAGACGTCGACCATGCCGCCATCGACGAACAGCTCGGCGCCGGTGGTGTAGGAGGACTCGTCGGAGGCGAGGAACAGCGCCGCCCGCGCCACCTCGTCGGCCTGCCCGATCCGGCGCAGCGGGATGCTGCCGATCATGGCCTCGGTCATGCCGCTCAGCTGCTCCGCCGACAGCCCGATCTTGCCGAAGATCGGCGTCTCGATCGGGCCCGGGCTGATGGTGTTGACGCGGATGCGCCGCGGCGCCAGCTCGGCGGCGAAGGTGCGGCCGAACGAGCGCAGCGCCGCCTTGGTGGCGGCATACACGCTGCGCGCTTCCCCACCCAGCACGCCGGCCACCGAGCCGGTCAGGATCACCGAGCCGCCATCCGACAGCAGCGGCGCCGCGTGCTTGAGCAGGAAGAAGGCGCCGCGCACGTTGACGCCGAACATGGCGTCGAACCCCGCCTCGTCCACCGCCCCGATCGGGGCGAACCGGGCGATGCCGGCGTTGACGAACAGCACGTCGATGCGGCCGTGACGGCCGCGTATCCGGTCCACCAGCGCAGCGCTCGCAAGGGGATCGGCGGCGTCGGAGGCGACCACCTCGATGCCGGGCAGCGCGGTCCGCGCCGCTTCCAGCGTCTGCGGGTTGGAGCCGGTGACGACCACCGTGGCCCCCTCGGCCTGGAACAGCTTCGCCGTGGCGGCGCCGATGCCGCTGGTGCCGCCGCTGATCAGGGCGACCTTGCCGTCGAGCCTGGGCATGATGTTCTTCCTGGTCCGGGCCCGGGAACCCGCTGTTCCCGGCCTTGTGTACCGAACGGTAGGGAAGCTAGGAGACCATTGCCGCCGCGTCAAGCCGGCCGTCCCGGGTCGACAACGACAAGGCAGCCTCCCTATCGTCCGCGACATGGACATGCCGACACGCTCCCTGCCCGGCCGGCCGCGCGGCTTCTGCGCCGATGCCGCCCTGCGGGCCGCCCTCGCCGTGTTCCGGCGCAAGGGCTACGAGGGCGCCTCCCTGAGCGACCTGACCGCGGCCATGGGCGTCAACCGCCCCAGCCTGTATGCCGCCTTCGGCAACAAGGAGTCGCTGTTCCGCAAGGCTCTGGACCTTTACCTGGCGGAGCGGCAGGCCGGCTTCGCCGCCGCCCTGGACGCGCCCACCTCGCGTGGCGTCGCCGAGCGCCTGCTGCACGCCGCGCTGGACGGCTGCGCCGGGACCGATTCGCCGGCCGGCTGCCTCGCGGTGACGCACTCGGTCGCCTGCGGCGCGGAGGCGGAGCCGGTGCGCGCCGAGGTGGTGT
>CAXUEL010000173.1:0-7200 GCA_964249915.1 uncultured Acetobacteraceae bacterium | reverse complement strand
GCGGTGAGCCAGGGGATGAGCCTGCAGGCCGGGCACGGCGTGCCGCGCGCCGAGCTGGAGCGGCTGGCCGACACCGCCCTGCTGCTCTGGCCGCCCTGACCCGTACCACCGGGCGCCCGCGGTGCCGGTCCGGCCCGGTCCGGAGCCCATCCCCCGGTCGGCGACCTACCTGCCCACCTGGTCCAGCGCGTCCCTGATCCGGCCGCAAAGCCTGAGGTTGCCCGGCGTGCACTTCCCCGTGGCGAGCCGCCTGGCCTGCGTCCAGGTCGGCTCGTCGAAGCCGACCGCGTCGATGTGCCGCAGGACGAAGGTTTGGAAGCCCGGGTCGTGCTCGACCTCGCCGCCGAGGCGCATGAGCTCGTCCCATCGCTGCGTCAGGAACGCGGCCACCGTGTCGTCCAACGCTTCCGCCGTGCTGCCGTCGTCGCAGCCGCCGAACCGATGCTGCCAGCGGCGCAGCGCCCTCCAGGTCGTCACCGTGGCGACGGCGCCGTCGGCCACCTCCCACCGGCTGGCCGGGCAGGACGCGGACCGGGCCACGGCCCGCCTGCCGCCGGCATCGGCCAGGATCAGGACGAGGAGGCCGGCCAGGAGGCGCGCGGGCTTCCACCGTCGCGGCAGGCGGCGCATGCCGTCGGCCCTACCCGGCCGACGCGTCGGACGCCAGCAGGATCGCGCCGCGCCCGCCCGCAGCGTATGGGGGGATCACGCCTCGACCGGCGTCCACACCCCTCCGGCGCGTCCAGACGCCACCACCGCCTCGATGAACGCGACGCCCGCGACCCCGTCCTCGATCCCGGGCAGCCCGTCCGCAGCGCCGTGCCCCTGCAGCAGATCCGCAGCGTCGGCGTAGATCTGCGCGAACCCTTCCAGGTAGCCCTCCGGATGCCCGGCCGGAACGCGCGTCGCCCGGGCCGCCGACTCCGACAGCCCGTTCAGCCCGCGGTGCAGCAGGCGCGGCGCCTCGCCGAGCCGGGTCACGCGGAGCTGGTTCGGATGCTCCTGCGACCAGTCCAGCCCGCCCCCGTCGCCATACACGCGCAGCCTGAGCCCGTTCTCGTGCCCGACCGCGACCTGGCTGCACCACAGCGCGCCCCGCGCGCCGCCTTCGAAGCGCAGCAGCACGCGCGCGTCGTCGTCGAGCCGGCGGCCGGGCACGAACGAGGACAGGTCGGCCAGCAGGCTGTCCACGCGCAGCCCGGTGACGTAGCCGGCGAGGTGGTGCGCATGCGTGCCGATGTCGCCGACGCTGCCGGCCGGACCCGAGCGGGACGGGTCGGTGCGCCAGGCTGCCTGCTTCTGCCCGCTCGCCTCCAGGTCGGTCGCCAGCCAGTCCTGCGCGTACTCCACCTGCACCACCCGGACGGTGCCGAGCGCACCGCCGGCGACCAGCGCGCGCGCTTCCCGCACCATCGGATAGCCGCCGTAGTTGTGGGTGAGCACGAACGGCAGGCCCGACGCGCGCACCGCCTCGCGCAGGTCGCGCGCGTCGGACAACGACGTCGCCAGCGGCTTGTCGCAGATCACCGGGATGCCGCGCTCCAGGAACGCGCGGCAGATCGCCACGTGGCTGTCGTTCGGCGTGACCACCGACACCACGTCAATCCGGTCGTCCCGCGCCGCCTCGCGCGCCGCCATCTCCTCGTAGCCGCCATAGGCGCGGTCGGGGGACACGTGCAGCGCGTGCGCGGACGCACGGCTGCGCTCCGGATCCGACGAGAAGGCGCCGGCGACCAGCGCGTAGCGGTCGTCGAGCCGCGCCGCGATCCGGTGCACCGCGCCGATGAACGAGCCGGTGCCACCGCCCACCATGCCCAGCCTGAGCCGACGCCCGCTCACAGCCCGAGCATCCGCCGGTTGGCCGCGAGATCGGTGCCCCCGGACGCGAAGTCGTCGAACGCCCGTTCCGTCACCGGGATGATGTGGCGCCGGATCAACGCCGCCCCTTCCCGCGCGCCCACCTCCGCATCCTTCATGCAGCATTCCCATTCCAGCACGGCCCAGCCGTCGAAATCGTGCCGCGTCAGCGCGGAGAACACCGCGGTCAGGTCCACCTGGCCGTCGCCGAGCGAGCGGAACCGGCCGGGACGATCGATCCAGTTCTGGTAGCCGCCATACACCCCCGAGCGCGCGCTCGGCCGGTACTCCGCATCCTTGACGTGGAACGCCCGGATCCGCTGGTGGTACACCTCGATGAAGCCGACATGGTCCATGACCTGCAGCACGAAGTGGCTCGGGTCGTACAGGATGTTGCAGCGCGGATGCCCGCCCACGCGGTCGAGCAGCATCTCGAACGTGGTCCCGTCATGCAGGTCCTCGCTCGGGTGCAGCTCGAAGCACACGTCGCAGCCGGCCGCGTCGAACGCGTCCAGGATCGGCCGCCAGCGCACAGCCAGCTCGTCGAACGCCGCCTCCACCAGCCCCGGCGGCCGCTGCGGGAACGGGTACAGGAACGGCCAGGCCAGCGCCCCGGAGAACGTCGCGTGCGCCGACAGGCCCAGCCGTCGTGACGCCCGCGCCGCCAGGTGCAGCTGCTCGACCGCCCATTCCTGTCGCGCCGCCGGCCGTCCGCGCACCGACGGGTCGGCGAACCCGTCCACCAGCGTGTCATAGGCGGGATGCACCGCGACGAGCTGCCCCTGCAGGTGCGTCGACAGCTCGGTCAGCGCGACCCCCGCCCCCGCCAGCACGCCCCGCACCTCGTCACAGTACGCGTCGCTGTCCGCGGCCAGGCGCAGGTCGAACAGCCGCCTGTCCCAGCTCGGGATCTGCACCCCCTCGAAGCCGCACCCCTTGGCCCATGCGGCGATCGCGGCGAGCGAGTCGAACGACGCCGCGTCGCCGGCGAACTGCCCGAGAAACAGCCCCGGTCCTTTCAGCGTCTTCATGGAAACCTCCGCGCAGAGCACGTTCGAGAATGGGGTATGCCGAGTGAGAGTGGCGCGCCTGCGCGGCACGGCCGGCGTGTCTTCCGGGAACCGGAGCGGAGCGGCCGTCTGGCCGTGAGCGCGCGGCAAGCGGAGAAAAGCGCGTCGGATCGCAGGCCACAGCGCATTCTCGGACGTGCTTTCAGAACGGCGAGTTCGGGTCGTAGTACTCCCGGGCATTGTCCTTGGTGATCAGCACCGTCGACAGCAGCAGCGTGCCGCGCACCGCCGCGTTGGCCATGAAGTGGGCCGCCGTGAGGTCCATCGCGGTCTTGACCATGGCGGGCGGGTAGGACACGTCGATCGGCATCATCGCGTTGCCGTCCATCACCCCCTTGATCACCTCCTTCATGCCGGCGCCGCCGACCACGAAGCGGATGTCGCTGCGGTGGGCCTGTGCGATCGCACGCAGCGCGCCCTGCGCCACGTCGTCATCCGCCGCCCACACCGCGTCGATGTGCGGGTGCTTGGCCAGGAAGTCCTGCATCACCCGGAAGCCCTGGTCGCGGCTCCAGTTGGCGAACTGCATGTCCAGCACCTTCACCCCGGTGCCGGCGATCGCGCGCTGGAATCCCTCCACGCGCTGCGTGTCCACCACCGTCGGGATGCCGCGCATCACCACCACGTCGCCGTGCCCGCCGAGCGCCTGCACGAAGTACTTGCCCGACACCACGCCGTACTCGGGATTGTTGCCGGCGACATACACGTCCTGGATCGACGGGTCGGTCAGCCCGCGATCCACCACGGCGATGAACGTCCCGTTCTGCTTGACCCGCCGCACCGCCCCGGTGAGCTGGGCGGAGTCATAGGGCAGCACCACCAGCGCGTCCGGCCTGCTGCCGGCGCTGAGGTCCTCCAGCGCGCTCGCCTGGTCGGCGGCGCTGGCCGACGACTTCACGATCACGGTCAGCCCCGGATACGCGTGCTCCAGGGCGGCCGCCTCCTGCTTGGCGTCATAGAGCACGCCGCCGGTCCAGCCGTGGTCGGCGGTCGGCACCGACACCGCGATGGTGACGTGCGCCGGCGCCGCCGCCCTCGCAGTGGCGGCGGCAAAGGGCAGCATCAGGGCCGCCGCCATCAGGATCGTGGTCCGCATCTTCGTTTCTCCCCCGTGCCTCAGTTCCGCCTGAGGCTTCGTTGCACCAGCATGGCGACGATGATGATCACGCCCTGCACCGCGCCGATCAGGTACTCGCTGACGACGTTCGACAGCACCATGATGTTGGCGACCACCTCCAGCACCAGCGCGCCGGCCACGGTGCCCCACACCCGCCCCGACCCGCCGCGCAGCGGCGTGCCGCCGATCACCACCGCGGTGATCGCCTCGAGCTCCCACAGCAGCCCGGAGGTCGGCGTCACCGAGGACAGGCGCGGCACATACAGCAGGGTGGCGATGCCGACGCACGCGCCCTGGATCACGTAGGTCAGCGTCCGCACCCGGCCGATCGCCACCGCCGAATAGCGGGCCACCTCCTCGCTGGCGCCGATCGCCACGCAGTGCCGGCCGAACGGGGTCCTGTGCAGCACCACCGAGGCCAGCACCGCCAGCCCCACGAACACCAGCACCGGCACCGGCACCCCGAGCACGGTGCCAAAATACACCGGCCGCGCCAGCTCCTGCATCGCGTCCGGATCGAGCGACACCGAGCCGCCCTGCGCCAGATACGTGACCAGCGCACGGAAGATGCCCATCGAGCCCAGCGTGACGATGAACGCTTCCAGCCTTCCTGCGGTGATCACCACGCCGTTGGCAAGCCCGCACAGCGCACCCCCCACCACCATCGCGCCGGCGCCTGCCAGCAGCGCCAGCGCGAAGCCGTGCGGCGCCAGCCCGTTCGCCAGCAGGATGCCGCCCGCCCCCACGAAGGCCGACATCGAGCCCACCGACAGGTCCAGCCCGCCGGCCGCGATCACGAAGGTGGCGCCGATCCCGATCACCGCGATCATGGACGCCCGGGTGACCACGTTGACGATGTTCTCGATCGCGATGAAGCGCGGGTTGAGCAGCACGCCCAGCACCACCAGCAGCGCCAGCGCCGCGAACGGCGCCAGCGCCGCCGGGTCGGGCAGCCGCCGCCGCAGCCGTCCGGACGCCCCCCGCTCCGGCAGCACCACCGACCCGCTCATGCCGCGCGCTCCCCGCCGCCGGTGGCGTGCACCACGATCCCGTCCTCGGGCAGATCCTCGCCGGCCAGCTCCGCCACGATCCGCCCGCGACGCATCACCAGCACCCGGTGGCACAGCCCGATCAGCTCCGCCATCTCGGACGAGATCACCACCACCGCGGTCCCCTCCGCCGCCAGCGCCGCCACGAACCGGTAGATCTGCGCCTTGGTGCCGATGTCGATGCCGCGCGTCGGCTCGTCGACGACCAGGATGCGCGGGCGGCTCAGCATCGACTTGGCCAGCATCAGCTTCTGCTGGTTGCCGCCGGACAGGTGGCCCGCCAGCACGTCGTCCCGGCCGGCGCGTATGTCGAACTCCTGCCGCGCCGTCCGCATCGCCGCGCGCTCGCGCACCAGGTCGAGCAGCCCGTGCCGCCGGAACGGCGAGGCCAGTGTCAGGTTGGTGGCCATGTCGCGCCCGAGCAGCAGGCCCTTGCCCTTGCGGTCCTCGGTCAGGTAGGCGATCCCGGCCGCCAGCGCCGCGCGCGGCGAGCCGATCGCCGTCACCGCCCCGTCCACCTCGACCCGCCCGACCACCGCCGGCCTGAGCCCGATCAGCCCCTCGAACAGCTCGGTCCGCCCCGCCCCGACCAGTCCGGCAAACCCCAGGATCTCGCCCGGCGCCACCGCGAAGCTGGCGCGCTCGACGAAGCCCGGCACCGTCGCTCCCGTGACCGCGAGCACCGGCCCGGCCGCGGGCCGCGGCAGCCTGGGCGGGAACAGCATCGACATGTCGCGCCCCACCATCAGCCGCGCCATCTCGTGCTGGCTCAATCCAGCCGCCGGGCGCGACAGCACGTGCCGCCCGTCGCGCAGCACGGTGACGCTGTCGGCGATCGCCTCCACCTCGGCCAGCCGGTGCGAGATGTAGAGCATCGCCACCCCGCGCGCTTTCAGCCCCGCCAGCACCCGGAACAGCGCCTCGACCTCGTGCGGCGTCAGCACCGCGGTCGGCTCGTCGAGGATCACCACACGGTGCGGCACCATCAGCGCGCGCGCGATCTGCACCATCTGCCGCTCGGCCACCGACAGCCGGCCCACCACCGCCTCCGGCGACGCCGTGCAGCCGAGCGACGCCAGCCGCTCCGACGCGACCCGACGCATCGCCATGCGGTCGAGGAACGGACCCCGCCGCACCTCGCGGCCCAGGAACAGGTTCTCCGCCACCGTGAGCTGCCCTGCCAGCAGCTGCTCCTGCGGCACCAGCACCACGCCCCGCCGCTCCGCGTCGGCCGCACCGGCGAAGCGGACCGCGGTGCCGTCCAGCAGAATGCGCCCCTCGTCCGGCTGCTCGTGGCCGGCCAGGATCTTCATCAGGGTGGACTTGCCGGCCCCGTTCTCGCCCAGGATCGCGCGCAGCTCGCCGGGAGCCGCGGCCAGGTCGATCCCGTGCAGGACGCGCACGCCGCCGAATGATTTCGCGATGCTGTCCGCCGCGAGCACGCCGGTCCTCCCTGGCGATGCCGGTCTGTCGCCGGTCTCGCGCCGCATCGGAGCATAATCGAAACGGGGTACCGGGCAAGCAGTCCGACAGGTTGGCGCAGGAAGCAGGCGCTCCGGAGCAACCTCAGGCCGCCCCGTGCTGGATCAGCACCGGCAGGTCGACGTTCCGAAGCAGGCTTTCGGTCACCCCGTCGAACAGCCTGCCCCGGCTGCCGCTGCCCATCACCAGCAGGTCGGCCTCCGCCTCGTGCGTCATCGCCAGCAGCCGGACGCCGATGTTCCGATCCCCCGCCACCACCACCCGCTGCGTCGGCAGCCGGTCGAACAGGTGGGGCAGGCCCGGCACCGCCCCGTCGGCCCCGACCTGCAGCACCACAACGCGCTGCGCCCGCGACAGCAGCGGCATGGCCGTGCGCACCGCCCGCTCCGCCCGGCCGTCCGGCTGCCACGCCACCGCGATCACCTGCCCGAAGCGGCCGTCATGCCCGGACGGCAGCAGCAGCACCGGACGACGCGCCCGGGCCAGCGCCGCGTGGATCCGCCCGTGCGCGGTGGCGTCACCCCCTTTCTGCTCCAGCAGCAGCAGGTGCGATCCCCGCCCGTGCTCCAGCACCCCCGCGGCACCGTCACCCCGGATCTCGATCCACCGCGCCGGATGCCCGGCC
>CAXUEL010000172.1:0-7201 GCA_964249915.1 uncultured Acetobacteraceae bacterium | reverse complement strand
GCCGGCGGCGCCACCGCCGCCACCGCCGACAGCAGCGGCGCCAGCCGGCGCTCCCAGTCTGCGATCGCCCCCGCCAGCGCCGGATCGCCGTCCGCCTCGACCTCGACCCGCGCGGCCTCGTCGCGCGGCAGCGTGCCCAGCACGTACTCGCCGGCCAGCGCCGCCAGCGCCTCGTCCGGCTCCGGGAGCGGGCCCGCGCCGCTCATGCCTCGAGACAGCGACGTAGGCCGAGCAGCCCGCGACGCACCCAGGACTTCACCGTGCCGAGCGGCGCACGCAGCCGCGACGCCAGCTCGACATGCGACAGCCCGTCCAGGAACGCCAGCACGACCGCCCGGCGCTGCGCCTCCTCCAGCTCCTCCAGGCAGCGGCGCAGCGCCTCGCTGTCCGCCTGTCCGGCGAGCCGCTCGAGCGCGTCCGGCGCGTCGTCCGCCTCCTCCCGTCGCTCGACGCCATACCGCTCGCGGCTGCGGCTGCGCAGGATGTCGATCGCGCGGTAGCGCAGCAGGCTGGCAAGCCAGGCCTCGCCGGCATTGCGCGACGGGTCGAACCGGCCAGCCCTGCGCCACACCTGCACGAACGCGTCGTGCACCGCGTCCGACGCCAGCGCCGGCTGCTGCAGCAGCCGGAGCGCCAGTCCGTACAGCCGCGGCGACTGGAGCTCGTACAGGCGACGGAACGCCGCCCGGTCACCCTCGGCGCAAAACCGCAGCAGCCGGGTGGTCTCGGTCTCGGCGGCTCGCTCGTCCATGTCCCGCCACGGTTCCTTCAGGAAGGCGGGCAGCATAAACCAGTCTGGCGCGGCGGCCAGGGCGGTCATCGGGCACGGACACGGGGTCGGACGCGCGTCATGTCATCGTTACGATCCGCAGCCATCTTCGGATGCCTTCAGCCGCGCAGGAAGGCGAGGCAGTCGTGCAGGGTGGGTGCCAGCGACCGGAGCGGCCGGGCGATCGCGCCCACGATCCCGAGATGGTCCACTCCCGGATAAAGCCGCTCCTCGACCGGGCCGCCCTTGGCCCGGATCCGGGCGGCGAGCCGGATCGTGTTCGCCGGCATCACCGTTTCGTCCGCGGTGCCGGCCGCCAGCAGCATCGGCGGGTTGCGCCCGTCGACATGGCTGATCGGCTGCGTCGACGGGCCGGCCAGGCCGGGCCCGAACACCGCCCGCAGCTCGTCGCTGTGCAGCGGCAGGAAGTCGTACGGCCCGGCCAGCCCGACCACACGCGACAGGTCGCGGCACGGCGACAGCCCCACCGCTCCCAGCAGGGACGGGTCGAGCGCCAGCATGGCCGCGTTGTAGGCGCCGGCCGAGTGCCCGATCAGCGCCGGAGCCGAGGAACGGCCGCCATGGCCGGCGACGTTGGCGCGGGTCCAGGCCAGCGCCAGCGCGCAATCCTGCAGGAACACCGGATAGCGGACCTGCGGCCACAGCCGGTAGTCCGGGATCACGGTGAGGATGCCGTGCGCGGCGAACGCGTCGCCGACGAAGCGGTACATCGCCCGGTCGCCGCTGTTCCACGCGCCGCCATACAGGAACACCATCACCGGGAACGGCCCGTTGCCGGTCGGCCGGTAGACGTCGAGGCGCTGCCGGGCTTCCGGCCCGAACCGGACGCCCTCCGCGGCGAGCCGGTCCGGCGCCAGCACGTTCAGCAGCGCGGCCGGCGAGCATCCGGACAGCAGCAGCCCGCCGGCGCCCGTCACGAGCCCGCGTCGGAACAAGGCCGGCCCTGGCCCGGCAGCCACGGGCCTCACGGTTGGAATGGTCGTTGTCGCACAGTCGGGAACGCCCGTCCGCCCGACGCGGACGCGCCGATCCCGCGCCCGGACCTCTAGATGCCCGAGGTTTCCGTTTGTTTAACGGCAGCGACCGGTCCGGCGCGCTTCCTGCCCTGCAATCAGCCGGACAGCGGCCGCGCCACCTCCTCCAGCGACTTGCCCTCGCAGTCGACCCCGAACCGCAACGCCATCGCGCCCGCCGCCAGCATCAGCAGCGCCGCCCCGCCATAGCCCAGCGACAACGGCGCCCGGCCGCCCATCTGGATCAGCAAGGCGAACAGGTAGGGCGCGCCGACGCCGCCGATCAGCGTGCCCAGCACGTAGAAGATCGAGATCGCCATCGCCCGGGTTTCCAGCGGGAAGATCTCGCTCGCGGTCAGGTAGGCGGCGCTGGCGGCCGGCGAGGCGAAGAAGAAGACTGCCATCCAGCCCAGCGTCTGCGTCAGCGCGGTGAGCCGCCCGCCCGCGAACAGGATGGCCACCCCCACCATCAGCACGCCCGCCGTGCCGAAGGTGGCGAAGATCATCCGCCGGCGGCCCACGGTGTCGAACAGCCGCCCCAGCAGGAACGGGCCCAGGACGTTGCCGATCGTCAGCGGCAGCACGAACAGCCCGACACGCCCAGGCGACACCCCCTCGAACGTCGTCAGCACCTGGCCATAGGTGAAGAACACCGCGTTGTACAGGAACGCCTGCGCCACCATCAGCAGCAGCGCCAGCGCCGAGCGCAGCTTGTAGCCGCCGATCATCGCCGCGAAGATCATGCGGAAGCTGAAGTTGCGGCGCGGATGCACCGTGATCGTCTGGCACACCGGCTCCGGCGGCACCCCGGTCGCGGTCTCCACCCATGCCTCGATCTGCCGCGTGGTCGCTTCCGCTTCCTCGACGAAGCCGTGCGTGAGCAGCCAGCGCGGGCTTTCCGGCACCCAGTGGCGCAGGAACAGCACCACGAACGCCATCACCCCGCCGGCGGCGAAGCCGATCCGCCAGCCATGCGCCGAGATGCCCTGGCCCGTCAGCAGCAGCGCCACCACCGCTCCCGCCGCCGCCCCGATCCAGAACGACCCGTTCACGAACAGGTCGACCCGGCCGCGCAGCTTGGCCGGGATCAGCTCGTCGATCGCCGAGTTGATCGCCGCATACTCGCCGCCGATCGCGAACCCGGTCAGGAAGCGGAACAGCACGAAGCTCAGCGGGCCCCAGGCGCAGGCGGTGCCGAACACGCTCACGATGTACAGCCCGAGCGTCACGTTGAAGATCCGCTTGCGCCCGACCTGGTCGGTCAGCCGGCCGAACAGCAGCGCCCCCAGCACCGCGCCGGTGAGGTAGGCGGACGCGGCGCTGCCCACCTGCGTCATCGACAGCCCGAGCGTGCGGCGGTCCTGCAGCGTCGGCCCGATCGAGCCGACGATGGTGACCTCCAGCCCGTCCAGGATCCAGGTGATCCCGAGCGCCGAGACCACCAGCATGTGGAAGCCCGACCAGGGCAGCCGGTCGAGCCGGGCCGGGATGTCGCTCTCGACCGCGGGCAGCGCGTCGGTGGAAGCCATCCGGCGCTATCCCGCGAGCCGTGCGACCAGCGCGTCCACCACCGACGGATCGGCCAGGGTGGACACGTCGCCGAGCTGCTCGTGCTCGCCGGTCGCCACCTTGCGCAGGATGCGCCGCATGATCTTGCCCGAGCGCGTCTTCGGCAGGTCCGGCACCAGCACAACCCGATCCGGCACAGCGTAGCGGCCGAGCATGTGCCCGACATGGCGCGCGATCTCCGCTTCCAGCGCCGGCTCGGCTGCGCCGCGCAGGATCACGAACGCCATCAGCGACTGCCCCTTCACCGCGTGCGGCACGCCGATCACGGCACTTTCCGCCACCGCCTGATGCGAGCCGATCGCGCCCTCCACCTCGGCCGAGCCGATGCGGTGGCCGGACACGTTGACCACGTCGTCCACCCGGCCGGTGATCCAGTAGTAGCCGTCCCGGTCCCGGCGCGCGCCGTCGCCGGAGAAGTAGAGCCCCGGATGGGCCGAGAAGTAGGTCTGCACGTAACGCGCGTGGTCGCCCCAGACGGTGCGCGCCTGCCCGGGCCAGGAGCGGGCAAGGCAAAGGTGCCCTTCCGCCTCGCCCTCCATCACCTCCCCGTCCGGGCCCACCAGCACGGGACACACGCCCGGCAGCGGCAGGGTGGCAGAGCCCGGCTTCTGCGCCACAGCACCCGGCAGCGGCGCGATCATGATGCCGCCGGTCTCGGTCTGCCACCAGCTGTCCACCAGCGGGCAGCGCCCGCCTCCGACCTCCTCGTGGAACCACAGCCAGGCTTCCGGGTTGATCGGCTCGCCGACCGAGCCCAGCACGCGCAGGCTGTCGCGCGTGCTCGCGTCGAGCACAGACGGGTCCTCGCGCATCAGCGACCGGATCGCGGTGGGTGCCGTGTAGAAGCCGCTGACCTTGTGCTTGTCTACCACGCCCCACCAGCGCCCCGGCTCCGGCCAGGACGGCGTGCCCTCGAACAGCAGCGTGGTGCCACCGTTGCTCAGCGGGCCGTACACCACGTACGAGTGCCCGGTCACCCAGCCGAGGTCGGCGGTGCACCAGAACACGTCGCCCGGCCGGTGGTCGAACACGATCTCCTGGGTCAGGCTGGCCCAGAGCAGGTAGCCGCCGGTGGTGTGCAGCAGCCCCTTCGGCGCGCCGGTGCTGCCGGAAGTATACAGGATCAGCAGCGGGTCCTCGGCCGCCATCTGCTCCGGCGCGCAGTCCGGCTCCGCCTCGCCGACCAGGCGCCGGTAGTCGAGGTCGCGCCCGTCCCGCATCGGCACCGCTCCACCCGTCACCGGCACCACCAGCACCTGCCGCACCGGGCTGTCACCCTCCGCCTCCAGCAGCTCCAGCGCCGTGTCGGCCAGCGCCTTGAGCGCGATCCGCCTGCCGCCGCGCCTGCCCTCGTCGGCGGTAAGCAGCAGCACCGCGCCGCTGTCGCGCAGCCGGTTCGCCACGCCCGCGGCGGAGAAACCGGCGAACATCACCACGTGCACCGCGCCGATCCGGGCGCAGGCCAGCATCGCCACCACCCCCTCCACCACCATCGGCAGGTAGGTCGCCACCCGGTCGCCGCGACCCACCCCCAGCCCCTTCAGCACGTTGGCCAGCCGGCACACCTCCGCGTGCAGCGCGCGGAAGCTGACGTGACGCGCGTCGTCCTCCGCCTCGCCCTGCCAGATCAGCGCGGTCCGGTCGCCGTTCTCCGGGAGGTGCCGGTCGAGGCAGTTGACCGACGCGTTCAGGATGCCGTCGGAGAACCAGGACAGCCGCACCTCGCCGTCGAAGCCGCCGCTGCCGGCCAGCGTCGGCATGCGGAACCAGTCGAGCCGGCGCGCCTGCTCCAGCCAGAACGAGTCCGGGTCGTGCAGGGCGTGGTTGGTCATCAGCCCGTGCCGCGCGGCGTTGACGTACGCGGACGCGGCCAGGTCAGGCTTCACGTGGAACATCTCGTCGGTCATGCCCGTTCCCGTCCCGCTTCCCGCCGGCCGGTTATGTCACCGGCTCGTGCTGCTTGGGGCAGCATGGTCGGCCCGCCCGCCACCCGCGGTCAACCACGGCGGCCCCGGGCAGACCCAAGTCCTGCCGGCACCCCTCCGGGCGGACGCGTCGGCCGACGGCGCCCCGCCGCCACCGTTGTCATGGCCATCGCCGCCGCAAGCACCACGACCAGCCGTGCGCTTGCCCGGAGGGCGTTCCCGACCATGCCGAAATCGCCCGACGTGCTCCCCCCTGCCGGTTCCGCGACGTCGTGCTCGCGATTTCATGATCCCGACACCGCGGGACGGAGGGCAACGATCCGGCCTACAACCCTGTTCTAGAAAAGCAACGAATCCGACCATGTTGCCGGTTGGCATGAAAAATGCGATCGTTGCCACCGAGCGACAAACGGCTCAGAATCGAGAACGAACCCCGCGCAAGACGGGACCGGTACAAGCAGCCGCCAGGAGGCGGTAGGGGGGATCAGGACGATGCAGACCAACTTGACCATGCAGGACCTTTCGGACATCCGCGACGCCGTGCCGCACCTCGACCTCGTGTCGATCCGCGCGCTGCGCCGCGCCGGCTTCGACCTCGTCCGCTCCGAGCCCGAACCGTCCGAGTCGCGCGTGCTGTGGTCGCTGATCCCGCGCCCGATGACCAGCTCGCTGCTGCACGGCGAGCACGCCGCCGCCGCCGAATAGGGGATGGGTCCCACACCCTTCCCGGCGGGTGCCGGGAAGCGGTGTCAGCCGCGGAGCAGGACCGCCGGGCTCGCTGCCAGCGCCCGGCGAGTCGCCAGATACCCCGCCACCAGCATCAGCAGGACGGCACCGCCACCGACGCCAGACAGCGTCCACGGCAGCAGGATCCAGCGCGAGCGCAGCACCTCGCGCATCAGCAGCCAGCTCAGCCCGCCGCCGATCACGCCGGCGCAGAGGCCGGCCACAGCCCCCAGCACCGCGAACTCGACCAGCCAGGCCGCCCGGAGCTGGGGACCTGTCGCGCCCAGCACGCGCAGCACCGCCGCCTCGGTCACCCGCTGCCGCTGCGCCGCCGCCAGCGTCGACGCCAGCACCAGCGCCCCGGACAGCAGCGCCACGCTGCCGATCGCCGCCAGCGCCCAGGCCAGCCGTCCGACGATGCTGCCGAGCTGCGCCAGCACGTCCGCCACCCGGATCCCGGTCACGTTCGGCAGCGCGTCGGTCACCGCCGCCAGGATCGCCGCGTCGCCGGCCGGCGTGCCGTTGGAGGCGACGGTGGCGACCATCGAGTGCGGCGCCGCGGACAGCAGGCCGGGCGAGGCGATGAAAGCGAAGTTGAGCTGCAGCGAGCGCCAGTCCACGTTGCGCAGGCTCCCCACGCGCAGGTCGACGTCGCGTCCGAGCACGTTCAGCCGGATCACCGAGCCGACATGCACCCCCCAGCCCGCGGCCAGGCCGGCATCGAACGACAGCAGCGGCGGCCCGTCATACCCCGCCGGCCACCAGCGCCCGGTTGCCATGTGCGTGTCCGGCGGCGGCGCGGCCGCGATTGTCAGCCCCTGGTCGCCTCGCAGCGCCCAGCGCGTGCCGGGCGTGGCCGCCACCTGTTCCGCCGGCACCCCGTCCACCGCCACCACCCGCTCGCGCAGGCTGGGCAGCGAACGCACCTCGCCAGCCGACGGTACGCCCCGCACCGCCGTCGCGAAGCGCTCCATCTCGTCCGGCTGGATGTCGATGAAGTAGAACGACGGCGCGTGCTTCGGCAGCTGGTCGAACAGGGACGCGCGCAGGTCGCCCTGCGCCAGTGCGATCGTCGCCAGCACCGTCAGCCCAGCGCCGAGCGCCAGCAGCATCTGCCCCGCCGGCGCCGCCGGCCGTCCCAGCGCCGCCAGCCCGAGACGCACCGCCATGCGCAGCAG
>CAXUEL010000171.1:0-7205 GCA_964249915.1 uncultured Acetobacteraceae bacterium | reverse complement strand
GCTGCGGACCTGCAGCTGAGAGAACAGCCAGCGTCACCAAAAGCGTCAAAGCCAGTATTCGATGCTGTTCCACACATTAGTCGCTTCTTTGAGACGGCAAACTGTGCAAAGTGGCTTCCAGAGGGAGTTACCAATGCCGGGAAGATACATGGCGAGCAGCGTCAATGGTCAGGTGGACAAGGCAGTTGGGGTTCAGCTCCAGAACCTGAGGATATTCGTGCGGCTAACCCGCGAAGAGGCAGCCGTCGAACTGGAGATCGGGGACGATATTCTTGACGAGATCGAGCGTGGTGACTTGCGCCCATCCCCCGAGCTGCTTCTGAAGATGGCCAAGACTTATGAGGTCCCTCCGAGCCGGGTCTTCACCATCGCTCAAGCGAAGGATGAACCGGCGCCGGACGGGACCTTGTGAGCGGTGGGAGCAGCTAGTCCAAGACCTCCGCTGCCATGTCGAGGGCGGTGTAGAGTTGCTCAACAAGCGCCAGGGCGCTCTCCCGATCTCCTTTCTCCTGTGCCTCGTCCAGCGCCGTCAGCAGGTCGCTGATGGAACGAGGGGCGCTAGTCGAGGAGACAGCTTGACCTGGAGCAGTGGAGTTTGCAGGCGTGAGGACAAGGCGCCGCGGAGACGACATGACGGATACCCGAAGATCGGAGGGCACCTTGACCGGTGCAGGAACATCTTCTCCTAGTCACTGATCCGTTACTATCGACAAAGTGATGGTTGCGTAACGTTCTGCTAATCAACCCTTACGAGTGTTGCGAGAACGCAACAGTCAACTTAAAGACATATTGGAACTGTCAGCCATAGTGCATTGTTTAGGTTGCACTCAGACAAATGCGAAATCGACATCTTGAACGTGTGCGACAGCTTGAACTCCGTCACGAGGAATGCAAACATCATCCGCAACCTATGAGGTGCGTCTCAGTGTTCGGCAAACTATATTCTTCCACAGCATCAATATCAGCTAGAGAGAACAGCTCATTGTATTGAGGCAGCGCCTCGTGACGCGGCGGTTCTCATTGCTGTTGCCAGACGATCAGTCTGACCTAGTGGCTTCTGTTGCCATGGACAACGCGACAGGAATTTCCGGACGCCACCGACAACGTCTCGCAAGTGACCTCCGACTTCGGCATCGTGGTGGCTTCTGCCTGGTCGATCCGGCGGATCGCGGAAGAAGGTCCGCCGGTCGAGCTATCCCGCGTCTGGATGCGGCCGGACCACGCCAAGCACCGGCTGTGGGCGCAAGCGGTCCAGGCGCTGATCCAGAAGCGCTACATCGGCCGCTTCTCGCTGCTCCTGTTGAACACTTGGCCGGCGGACTACAAAGAGGAGGCTGCTGAGCAGCTCGACTGGCGCGGGATCAGCGGCTGGGACCGGCGGCGGACGTCGATGGCGCGGCTGGCGCGGGCAGCGCTGGATGTGCGGCCACTGCCGAAGGGGTGCTTTCCGGAGGATCGGTGGTGGCAGTGGCGGGCGCTGAGGGCGGGGTGCTGAGGCCGAGGAGGAGGTAGCGGTTAAAGATAGTGGCTGGTCCGGATGCCGGATGGTGGAGGATTGGCACTGTGATCCGGAAGGTCAGGCCGGGTCGGACCCATATCGCAAGCCCCGACGCTGTTGTTTCCGGCGAGGTTGGTCTGGGCTGTACAAACCTAGCGGAATCAGTATTGTAAGCTCCAACAGGGGGTTTCAATGGGTCTTCCGTCCTCAGGTGCGGCCGCTACGAAGAAGACAACTGCCAAGCATTCGAAGGCAGGCGTCTTCTCAGTCGGTCGGCACGAGATCCACCACAGCGATTGTCTTACGGCCCTCGACAAGCTGCCCTCAGGCTCAGTCGACGTAGTGGTCACCTCGCCGCCCTACAACATCAACCTCGCCTATAACACCTATAAGGACACCCGGACGGAGGACAACTACTTGAAATGGATGGAGGCCGTCGCCGTCCAGATCAAGAGGGTCATGAAGGAGGACGGCTCGTTCTTCCTCAACATTTCTGGAGCCTCCTCCAAACCGTGGCTCCCCTTCGAGTTGGCCTCTCGGCTGCGCGACCACTTCGAGCTGCAGAACCACATCACCTGGGTGAAGTCGATCGCAGTCGATCGTGTCTCTAGCGGTCATTTCAAACCCATCTCTGGGGGTCGCTTTATCCACCACAACCACGAGCACATCTTCCACCTGACAAAGACCGGATCCGTGAGCTTGGACAGACTGGCAATCGGCGTGCCGTTCACCGACAAGAGCAACATTGGCCGCTTTGGCCATGCCGCAGATCTACGGTGCCGGGGGAACACTTGGTTCATCCCCTACAAGACGGTGAAGAGCAAGACCGAGAAGTTTTCCCATCCCGGCACCTTTCCGGTGCAGCTACCCCTCTGGTGCATTCAGCTTCACGGGCGGGCGGATGCTGTGGTTTTAGATCCATTTCTTGGCACCGGCACTACCATCATCGCTGCTAGCCAGGCCGGTGCCCGAGGGATTGGCATCGAGATCGACCCTACCTACGTCGAAACGGCCGTGGAACGGATCATGGCTGAGATGGAGAGTTCCATGCGGGTCACTGTAAACCAAACGGAAATGGTGGAGATCCTCAAGCAGGATCCGCTTACCAAAAAGGACGGAGGTTTCCAAGGCCTCATGATCAGCTTGCAGGAGGCCCTGAACAAGACGACAGGTGAGCTTACTCTGACCGCTGACCATTTAAGGCGTATCCCTATCTATGCGTTCGATTACGATAACGGTGGATGGGAGGACCGCCTGAAGACTGCATTCGCCCGGCACCTTGGGCCAAACCTCGGTAGAGTGAGCTAGCCTGCTGCAACGGCGAGATCAAAACAGACACGGCTGCTACACCTTGGATCTTCGCAGCGTTCGTCTTGATCTGCTTCTACTATCCACCTCGCATTGTTGCAGGAAATTATGATTCTTCTGCTCCGTGACCCAGCCGTGTGAAGGTGTAGGTCGATCAAGCACTGTGTTCGGGACGCAGGGGCCGGAGGTTCGGCTCGGTAGCTCTGCCGTAAGAGGGCGCAGGACTGTGGACTGCCCTCCCCTTCCTACAGCCGGTCAGGATGTCAAACAGCGTGAGACCGGGACCCACTATCAGCGTCCAAACGGGGCTCTGACGCACTTTCGCTGATGGTGGTTGGAACGCCGATTGAACCGAGGCTTTCGCAAGTCCCCGAAGCCAGGTTGCCCAGCAGACAACGCACCGAAGTCAGTCAAGGATGCCACCGGCTCAGTTTCCAGTCCGCCGGCACGACTGCAATCAGCGAAAGTGCGTCAGAGCCAGTATTCGATGCTGTTCCACACAGCGTCACCAAAAGCGCGTCAGAGCCAAGTTTCGACGCTGTTTGACACTGCGAGCGTGCTGGCGTCCTTCCCCATGAGCTGACTCGTACTCCAGATGGTCAGTTGCTGATTTCTGCGACGGGCGTTCAGAAGCTGGTGGCGGTAGCGCCGACCCAACTTGGCACCACCAGCGCAAGCCACCGCCGACCGCATGGCGGGCACGGGAATAGGCAGCATGAACAGCATAGAGCAGTCGGCTCTTGCCTATGCGCTGGCCGCCGGCGTCCAGTTCGCCCGCAGCCTGGCGGGAGCCGAGGGCGGCGCCTTCATGGTGGCTTTGGCCGAGCAGGTGGTGCTGGTGCAGTCGGCCATCGCAGCCGTTGGGTTCTCCCCAACGGAAGCCCGGCTGGCGGCTGAGGCGTTCGAGGCCGGCGCTCGGGAGGAGTGGCGTCGGATTGGCAGCGCGGCGCGGCCGACGGTGTGGGGATCGGCCTGAAACGGGGCGTCTGCCCGGTCCAACTTTGACGCCAGCACGAAAAAGCTGGTGGCATCGGCTCCGGTCGTGACGCCAATAAGTCGGCTGCACCAAGCTCAGGATTAGCAGCCATGAACCCGGATCAACCTAAGAAGCCTAGCCACTACCCGGCAATCGACCTCGGCCCGCTGCCGGTCGAGGCGGTCAACGGCGTCCTCAACACCGAACTCGAAGCCGGCAACGTCCGCCTCAGCTCCCAGGCACACCGCCATATGGCGGAGGATCATCCCGACGACTACGAAACCTGTCGTGCTGCTCTGCATCTGGCAATCGCAGCCCCAACGTTTATCGGCCAAGCGCCCGGCCACGTCCGAAACTTCGAAATGATCCGCAGGACCCGGCTGTCAGATGGACGAGCTGTGCTGGTGGCCATAGCGATCGATCAAGACTCGTCGGGAGATTACCGGGTGCGGAGCTGCTACTTGGTCGATGCCGCGACCGTCGATAAGCGCCGAAAGGCTGGACGACTCCGGCCGCCACCAGCAGCACGCTGAACACGACAAAGGCCCAACCGTGAGGCTGAGCCTTTCGTGTCCGAGCGGGGCGCAAATCCCGATCTCTTGGGCTAGTCGTTTGATCCCCCGCGCATAGGACCTTCGCAACCAGCTTAGTTACCCAGCCGAAGCCGGGTGCGTGAGGTAGCCGTTCTCACCTCTACGGACAGGTGGAACATAGTCCTTCTGGGTCGTGACGCCAAGATGCCAATCCGGTCACGGTTCCTGGCGGACGGCACCGTATGGCGTCCCTACAGCGCCGCCAGCTGGTTCAGGTGCCCCGCTCCCGTATTCGCACCTAGACGAGCGTTAGCCGGCGCCGGAGTAGGCTTCCGCCCCGATGTGCCCGGCTGACCCGCCACCGACGCCTGCGCAGCCTTCATCACCGCGATCCGGCCGAGCTGCGTCGCCAGCATCCCGCCGATCGACTTCTCGTTCTTCGGCCCGATCCGCGCCAGCAGCACGTTCATCAGCCCGGGGTTCAGCATCGCTTCGGTGACTAGGTCGTCCACCTTCTCGATGTGCGCCGCCTTCATGCCGTGGACAATCTTGTGCATCGCGCCTGCTGCCGTCTTCGCTGCGAAGCCCGCCGCCCCGGCTATCTCAAGGGCATCCTTCCCGCCGAAGTAGTAGCCGATCGCGCCACCGATCGCGCCTGCAGCGTGTTCCCCCAGGTGCCCGACCAAGCTCCCCAGGATGCTGTGCCCGCCGTGCCCCTTTGCGGCCGCCGCCTTCGCCCCGTCGGCCGAGACGCCCATCGTCTGGATTGCATCCGCGTGTCAAACAGCGTGAGACCGGGACCCACTATCAGCGTCCAAACGGGGCTCTGACGCACTTTCGCTGATGGTGGTTGGAACGCCGATTGAACCGAGGCTTTCGCAAGTCCCCGAAGCCAGGTTGCCCAGCAGACAACGCACCGAAGTCAGTCAAGGATGCCACCGGCTCAGTTTCCAGTCCGCCGGCACGACTGCAATCAGCGAAAGTGCGTCAGAGCCACTCTTCCACGCTGTTTTTCCACTCTGGACTAAGAACAGAATCCTAGCATGGCAAGGCAACAGCGCCGACCCCATCCATCCCCGCGCACCACCGAAAACCCGCAGTCTCCCCGCCAATCCTAGCCGATTTGCGATAGTGTCTCAGTTCGAATCTTGAGGCTTCGATATGGTGGCACTTGGCATCCTGCTCCAAAGCAGGTCTCTGCCAACCTCTGTCCACTCGCAACCGCGATCTGCATGGGTGACGAGACCCTGTTGGAACAGCAGCTCACAGGCTTCCTCTCCGGCACTCATGCAGCAATGGTCGAGGTGGCCTTCAGGCTTCTGAATGTACTGTTCGCACATTACTGCAAGAGCGTAGAGTAGTCGCTCCTCAAGATCTGTCACTAGTCTTCTTCCTGTAAGTGGCTGGCCTCTTCGAGGATTCTCACCCTATTCCTGCTCCACCGCTTCACAGATTGGCCGTCACCTCTGGCCCCCGTCGCCCTGCCTGCTCACGCTGCCTCGCATGAGTGCGACGAGTTGCCGATGATGGGTCCCAATGAAGTGGGAGCTAATCCGCCACCTGTCAGCAAATATGACCAACTCTTGCTGACCAGTACGATTTCCTTACGAGAACAGGCTACGGTCCTTGTCGGAGAGTCAATGATTTCAGCTGTTTAGGCATATCGCCCGCGTTGGCACGCCTACTGCAATGTCTCCGGCATAGGCCACTGAGGCCCATACCAAGGAGACAACACCATGACCACCCTCAGCTTCAACGCCGGCTACGCCATGTTCCAGAGCGACAGCGCGCTGTTCAGCCGCCCGGCCGGGATGACGGCGCTGCACCGCCAGTTGGGCCGGGCCGTCTCGTCCCGCCAGGTGCAGGCCACCACTGACTTCGCCGGCCGCGTCCTGCTGGCCCTGGTGCCGTTCTCCGCCTTGGCCTGGATGTTCGTCGCCCGCTGAGAGCGCAGGACCCACCCTCCGGTTTGCCGGGGCTGTGACAGCTACCGCCGCCTGTCCCACCGATCCAGCGGAACGCCATAGGCTGCGGAGTCACCGTCGCGCTGGAGCTGTGGTCTACGTTGAAACGGTCCTTGACGGTCCCGGAAGCCGAGAGGGGGTTCTGTGTGCCGCTTTCCGTTGCAATGCGATAGCCCACCGTGATGCGTTTAGCCCCGGCAGCTGTCAGGTCGGTGCGCAGCTTCTCAGCCGTTGCTTCGGACCCACCGAGGCCCTCGCTCAACTCAAGAGCCTGCCGCAGTCGTCGCTCCCATTCCTCACGCCGCGGCAACGACACCACTGCCTCATCGAGCGGATAGGACAGCATTCCAACAGTCCTCCTCAGGAGCTTCGGATGCCAGCTACTCGAAGGCCACGAAGACCGTAATCGTCGGTGATCCATCCGTTCCGATCAGGTGCTCAACGGCTGATACGAGGCCCGACTCCGTCTGGGTGAAGCCTTCCTTGACGCCATCGATCGTGACCCGCTCACCGACCCTGGGCAGGGCAAGGAAGTCGATCTCCCCGTAGTCCACCCGGCGGTTCTCGTCACCCTTCGTCCGCTCGACGCTGGCGCGAATGGCCATGTGCAACTCCGGCTCGCGTGACATGAAGTCTTTTCAGGACTGACACCTGAAGTGAAAGAGGCGGCACCACCCAGTGGTCAGCCGCCTCTTCCAGGACCAGGGATGCCAACATCGGGTTGACATCGTCAGCCTACGGATCAGTGCTTAACCGGTGGTTAATGCTTGGAACGAGATCGTTGCTTCGCTGCGTCGGGCACGCAAGATCTGACGATCCTCTCGGCTCTGTGATCGCACGTTCACTCAGCCGATTTCCCTAACTACCTGACAACAAACGCATCCCCCTGACCCGAAGCGCGCGGCGTTAACCATTTCGCCTGCGAA
>CAXUEL010000170.1:0-7208 GCA_964249915.1 uncultured Acetobacteraceae bacterium | reverse complement strand
ATCTGGACACCTCATGCGAAAGCATCAGCGGTGTCCACCGAACCGGGCAATCCCATCGCATGCAGCGCGGCTCCAGTCCAACTGGCCTGCGTCGTTCAGGCGCTCCAGCAACACCCGGTGCAGCCCGGCCCAGACCCCGGTGGCATGCCACTCGCCCAGCCTGCGCCAGCATGTCTTGCCGCAGCAGCCCAGCTCGGCGGGCATCTCGTGCCACTGAATACCGGTGCGCAGCACGAACAGGATGCCCGCCAGGCCGCACGGTCAGGTGCTCGCGGTCGCCCGCCCTTCGGCTTCGGCCGCCGGGGCGGCAGCAGAGGCTCGATCACTCGCCACAGGTCGTCAGGGACAAGAAACGCCATGCCCTTGCAACGCCCTCAAGCAGGGTTTTGTCCCCAGCTTTTAAGTCGACTGGCCGAGTACACCTCTTTTTCTGAGTCCACAACCTCGTCCACGGCCACTTCCATCCACGACGTCATCTACTTGGTATTCCTGGATATAGATGCAAACGGACCAGGGCGTTCCGGATCTGACAGCAGGAGACGTGCGCCTAAGTCGCGGATTGAGGCCGTAAGCGCTCAAAACTTCTCAGAAGCTCTTCGTCATATCGCAGACGGTTTTAGCAGCTCGTTAATCTTAGCAAGCTATTTCCTCAGTCATATGAATGCCCTTGAACGCCGGGAGCTTGTAGATGCGTGTCAACCGTAAGACCAACCTGCGTGGACGTCCTTCTACCAGATGTCGCGGCAAAGTTGACGACAGTAGGAAACACACTGCCGGCGCTACAAGTCGTGTCAGACGTCTCACTCTGCTTTGCTCCACTGGCATCGGGCTTGTCTTGTTTAGCTCCTCCCGTAACGCCGCCGCGCAGCCTTTCGGCTTCAATATACAAGCCATGCCCGTCGCAGCCCTCGCTGGAACCTATGTTGAACCCGGCACCTTCCCACGCGTCTTCATGACGCCGGCAAAGGCGCTCGCATTGACCTCGAGCAGCCGACCTGAGGTCAGGTATGCCTTGGCGCGTGTCACCGCGAGCGTAAAGGCCGCTCTGGCCAACCTGGACACCTACACGACGCCCTATGTCGGCACCGACCTCGCGACCTACCTTGACCGCTTCAGCACGACGGCGGCGGAGGCGGCGTCGCAGCTTGCCCTGTACGCCTATCTCAACCAGGTCAATCCGAGCTTCGGTTCGGCCGACCTCGCAGCCCAGGCGAGAACCGCAGCACAGGCCATCCTTCTGGTCTGGGCCACGGAAAGCTTCCAGACCACCAACGGGACCGCGATCACGAGCTACACCCAGTTCACATCTCCCGGACTTTCCCCGGCCGGCGTCGGCGGCAGCGTCGGCCTGCAGATCGGGCGCGGCCTCGTCTACTTCACCGACGCCCTGGACATGCTGAACAACGGGACGATCGCAGCCTCGGACCTCGCCGCGCTCAACCAGTTCGTCAGCCGCCTGCTCGGGGTGGAGATCGGCGCCTCCAACTACCACTACACGAACCTGGGCATCAGCTTTCCCCAGACCGGCTGCGCCCGGTTCGACAACCAGGCGAGCACCCAGATGCTGGCCCTTGCCACCATGGGCCAGTACCTGGGCCGATCCGACGTGATCGAGGCGATTGCCGCCAGCGGCACGAGCTCCTTGCTGGACTGGTCGCTGCCCCAGCAGATCGAGGGCACCATCTACGGATACGCCGACAAGCCGCGAACCTGCTCGCCTTTCAGCTACTACACGCCCGGACAGTTCTACCAGACCTGGGCTGTTGCGCCGGGAGAGATTGTCGATCGTTACCGTGCGCAACCGGGGCAGCCGTTCGGCTACACGCTCGGCAACCTGTTGACTCTTGAGGAAACGAGCGACGTCATGACCCGTGCCGGCTATGACGTGTCCGACTTCAAGGGCGACCATGGCCAGAGCCTGCAGACCGCGTTGGACTACTACGGACAGTATGTCGATCGCTACCTGTCCTATCAGCCTTCGAACCTCCCCTCGACTGGTCTAATCGCGAATTTTAGCCAGTATGCCGGCACCCAGTTCACCTCGACGACCGCCGGAGCGTCCGTCCAGGGCAAGGACGCCCTGCTGCCCCCGTTCGTTCTCGGCCAGCATCTTTACCCGTCCGACAACACCATCGCAGCCGCCCTGACGGCATCGGAGGCGCTGGCGCAGACCTACAACACCATCCCCTACGTCGCCATGGATGTGGTCGCTGTGTCCGACTGGCTGGCGCCGATGAAATGATGTTTAGAACACTGAAGCCTTTCCCGATGATGTAAATAGTCCACAGGATGAGCTTCTCGAACTTGATCCAGTATATAAATTGGAGGCGATGTTGCGAAGAGCCGGAACCAGTCGAGGAAAGCTTGCTTGGTGAAGATGACCTGTTGGCGAAGAGCCTTGCCTCACCGTCGCCTGCGGCCTTTATTTAAATCCCTTCGTAGCGTCTAGAGGCTGTTATAGGCTAAGGGCCGGCGGTTCCCAGTTTCATGGGATCATGACTGTCCGCAAGCCGTATCCATCTGATGTGTCTGATGACGAGTGGGCGCTTGTAGCACTCTACCTGACCTTGTTGGCCGCAGGCGCCAAACAGCGGGAACATCCTTTGCGCGAGGTGCTCAACGGCCTGCGTTATCTGGTCCGCTACGGCGTGGCCTGGCGCGGCATGCCAAACGACCTGCCCCCGTGGCACGCGGTGTATGACCAGGCCAGGCGCTGGTTGAAGGCAGGATGCTTCGAGATGCTGGCGCACGACCTGCGCGCCGTGTTGCAGCTGGCCTCGGGTCGCACGGAGGAGCCCAGTGCGGCCGTGCTGGACAGCCGCACCCTGCGCAGCACCCCCAAGAGTGGCGACTGCACATGGTGGTCGACACGCTGGGCCATCTGCTGGCCCTGCACGTGACGCCTGCCAGCGAGAACAACTGGGCGGCGATCGAAATCCTGGCCCAGGCCATGCAGGATGCCACCGGCGACAGCGTCACGCTGGCCTACGTGGACCAGGGCTACACCGGCAAACAGGCAGCGGACGCCGCACAGGCGCATGGCATCCGGCTGGAGTTGGTCAAGCTGCCCGAGGCCAAGCGCGGCTTCGTGCTGTTGCCGCGCTGCTGGGTAGTGGAACGCTTGTTCGCCCGGATGGCACGCTGCCGCAGGCTCGCCCGCGACTATGAGCGCCTGCCCTAGACCGTCGTCGAACTGCATCTCGTCGCCTTCGCCATGCCCCTGTTTCGACGCGCCGCCGACTTGGCCATGGTCCATAACAGCCTCTAGACGACCCCAATTGAAGCAGCGTTCGACCACCCAGCGGCGTGGATGGACCTCAAAGCTGATCTGTGTCCCGGGATCTTGCGGACGATCTGGATGCGACGCGGGTGGTCGTGGTGACGCGTTCGGCGGCGTAGGCCGTATCGGCGAAAGCGAGGGTGACAAAGGGGAAGCGCC
Organism: uncultured Acetobacteraceae bacterium; assembly: GCA_964249915.1. Classification (GTDB taxonomy): domain Bacteria; phylum Pseudomonadota; class Alphaproteobacteria; order Acetobacterales; family Acetobacteraceae; genus Lichenicola. The sequence continues at coordinate 3,769 of CAXUEL010000170.1, read as the reverse complement.
GCCTTGAAGCCTGGAGCAGAGGAATGGTGCCATCACGGTCCTGCACGTCAGCGGAATGGACCTGCAGCATCAGGGCCCGGCTGTCGATATCCACCATCGCGTGCCGCTTGCGGCCCTTGATCTTCTTACCTGCATCGTAGTCTCGTCGGCCGTCAGCCTCGGTGGTCTTCACGCTCTGACTGTCGATCACCGCCGCACTCGGGCTCGCGTCGCGCCCGCAGCACTTGCGGTCCAGCATGACCAGATGATGGTTGATCGTCTGCCAGACACCCGCATCGCGCCAAGCGGTGAACCAGCCGTAGACGGTCTGCTTAGGAGGGAAGCACAGTGGCAGCATCCGCTGGGTCACACCGCCGCGCAGCACGTAGAAGATGGCGTTGACGATCTCCCGGAGCGGCCAACTCAGACACCGCCCGATCCGCAATCGGGGCGGCAGTAGCGGTGCAATGACCGCCCACTCCGCATCGGTCAGGTCACTGGCAAAGCGAAGCCCGTCGCGCCTATACTGCGTACGAGTGGTTGCGGTCCACATAGGCTGCTGATCCAACTCGGTCTCGACAACCCGTTAAAATTGTATCCTGCCGCAGCCATTCACCCTATTTCGATCGCGTTCAGAGACAGCCTCTCAGCGTGCGCTACGAACGCAGAGCCGACATCTACTAGGCCCTCACCACGCTCGGCTGCGCCCTCGTCTGCCTCCGCCAGATTAGATGGTTCTGTTAGGCGCTCTTAGGCGCTCCGCGGCGGCATTGCAGGACATACCGACATCTATGGCGGCGATTACCCGATTCTGTAGACCCTGGGAAAGCGTCCGTGCCATCCATGCTGGCGCCCTCACCCAGCCGACATGATGAATCAGATCAATGATGAACCAGATTAGCCTGCATCAGGCAAGAGCTTCTGAGTCAGGTCGCCCGGATCAGGCTCTAGATAACAGATCCGTTACTAATAGATCCCGTTAAACACTCGTTCACCTGCGGAACGCTAGCAAGTTCGACAGTTAATCCCGTTGCAAGGCGGAAACGATGTCAACAAGTCAAGTGGGCCAGAACTCAGATACCACCGTCTTCGTGGGCGGTGCGAGCGAGATGTCTGAGCTCTTGCAGTCGCAGGTCGACGCATCTCTGACTGCTTCGGGCAACGTTGGACTATATGGACACCTCAACGGCGTCTTCGATCTTCTGCAAGAGGGAGATCTAACAGCCGTCTTAGCAGAATTCGCGGATAGCGCACCTGGTGTTGCTGAGTTCGGCGACTCTCTCGGATACGCTACTGGGACGGTTAACATAACAAATAGTACGACCGAAGCACAAACTTTATACATCGGAACACAACTAGAGTCTACCTCTGGGTTGCTGTTCACCGTGACGAATAACGTTCATGTAGCACCTTTATCTTTTGACTCGGCGCTTGGAGAATACTATTACACTCTTGCTCCTGGCAGTTCTTACAGTGTCCCAATCGAAGCCACTGAGCTTGGAGCTTCTACAAACCTCGGCGTGAACCAAATCTCTGCTTTCTCTGCGCCATCGTCATTGTCGATTGAAGGATCAACGGCAACTACCGGTGGTCAAGCCTGGACTAGTCTAATTGATAACGGTACCGTTTCGACCAATATTTCATCTAGCGGAGTAACTACGACCTCGCCTGGTTTCCTGACCTATAGCTTTGCGCAGTATACGACGATCTACACGTCTCAGGGTTACAATCCTACCGAGACTAACGTGAACGTTCAGACTGACCATGCGTGGGCAGAACAGGATCTTCTGTCGTGGGAGGCGTATGTCAACAATGCCCGCACACTTGGAGTAATGAACGTTGCTCCAATCTGGACGGACAACGATTACTCTGCCGACCTGACGCAGCCGTTTGTAACTTCGCCCTGGTATCAATATGTGAGAGAAGCGGCACTCTACAGTGGAGGCCTGTCTTTCGATCTTCCACCCAACTATGCATTCGCCCGGGAGCCTAGCTATCTGCAGAACGTGGTTCAGCAGATCCAGTGGGCAACCGAGAACGGCCTCCGCACTTCCGTTATCATTTCCCCCTATGACATTGACGGCGCTGCGAACAATTACGACGACACGTTCATGCAGGCGACGCAGAAACTGGTTGCCTATCTGGAAGCAGCGAATGCCCTGCCATCGCAGTTCATCGTAGAGAACTACACCAGTGACTCGACCGGTAATTTCTACTCAGCGACTGACCCTAACAGCCTTAATGCGGTTGCAGCCTATCTTGCGAAGATAACTCTGGCGCCCACCAATTCTGAGAATGGGCTTGAGACCTCTGGTGTCTCGAGGGGCGCGGATCTAATCATTACAGGTCAGGCGCCTGACGAAGTGTTAGGCAAGGCATCGGCCATCGAGGTCTTTGGCAACGCGACGCTCTTCGGTAGATCAAGCAGCACCTTGGTAACCGCTACGGTAAACCTCTCTTCCGTCTCGCTTGCACGTTTGTCCAGTGCGAATGGTGTAGTAGCAGTTGATGATAGTAGCGTCACGTTCACTGGAACAATCGCCCAGGTCTCTGTGGATCTTCAGTCGGTTCAGGTCGTGTCGAACAACGAGGTAGTTGGTTCTGTTGACATAAATGTGCTTGTCAAGGATTCGACTTCCAGCATACAGACGACGACAGAGCTCAACATCGATACTCACATACCTGCGGCACCTAGCTTAGAGCTCGCCGAGGATAAGTTGGTTGTCAATGTCTCCGCAGACATATGGGTCGTAAACGCACAATACACGATAAGTATTGATGGTGTTCAGGTTGGAGGCATCTATTCTACAGGTGCCTCCCACTCAGCAGGTGCCAGCCAGAACACCGTCTTGGCAGGAAGTTTTGGGTCTGGCGCACACGTCGTGACCGTGGACTTCCTCAACGACGTGTATGGCGGTAGCCCCAGCAAGGACACTAACCTCTACGTCAACTCGATCACTTTTGATGGACAGGTAACCCTAGAGAATCAACAGGAGCTTGCATGCGCCGGTGCCGTCGCATTCGCGATCTCAGCATTGCCCAGCACGACGATCGACTCAGAGAGCAGCTCTGCTACTACGCCTTCGATCATGAAAGAAGCTTCCACTACACCCTCCATAGGGTCAGTCGTCGACTCAGCGTACGTCCTTATTACCAACTCTTCAAATCCCGTCCTGCAAGGTATAGCGGAAGCTGGAGCTGAGGTTACTGTTGATGCAAGTCTTGGTGGCATCCAGATGGTTCTTGGTACGACCACTGCACTGTCCACCGGCATGTGGAGCGTGCGATCCTCCATCACCCTTGAGGACGGCACCTACCAGCTCACCGCCACCCAAACCGATGCCGCCGGGACCACCTCCGCCGCCTCCGCCGCCCAGAGCCTCACCGTCGACACCCATACCCCAGCCGCTCCGGTCCTGATCGAGACCACGAGCATCATCAATACGGTTGAGCCCGTTCTGCAAGGCACGGCGGAAGCCGGCGCGCTGGTCACCGTGGACGCCAGCCTCGGCGGCAGCCAGAGCGTGCTCGCCACCACCACCGCTACCGCTGGCGGCACCTGGAGCCTGACGCCTACCAAGGCGCTCAGCAGCGGTACCTACCAGCTCACCGCCACCCAAACCGATGCCGCCGGGACCACCTCCGCCGCCTCCGCCGCCCAGAGCCTCACCGTCGACACCCATACCCCAGCCGCTCCGGTCCTGATCGAGACCACGAGCATCATCAATACGGTTGAGCCCGTTCTGCAAGGCACGGCGGAAGCCGGCGCGCTGGTCACCGTGGACGCCAG
>CAXUEL010000169.1:0-7255 GCA_964249915.1 uncultured Acetobacteraceae bacterium | reverse complement strand
CTGCCGCTGCCGGCGGCGACCCCGGCGCGGGCGGACACGCAGGCGCCCTCCACCGTGGTGGAACGCGACGCGGCCGCGGACCGGGACGACCCGGTGGCGGCGCGGCTGTCCCTCTACCTGCGCCTGCTCCGGCCCGGCGGCGGGTCGGCCGCCGTGATCGCCGGGTTCCTGTCGCAGAACCCGACCTGGCCGAACCGGGTGCTGCTGCGCCAGCGGCTGGACCAGGCGATCGCCGCCGAGACCGACCCGGCGGCGCGTGGCGCCCCCGCCCGCAGCGTGAGCCCGGGCTCCGTCGACTCGCTGCTGCGCTGTGCCGGGCTTCCGTCCTCCGGGTCGGCCGGACTGCCGGACGCGGTGCCGCCGGCCCTGGTGACTGCTGCGCGCGACGCCTGGGTGCACGGCATCGACGGGCCCGAGCAGGCGTCGGCGTTCCTGCGCGTCTGGAGCCGGTTCCTGACCGCGGACGACCAGGAGCGCCGCTTCGACCGGCTCGAATGGGCCGGCAACGCCCTCGCCGCCGGCCGCACCCTGCCGCTGCTGCCGCCGGCCGCCCAGCCCCTGGCTGCGGCTCGGCTGCACGTGCTGCGCAACGCCCCGGATGCCGACTCGGTCGCGGCGTCTCTGCCTGCCCCCGACGCGCACGATCCGGTGCTGGTGCTGGAGCTGGCGCGCTGGCTGCGCCGCAACGGCCGCCTCGACGCCGCAGTGTCGCTCTGGCACGGCGACGCGGCGGCGGCGGAGGCGCGGATCGGTCCCGACCGGCTGCCCGCGTTCTGGACCGAGCGCGACGCCCTGTCCCGCGACCTGCTGGGCGGGAACCGCGACGCCGACGCGCTTCTCGTCGCCGACGACCGGATGCAGGTCGAGCCGGGACCGCGGCTCGACGCCGACTTCCTCGCCGGCTGGATCGCGCTGCGCCGACTGCACGACCCGGCCGGCGCCGAGGCGCGGTTCGCGCCGCTGATGCAGGCCGCCGCCGTCATCACCCGCAGCCGCGGCGCCTACTGGACCGGGCGGGCCCGGCTGGTGCGCGGCGATGCCGGCGGGGCCAGGGCGGCGCTGGAACAGGCCGCCGCCCTCCCGACCACCTTCTACGGCCAGCTCGCCGCCGCCCGCCTGCAACCGCCGGCACCCGGACTGGCGACGTTGCTGGCGCCGGGATCGGCGACGCTTCTAGCGCCGGGATCGGCGAGGCTGCTGGCGCCGGGTGCTGCGGATCCGGCCGCCGACCGGATCCGGCAGCTGCACGATCCCGGCTGGACCCGGGCGGAAGCGATCCGCTTCGCCGGGCTGGAGCTGGCACGGGCGGCGGAGCTGCTGGTGGCCTGGAACGACCGCAGGCACGCGCGCGCCTTCCTGCTCCGCCTCGACGCGATGGCGACCACGAACGCCGACCACGCCCTAGCCGCTTCCCTGGCCGACCGGCTTGGCCTGCCGGAGGTGGCGGTGGCGATCGCGCGCGCCGCCGGCCGGCGCGGGCTGGTGCTGCGCGAGGCGGGCTGGCCGCAGCCGTTCACCCCGCCGGACGACACCCTGCCGCCGGGACTGGCGCTGGCGGTGATGCGCCAGGAAAGCAGCTTCGACCCGCAGGTCACCAGCCCGGCCGGCGCACGCGGGCTGATGCAGCTCACCGACGGCACCGCCCGCGACACCGCGCGCGCCGCCGGGCGCCCGGACCTGTCCGGCGGCGGGACGGTCCTGTTCGACGCCAACGCCAACATGACGCTGGGCGACGCCTACCTCGACACCCTGCTGGCACGGTTCGGCGGCGTGGTGCCGTATGCGGTGGCAGCCTACAACGCCGGCCCGCACCGGGTCGACCAATGGCTGGCGGCCAGCGATCCTGCACGCGCACCCGTTGCCGGGACCGACCGGCAGGACGGCATGGTCGATTGGATCGAAAGCATTCCCTACGCGGAAACGCGCAACTACGTGCAGCGTGTGATGGAGAACATGGCGATCTACCGCGCCGGACCCGGCTCCCGCGCATGAGCGGCGCCGGCCGCTGGGCGCGGATGGTGGCGAGCTTCGGCGGGGTCGGGTTCGCGCCGCGTGCGCCCGGCACGGCGGGCACGCTGGCGGCGCTGCCGTTCGGCTGGGTCCTGCTGCAGGCGCCCTGGCTGCTGGTGGCAGCGATCCTGGCGACGTGCGTCGGCGGGACTGTCGCGGTGCAGCGGGCTGGCGGTGGCGTCGATCACGGCTGGATCGTGATCGACGAGGTGGCAGGGCTGTGGATCACGCTGCTCGGGCTGGTCGGCCTGCCACGGCTGCCGCCGCCGCACGGGACCGGGCTGGCGGTCGGGCTCGCGGCGGCCTTCGCCCTGTTCCGGCTGCTGGACATCGCCAAACCCGGCCCGATCGGACGGATCGACCGGCGTCCCGACTCCTTGGGGGTGATGGGCGACGACGTCGTCGCGGGGCTCGCGGGCGCGGTCCTGCTGCTCGGGGCACGGCTGGCGCTGGATTGGAACCGATGATCGACCAGGACACGCTGGACCAGGCTGGGCTGCTGCTGGAACGGTTGAAGGCCGCAGGCGTGAGCGTCGCCACCGCCGAGAGCTGCACCGGCGGCCTAGTGGCGGCGGCGCTGACGCACCATCCCGGCTCGTCCGCAGCGGTGCTGGGCGGGTTCGTCACCTATTCCAACGAGATGAAGCACAGGTTGCTCGGGGTCGGGACCGCGTTGCTCGACCGGTTCGGCGCAGTCAGCGGCGAGGTCGCGGCGGCGATGGCCGAGGGTGCGCTGGTCCGAAGCGGCGCCGACCTGGCGGTCTCCATCACCGGGATCGCCGGTCCCGGAGGCGCCACCGCAGCCAAGCCGGTCGGCCTGGTGTGGTTCGGCCTGGCGCAGACAGGTCATCCGGTATGGACGGAAAGCCTGGTGTTGCCGGGCGACCGTAGCCAGGTCCGGGGAGCATCAGTTCGCCACGCACTGACCCTGCTGGACGGCGCCCTGCCAGGCGATTAACCCCCGCTGAGCCTCGTCCGAACGAAGGAGGGTCTAGGCGACCCCGTCCTTGCGGTGCTTGTGGTGCGAGCGGTTGAAGGCGTGGATCTGTTCCGCGGTGATCCATCCCCTGTGATCGGCATCGATCTCGTTGAAGTGCTTCGCCACGCGTGGCCAGTCCGCCAACTGCACCTGCTGCAGGGTCAGGTGACCGTCATGCGTGGTGTTGGCCGCGGCGAAATGCGCCTCGACGCCGCCAGAAGCGTGCCGCACCTCGATCCGGTCGGGATCGGCGGCCCGGGACGCGGCATCGGACAGGGCGGCCGGAACGGAGGCCGCACGGGACGGCGCGGACTGCGCCAGGGCGGACAGGCCGGCAAGGCTGCCGCAGAGCAGGACGGCGCTGATGTTGAGGACCATGCGCATGTGGATCGCTTTCCTGATGCCGGGAGGACCGAGCTGTGTGGGTTCCCGGCCATCGGCCTCGAACACGCATAGTTGATCAGGAAAAGCTTAAGAGGCGATGAACGATTCGTGATCGGCGGGAGGCCAACGACGGCCGGCCTCCCGGATCGGGGTGTTACTGGCCGCCAGGCGTGTTCGACGGCGTGGTGGTGCCGGTGCTGCCCGAGGACGGCGCGCTGCCCGAAGGCGGCATGCTGGAGGGCGCTGCCATGCCGGTTCCCGGGGCGGTGCTGGAAGACGGCGTGCTGGCCGGCGCGGTGCTGTCGCCGGTGGCGGACGCGTTTCCGCCACGGGCGGCGGCGAGGCTCTTGGCGTTCAACTCGTCGGTAGACGGGTCACCGGCCCGCTTCGAGTGGGTCTTCGGGCCCTGCATGTGGTCCATGCGGCTCGAATGGTGGCGGTGGTGGTGCGCCGGTGCCGGCTTGCTGGTGTCGGTGGTCTGAGCCATGGCAGGGACGGCGAAGGCCAGCGCGGCCGTGCAGAGAGAGGCACTCAGGATCGACTTCATGGATGTTCCTTTTCTGTCACGACCGACAGAGCTTGAGACGAGGACGCGTCGTCGGCGGACGCTCCGGCACGACCAAGCAACGACCGCTCGTCGTGGCAGTTGCGCCACAGTCGTATAAACCGGGACATCGGCGTGAAAATCAGCCGGCGGGTGCCGGATCCGCCTTGGCGGTCTTCGCGGCCGGGACCGCCGGGCGCGGCGGCACGCCGTAGATGTCGCGGGCGCGCTTGAGGAAGGCGCCGACCATCAGGCGGACCGCCTCGTTGAACACCACGCCGATCGCCGCCTGCAGCAGGCGCGAGCGGAACTCGAACTCGACGAAGAAGTCGACCAGGCAGCCGCGCGGGTCGGGGGTGAAGGTCCACACGTTGTTGAGGTAGCGGAACGGCCCCTTCTCGTAGCGCACCCGCACCGAGCGCGGACGGTCCAGCGCCACCCGGCTGGTGAAGCTTTCCCGGAACGGCCCGAAGCCGATGCTCATGTCGGCGACCAGCTCGGTGTCGGTGTGGCTGCGCACCCGCGCCCCGGTGCACCAGGGCAGGAACTCCGGATAGCGGCCGACGTCGGCCACCATGTCGAACAGCTGCTCGGCGGTGTAGGGGATGAGGCGGCGCTCGGCGTGGGTCGGCATCAGGATGCTACGCGCGAGCCCGCCAAACGTGCCGCGCGCGCATCGCGCAGTGCAGCAAAATCCGAATCGGCATGATACGACGAGCGGGTCAGCGGCGTGGCGCTCACCTGCAGGAAGCCCTTGGCGCGCGCCGTCGAGGCGTAGTCGGCGAACTCGTCCGGGGTCACGAACCGGTCCACCGCGGCGTGCTTCACGCTCGGCTGCAGGTATTGGCCGAGGGTCAGGAAGTCGACCTCGGCGACGCGCAGGTCGTCCATCACCTGCAGCACCTCCGGCCGTGCCTCACCCAGCCCCACCATCATGCCGGACTTGGTGAAGATCGCCGGGTCGAGCTGCTTGACCCGGTCCAGCAGGCGTACCGACTGGTAGTAGCGCGCACCCGGCCGGATCGTGGCGTAAAGCCGCGGCACGGTTTCCAGGTTGTGGTTGAACACGTCCGGGCGGGCCGCGACCACCACCTCCAAGGCACCCGGCTTGCGCAGGAAGTCGGGGGTCAGGATCTCGATCGTGGTACCCGGCGAAGCGTGGCGGATCGCCCCGATCACGGCGGCGAAGTGCGCCGCGCCGCCGTCCGCAAGGTCGTCGCGGTCGACCGAGGTGACCACCACGTGGCGCAGGCCCAGCGTCGCCACCGCGTCGGCCACCCGTCCCGGCTCGCCGGCATCGAGCGCGTCCGGCTGCCCGGTGCGCACGTTGCAGAAGGCGCACGCGCGGGTGCAGATCTCGCCCATGATCATCATGGTGGCGTGGCGCTGCGACCAGCACTCGCCGATGTTGGGGCAGGCCGCCTCCTCGCACACCGTGACCAGCTTCTTGTCGCGCATCAGGGTGCGCGTCTCGTGGTACACCGGATGCGTCGGCGCCTTGACCCGGATCCAGTCCGGCTTGCGCAGGATGGGGTTGTCCGGACGGTGCGCCTTTTCCGGATGACGCGGCGCGGCTATGGCGCCCACGCTCCGGTGGTCGATCAGCACTCGGGTGGACATGGGGCTGCGTGCATCCGCTCGGGGGGAAATCGTGTCCCGACAGGTGGCGCCGTGGCGGACGGGCGTCAAGCACGACTCCGTCGCGCGCGGACCAGCACTGCGGTTCCGCCCAGCGCCGCCAGCGCCACGCCCGCCGCGGCGACCGGCCGGCGGTGGCGACCAACGGTTGAGGCGAGCCGGCCGACGGGCTGCTCCCAGCGCAGCCATGCCGCCGCGTCGAAGTCTGGCATTGGACAGCCGTAGCCGAAGTGGGTCGCGAACGGCACGACCGCGCCGGACGTCAGGTAGCGCCGGTAGGCGTCCGCCTCGTCGCCGCTCTGGAACATCCAGCCGGCGGCGCGGCACAGCACAGCGGCGAAGGCCTGCGAGCGCGTCGGCAGCGCGTCGGCAGCGCGTTCCGCGTCGGCCACCGCCAGGAACCGGTAGTGGAAGCGATGGTCCGGCACCGCACCGCTGCCCGCGTAGCGCCACCGCTCGTTGGCCGTGACCAGGACGTCGGGCGGCGGATGCGACGGACCGTAGGCATGGTCGAACTGGGCGCGCACGGCGTCCTGGTCGGGATCGAGCTCGGTGCCGAACAGCTCCAGGCCGTGCTGCCGCGCGATCAGCGCCGCGTCCCAGGACGCCCGGGCCCGGTCGGTGCGCCAGAAGGCGCGTCGCGACCGCGCTAGGGCGTCGGCATAGGCAACCGCCTACCGACGCTCCTCCGCCATGGTGAAGGCGGCGACAGCGTCCGGCCAGCGTCCGTCGCGCATCAACCGCCGCGCCAGCAGCTCGCGCAGCGTGCGCGCCGGCTCGAAGCGCTCCGAATACAGGTAGTTCGAGCTGCGGAACACGTCCGGCCCGGGCAGCAGCGGGACCGGCGGCACGTGGGCATCGACGAAGCGTCGCAGCTCGTTCGTCGTCAGCACCCGCTCGGCCAGGTAGGCGACGTCGCCCCAATAGGTCGCGGCCAGCGGATACAGGATCGCCATCGCCTGCTGGAAGTCGCCGCGCGCCAGGGCGACGACGCCGTTCTCGGCCCGGATGCGTGCGGCTTCCTCCGCGGTCACGGCATCCGGATGCGCCGCCAGCTCCCGCACCGCCGCGTCGAAGGCTCGGCCGGCCGCTTGCAGGTCATACCCCTGCAGCGACAGCTTGGCCCGGATCCAGGCGGAAAGCGGGCCGGTCCCGCCGGCGACGAACCGCTCGGCCAGGTCGTAGCGGCCTTGCAGGTAGGCCAGCGCCGCCAGCCGGCCGGCATCCTGTCCGTCCAGGCCACCGGTCGTGTCCATCCGGTCCGACAGCTTGTCCAGGACGCGGTTTGCGAACCGCGCCGGGGTCAGGCCGGGGCTGAACACGGCCTCGTAGGGCAGCGCGTCCACGTCGGCGTCGCTGCCCTCCTCCTGCGGAGCCGAACCAGTCGCCGACACGGCGTAAAGGACCACTAGGTGGCGCAGCAGCGGGTCACGGAGGGCGGCCGCGAGCCAGGCGGATGCATCCGGCTTGTCGGACAGCAGCGCTTCCGCCACCAACTGCAGCGACGCGGTGCCGCCATCGTCACCGAGCGCGGCCTGCCGGCCACACAGCGTCACCGCCTGGTGCAGCCGGGCCACCGACCCGTCGCCCGGACCACCCTGCCCCGGCCCATCCATCGGCAGGCCGCTCGCCCGCAGCGACAGCCGCGCCTCCTCGCCCAGGCTCGCGGATGCCAGCCCCAGCGGATCCGCGGCGCCGCC
>CAXUEL010000168.1:0-7306 GCA_964249915.1 uncultured Acetobacteraceae bacterium | reverse complement strand
GGGGGCGGGGCGGGGGCCGGTGCGGGGGCCGGTGCGGGGCCGGCCGGTGCCACCGAGCTGCAGGCGTCGCGGGCGCGGATCTCGCACCTCAGCGCCGAGGTCAGCCGGCTCGACCTCGACCTGCGCGGCGCCCATGCCAGGGTGGAGGCGCTGCGCTCGGAGCTGCACCTGACCCGGCAGGCGCGTGCCGAGGCGCAGCAGGCGCTGCACGCCACCCAGCACGCCGCGCCGCGCCGGATCATGCTGCTGGTGACCGCGCTGTGCGGCCTGCTGATCGGCATCGCCGGGACCAGCGCGGTCATGAGCTTCATGCGCACGGAAGCCATGGACAATCCGCACTACCTGCAGTGAGGGCGGCCGCGCTAGACCGGGCGGCATGCGCGAACCCTTCCAAACCGCCCGGCTGATCCGGGTGCTCGGCGACCTGCTCGGGCCGGCCGGGCTGCTGACGGATCCCGCCGACACCGCGCCGTACTGTTCCGACTGGCGCGGGCTGTATCATGGCCGCACCCCGGCGGTGCTGCGTCCGGCCGACACCGCGACGCTCGCCGCCTGCGTGCGCGCCTGCGCCGAGGCGGGCGCGCGGCTGGTGCCGATGGGGGGCAACACCAGCATGGTCGGCGGCGCCTCGGTCGGCGAGGCGGGCGACGAGGTGGTGCTGAGCCTGGCCCGGATGAACCGGATCCGGGCGATCGATCCGGTCGACATGACCATGACGGTGGAGGCGGGCGTGGTGCTGCAGCGGGCGCAGGAAGCGGCGCGCGGGGCCGGCTGCCTGCTGCCGCTGTCGATCAGCTCGGAAGGCTCGGCGCAGGTCGGCGGCGTGCTGGCGACCAACGCCGGCGGCAACACCACGGTGCGCTACGGCAACGCGCGCGAGCTCGTGCTGGGGATCGAGGCGGTGCTGCCGGACGGCTCGGTGTTCTCCGGCCTGCGACGGCTGCGCAAGGACAACACCGGCTACGCGCTGCGGCAGCTGCTGGTGGGCTCGGAGGGCACGCTCGGCATCATCACCGCGGCGGTGCTGCAGCTGCATCCGCGGCCGCGGCAGGTGGAGGCGGCGCTGTGCGGGGTGGCGAGCCCGGAGGCGGCGCTGGCGCTGTTCACCGCGTTCCGCAGCGCCGACCCGACCGCGGTGCAGGCGTTCGAGTACATGTCGGGCACCGGGATGGCGCTGGTCAACGCGCTGATCCCCGGCGCGGTGCTGCCGCTGCAGGCGCCGGCGCCGCACTACGTGCTGGTCGAGCTGGCGACCGCGCGCGCGGATGGCGGCCTGCGGGCGCTGCTGGAGGAGGTGCTGGCGGCAGCACTCGAGGCGGGCGAGATGCTGGACGCGGTGGTGGCGGAGACCGAGACGCAGCGGCTGGCGATCTGGCGGCTGCGCGAGGAGCACGCGGAGGCGCAGAAGCGGGCGGGCGGCAACGTCAAGAACGACGTCTCGGTGCCGGTGTCGCGGGTGCCGGCGCTGATCGCCCGGGCAAGCGCTGCCTGCCAGGCGCTGGTCCCGGGCATACGGGTGGCGCCGTTCGGGCATCTCGGCGACGGCAACATCCACTTCAACCTGGTGCAGCCGGAAGGCGCCGATGCGGCGGCGTTCATGGCGCGGGACCACGAGATCATGGACGCGGTGTGCGCGGTGGTGCGCGAGCTGGAAGGCAGCTTCTCGGCCGAGCACGGGGTGGGACGGCTGAAGCCGTACATGATGCCCGAGTGGCGCGGCGGCGCCGAGCTGGACACCATGCGGCGGATCAAGCGGGCGATCGATCCGAAGGGCACGATGAACCCGGGGAAGATCTTTCCCGGGCCGGTCGGCTGACGCCTCAGCCGGCCGGCCAGGCGCGCAGCGCGGTGCGTACCACGGCGTGCAGCGCGTCGCGGCCGGCGCCGGAGGCGGCCTGCACCGCCATGCCCTGGACCACCGTCATGACGTAGCGGGCGAGGTCAGCCGGCTCGGCGTCCGCGGGCAGGTCGCCCTCCTGACGCGCCCGCTGCAGGCGATCCTGCAGCATCGCCACCTGCCCGTCCCGGCGCCGGATCAGCTCGCGGCGGATGTGGTCGGCGCCGTCGGAGCAGACCAGGGCGCCGTTGGTTTCCAGGCAGCCGGGCGGGTGGGCGCAGTCGGTCTGCACGTCGGCGAAGCCGAACAGGAGCCGCTCCACCGCGCGGCGCGCCGTCGGCTGCGTCATGGCGCACTGGAAGAACGCCATGCAGGTCGCCTGGTAGCTGTCCAGCGCCTTGCGGAACAGCTCCTCCTTGTTGCCGAAGGCGGCATACAGGCTGGGCTTGGCGATCCCCATGGCTTCCGTCAGGTCGGTCATCGAGGTACCCTCGAAGCCCTTGCGCCAGAACAGGTGCAGCGCCTTGCCCAGCGCCTCGTCGACGTCGAACTCGCGCGGCCGGCCCATCGCGGTTGAACCCTCCTCCCGGACACAACCGGCCCGGAACAGTTAGAACGCTTGACAGGGCGCGTCCAGGAAATCTACCAATCGGTATATTACTTTTCGATACCGCCGCGGGTGCCCGGTCGCCCCCGGAGCGCCACATGGAGCGCCACATGCCTGACATCGACACGCGGACGCGCGGCCCGGCCAGGGACGACGAGTGGGACCGGCCACGGACGGTGGACGCGCCGCCGTCCCGGGCGGCCTGGCTGTCCGGGGTCGCGCTGCTGGGGGTTCTGGGAGCGGGGGTGGCGTGGACCCTGCTGCACGGCGCCGCGGGCGGCGGCCATGCCGGGATGCCGGCGATGCCGCCGGCGGTGGTGACGGTGAGCGCGCCGCTCGCCGAGCAGCTGGCGCCGCGCACCCAGTTCCTGGGCCAGTTCTCGGCGGTGGACTCGGTGGAGCTGCGCGCCCAGGTCGGCGGCACGCTGACCGAGATCCACTTCACCGACGGGCAGCTCGTGCACAAGGGCGACCTGCTGTTCGTGATCGACCCGCGCCCGTACGAGATCAAGCTGGCCGGGGCGGTGGCGGCGGTGCAGACCGCGCAGGCCCGGGTGGCGCTGGCGGGCAGCGAGCTGTGGCGCGCGCAGCAGCTCAAGCAGTCCTCGTTCGGCACCGCGGAAGCGGTGGACCAGCGCGGCTCCGACCAGCGCGCCAACGAGGCGGCGCTGGCGCTGGCCGAAAGCCAGGTGCGCGACGCGCAGCTCGACCTGGAGTTCTGCCGCGTGACGGCGCCGTTCACCGGGCGGATCAGCAACCACCGGGTGTCGGTCGGCGCGCTGGTCAGCGGCTCGCGCGCCGGCAGCAGCGCCACCACGCTGCTGACCACGCTGGTGTCGCTCGACCCGGTGCACCTCGACTTCGACATGAGCGAGACCGACTTCCAGGCGCTGTCCCGCGCGCATCCGCGCCAGGAGGGCATCATCGGCGCGCCGGTCGGCATCAGCCTGGCCGACGACGGGCGCTTCGCCACGCACGGCACGCTCGACTTCGTCGACAACACGGTGGACCGCGGCAGCGGCACGCTGCACGCCCGCGCCACGGTGGCGAACCCGGACCTCGCCATCGCGCCGGGCGAGTTCGCCCGGCTCCGGCTGCAGATGGGGCCGCCGGCGCCGGCGCTGCTGGTGCCGGACGCGGCGGTGACGCTGGACCAGTCGCAGTCGATCGTCATGACCGTGGCGCCGGACGGCACGGTGGTGCCGAAGATCGTGCAGACCGGCGCCATGCGCGACGGGCTGCGCGTGGTCCGCGCCGGGCTGAAGCCCGACGACCGGGTGATCGTGGACGGGCTGATGCACGCCATGCCGGGGATGAAGGTGTCGCCGCAGCCGGGACGGATCGTGCCGGTCGCGGACGAGCGGAGCTGAGGAGCGCGTCGCCATGCGCCTGACCCACGTCTTCATCGAGCGGCCGATCCTGGCCACCGTGTTCAGCGTGTTCATCACCATCCTGGGGCTGGGGGCGCTGGCGATCCTTTCCGTCGCCCAGTATCCGGAGATCGTGCCGCCGACGGTGCAGATCACCACCACCTATCCCGGCGCCTCGGCCGAGACGGTGGCGCGCACGGTATCGACGCCGCTCGAGCAGCAGATCAACGGCGTCGAGAACATGCTCTACATGAGCAGCCAGTCCACCGGCGACGGCAAGCTGACGCTGACGGTGACGTTCCGGATCGGCACCGACCTCAACATCGCGCAGATGCTCACCCAGAACCGGGTCGAGGACGCGCTGCCGCGCCTGCCAGACGACGTGCAGCGGCTCGGCGTGCAGGTCAGGAAGGCGACGCCGAACATCCTGCTGGTGGTGCACCTCGTGTCGCCGGACGCCTCGCGCGACGGGCTGTACATCTCGAACTACGCCACGCTGCACGTGAAGGACGCGCTGGCGCGGCTGTCGGGGGTGGGCGACGTGCAGGTGTTCGGCGGGCGCGACTACGCGATGCGCATCTGGCTCGACCCGGACAAGATCGCCGCCTACGGGCTGAACGCGTCCGACGTGCTGGCAGCCCTACAGGCGCAGAACGTGCAGGTCTCGGCCGGCATCCTGAACCAGCCGCCGGTGCCCTCGCACGAGGCGTTCCAGCTCAACGTGCAGACGCTGGGCCGGCTGGAGCGGCCGGACCAGTTCGCCGACATCGTCATCAAGTCGGACCCGTCCGGCCGGGTGACGCGGATACGCGACGTCGGCCGGGTGGAGGTGGGTGCCGCGGACTACGGTTCGGCCGGCTATCTCGACCACGGCGACGCGGTGCCGCTGCTGGTGTTCGCCCAGCCCGGCGCCAACTCGCTCGCGGTCGAGAGCGAGGTCAAGAACACGATGGAGGCGATGAAGCAGCACTTCCCGTCGGGACTGGACTACCGGATCGTCTACGACCCGACGGTGTTCGTGTCGAAGTCGGTGCACGAGGTGATCCGCACCATCTTCATCGCCGTCCTGCTGGTGGTCGGCGTGGTGATCCTGTTCCTGCAGACCTGGCGCGCCTCGGTGATCCCGGTGGTGGCGATCCCGGTTTCGCTGGTGGGCACCTTCGCGATCCTGGCGCTGCTGGGCATCTCGCTGAACAACCTGTCGCTGTTCGGCCTGGTGCTGGCGGTCGGCATCGTCGTCGACGACGCCATCGTCGTGGTGGAGAACGTCGAGCGCAACCTGCGCGAGGGCATGAGCCCGAAGGAGGCGGCGCACCGCACCATGGACGAGGTCGGCGGCGCGCTGATCGCCATCGCGCTGACGCTGTGCGCGGTGTTCGTGCCGTCCGCGTTCCTGAGCGGCATCGGCGGCCAGTTCTTCCGCCAGTTCGCGGTGACGATCTCGGCCTCGACCGTGATCTCCTGCTTCGTGTCGCTCACCCTGAGCCCGGCGCTGTGCGCGGTGCTGTTCCGGCCGCACGAGGAAGCGTACGGGCGGGCGCGCGGCCCGCTGGCGGCGCGGCTGGTGCGCGGCGGCTTCGCGGCGTTCAACCGCGGCTTCGAGGCGGTCTCCGGCGCCTACGCGCGCTTCACGGCCAAGGTGGTGCGGATGCTGGGACTGGTGCTGGCCGCCTATGCGCTGCTGATCGTGCTGGCCGGGATCCAGTTCAGCCGGGCGCCCACCGGCTTCATCCCCGAGCAGGACCAGGGCTACCTGATCACCGTGCTGCAGCTGCCGGCGGGGGCGACGCTGGATCGTACCGAGGCGGTGGTGAAGCAGGCGACGAACATCATCATGGGCACGCCCGGCGTCGAGCACGTGGTGCCGTTCGCCGGGCTGGACGCCACCACCTTCAGCGTGTCGTCAAACGCCGGCACCATCTTCTCCGGCCTGTCGATGCTCTACAGCCACGATCCGCACGGCCATCCGGCGGCCGTGGTGCTGGGCGACCTGCGCCGGCGCCTGTCGGTGATCCAGGGCGCCTTCATCCTGACCATCCCGCCGCCGCCGGTGCAGGGCATCGGCAACGCCGGCGGCTTCAAGATGATGCTGCAGGACGAGGGAGGGCTCGGCTCGGAGGCGCTGGCCAAGGCGGCGCAGGCCCTGATGGGCGCCGCCAACAAGGACCCGCACTTCGCCGGGGTGTTCACCCTGTTCAACACCCGCACGCCCTCGGTGTGGGCGGACATCGACCGGGAGAAGGCGGAAAAGGTCGGCCTGACCCCGACCGACGTGTTCAACACCTTCCAGGTCTATCTCGGCTCGCAGTACGTCAACGACTTCAACTACCTGGGCCGCACCTACGAGGTGATCGCGCAGGCGGACGGGCAGTTCCGGCGCCGGGTCGAGGACATCGGCCGGCTGAAGGCGCGCAACGCGTCCGGGGCGATGGTGCCGATCGGCACCGTGGCCAGGTTCTCGATGCAGACCTCGGCCTACCGCGTGCCGCGCTACGACCTGTTCCCGGCGGCGGAGGTGATGGGGGCCGCGGCACCCGGCGTCGCCACCGGGGCGGCGCTGGCGCGGATGGAGCAGCTGGCGCACCAGGTGCTGCCGCGCGGCGTCGGCTTCGAGTGGACCGAGCTCGCCTTCCAGCAGCAGCAGCGCGGCACGCCGACGCTGCTGGTGTTCGGCGCCGCCGCCCTGTTCGTGTTCCTGGTGCTGGCGGCGCAGTACGAGAGCTGGCGCCTGCCGCTGGCGGTGATCCTGATCGTGCCGATGTGCCTGCTCGCCTCGGTGACGGGGCTGATGGCGCGCGGCATGTCGATCGACATCCTGGCGCAGATCGGCTTCGTGGTGCTGGTGGGGCTGGCGGCGAAGAACGCGATCCTGATCGTGGAGTTCGCCCGCCAGGCGGAGCAGGACGGCGGCATGAGCCCGGCGCGCGCCGCGGTGCACGCCGCGCGCACCCGGCTGCGCCCGATCCTGATGACGTCGTTCGCCTTCATCATGGGGGTGGCGCCGCTCGCGGGCGCCACCGGCGCCGGCGCCGAGATGCGGCAGTCGCTGGGCACGGCGGTGTTCTGCGGCATGCTGGGCGTGACCGGCTTCGGGCTGCTGTTCACGCCGGCCTTCTATACCGCCGTGCGGTCCCTCGGCCGCAAGCGCGTGGCGGTCCGGGTGCCGCACCCGGCGGAATAGCGCATGCCGGCGCGGCTGGAGGCGCTGCACCTTTATCCGGTGAAGGGGATGCGCGGGCGGGCGCTGGAGCATGCGGTGGTGCTCGGGCACGGGCTCGCCGGCGACCGGCGCTGGCTGGTGGTGGACCCGGACGGCGGGTTCCTGACCCAGCGGGAGGTGCCGGCCATGGCGCGGCTCGACGCCGAGCCCGCCGGGGACGGGCTGGTGCTGCGGCTCGACGGCGAGGCGCGCGCGGTAGAGCGGCCGGGCGTCGGGTCGGCCCGGCTGCGGGTCGTCGTCTGGCGCGACGCGGTGCCGGCGTCGTCCGGGGA
>CAXUEL010000167.1:0-7355 GCA_964249915.1 uncultured Acetobacteraceae bacterium | reverse complement strand
GCCGGCGGGCCGGTCGGACGGCGGGGTCACCGGTCCGGCCGAAGCGGTTGATCGGGCCGGGTCATGCCATGCAAGGGATGTGTCGGCTCCACGGGACACCGGCCAGCGCCGGCCGGCCTGTATGGGCACCGGGCCGCTGACCCGTCAACCGCCGCCGCCGGCACCGGCGGCGGCGCGTCAATGGGCGAAGACGTCGGGCTCCGCGTAGCCCAGCAGGTCGAGCCGGGCACGGGCCGGCAGGAAGGCGAAGCAGGCCTCCGCCAGCGCCAGCCGGTCCTCCCGGACCAGCAGGGCTTCCAGCCGCGACCACAGCGCATGGAGGTGCAGCACGTCGGAGGCGGCGTAGGCGAGCTGCTCCGGCGACAGGGCGCGGGCCCCCCAGTCCGAGGTCTGCTGCTGCTTGCTCAGCTCGACGCCGAGCAGCTCGCGGCACAGCTGGGCCAGCCCGTGCCGGTCGGTGAAGGTGCGCACCAGCTTGGCGGCGATCTTGGTGCACTTCACCGGCGACACCGCGATGCCGAGCGCGTGCTGCAGGACGGCGACATCGAACCGGGCGAAGTGCATCAGCTTGGTCACCGCCGGATCGGACAGCAGCCGCTTTAGGTTGGGACAATCGGCGCCGTGGCCGCCGAGCCGCTCGGGCACGACCTGCACCAGGTGGGCGGTGTTGTCGCCGGCGGAAAGCTGCACCAGGCAGAGCCGGTCGCGATGCGGGTCGAGGCCCATGGTCTCGGTGTCCACCGCGACGGACGTGCCGAAGGCGATCCCGTCCGGCAGGTCGCCCTGGTGCAGGTGGATGGCGGCATGGGGCATGAACTGGGTGACGCTCACGTCGGGCTCGGCTGCGGGGTTGCGCCGGCGTGCGGACCCGCCCGGCCGATCGGATCGGCCGGGCCTGGTTCGTTCCCTATGGTGCCCAGGAGAAGACTCGAACTTCCACGACCTTGCGGCCACAGATACCTGAAACCTGCGCGTCTACCAATTCCGCCACCTGGGCCGAGGGGCAACCGCGGCACGGGGTGCTGCGGGTGGTGGGGCGATGTAGCCAGCCGGGCGGGGGCCGTCAACAGCCGGCGTGCAGGTTTGTCGGGTCCGTCGCCGGGCCGGGGCCAGCCTGTGACCAGCCCGGGGCAGGGCGGCTTGAGGCGCACCGTCCGTCCCCGTAGTGTCGCGGCGGCCGGGACGCGGTCCCGGGACATGAGGATGCAGGCGGCATGGCAGTGCGCAGCGTGGCGACGGTGTTCGGCGGCTCCGGCTTCCTGGGGCGCTACATCGTGCGCCGGCTGGCAGCCGACGGCCACGTGGTGCGGGTGGCGAGCCGCAACACCGCGCGTGCCAACGAGATGCGCATGATGGGCCGGGTCGGGCAGGTGGTGCCGCTCTACGCCACGCTGGGCGACGACGCCACGGTGGCGCGCGCGGTCGAGGGCGCCTCGATCGTGGTCAACCTGGTGGGCATCCTGGCGGAAGGGAAACGCGGCGACTTCGACCGCATCCATGCCGAGGGCGCCGACCGGGTGGCGCGCCTGGCAGCGGTGTCGGGTACCGCGCGGCTGGTGCAGATGTCGGCGATCGGGGCCGATCCGGACAGTCCCAGCGCCTATGGACGCAGCAAGGCGGCCGGCGAGGCGGCGGTGCGCGACGCGTTCCCCGACGCCACGATCCTGCGCCCGTCGCTGGTGTTCGGGCCGGAGGACGCGTTCTTCAACCGGTTCGGCGCGATGGCGCGGGTCTCGCCGGTGATGCCGGTGATCAGCGGCGACACGCGGATGCAGCCGGTCTATGCCGGCGACGTCGCCGACGCGGTGCGGGTGGTGGTGTCGGCGGGACACCCGGGCGGCGGCGGGCTGTACGAGCTGGGCGGCCCGCGGGTATGGACCTTCCGGGAGCTGCTGGCCTGGATGATGGGGGAGATGCGGCGCCGCCAGCCGCTGCTGACGGTGCCGCCGGGGCTGGCCAGGCTGCAGGCGACGGTGCTGGAACGCCTGCCCGGCAAGCTGCTCACGCGCGACCAGCTGGCGATGCTGGAACAGGACAACGTGGTGACGCCAGGCCGCGACGGGCTGGAGGCGCTCGGCATCGTGCCGACGCCGGTGGAGCTGGTGGTGCCGGGCTATCTGGCGCGCTACCGCCCCGGCGGCGGCAAGCGCGAGCTGCCTGCCTGAGCGGGAAGGACCGGATCGGTCCTTGTTCGCGTATTAAAATTGCGCTTGGTGCCGTCTGCGACGCAAGAACGGGCAGAAGGGCCAGCCATGCTGCCTTTTATTGGCGGCGGCTGCGGCACTAGTTTCCTCCTGGTCCGGCCGGTTCGCGGCAGGTGAGGGGCGCCATACATGGCCGATCGCATGCTGCAGTTCGTGTCGGTGCACCAGCACCAGCCTGACAAGCGCAGCGCGTCGGACCGGCGTCAGGACTTCGGCGAGATCTACCGCGACTTCACGGTGCCGCAGGCGCAGACCCAGGCCAGCCGCTGCTCGCAATGCGGCGTGCCGTTTTGCCAGGTGCACTGCCCGGTGGGCAACAACATCCCGGACTGGCTCAAGCTCGCCGCCGAGGGACGGCTGCAGGAAGCGTACGAGCTCAACGCGGCCACCAACAACTTTCCCGAGATCTGCGGCCGGATCTGTCCGCAGGACCGGCTGTGCGAAGGCAACTGCGTGATCGAGAAGGGGTTCGAGAGCGTCACCATCGGCGCGGTCGAGCGCTTCATCACCGACACCGCCTGGAAGGAGGGCTGGGTCAGGCCGGTGCGTCCGAGGCGGGAGCGCGTCGCGTCGGTCGGCATCGTCGGCGCCGGGCCGGGCGGGCTGGCGGCGGCCGAGCAGCTGCGCCGGCAGGGCTACCAGGTGCACGTGTACGACCGCTACGACCGGGTCGGCGGGCTGATGATCTACGGCATCCCCGGCTTCAAGCTGGAAAAGGAGGTCGTGCTGCGCCGGCACGCGCTGCTGGAGCAGGGCGGCATCGCCTTCCACCTCGGCCGGGGGGTCGGCGACGCCGACAGCGACACGGTTATCGCCTTCTCCACGCTCCGCGCCCGCCACGACGCGATCCTGATCGCGACCGGGGTCTACAAGTCGCGCGCCCTCGGCGGACCCGGCTCCGGCCTGCCGGGGCTGGTCAAGGCCCTGGACTTCCTCACCGCGTCCAACCGCCGCTCGCTCGGCGACGCGGTGCCGGCATTCGACAGCGGGCTGCTCGACGCGCGCGGCAAGGACGTGGTGGTGATCGGCGGCGGCGACACCGCGATGGACTGCGTGCGCACCGCGGTGCGCCAGGGGGCGCGGTCGGTGAAGTGCCTGTACCGGCGCGACCGCGCCAACATGCCGGGCAGCCTGCGCGAGGTGAAGAACGCTGAGGAGGAGGGGGTCGAGTTCGTCTGGCTCGCAGCGCCCGAAGCGTTCCTGGGCGACGGGCAGGTGACCGGCGTGCGCGCTGTGCGGATGAGGCTGGGGCTGCCAGACGCGTCCGGCCGGCAGTCGGTCGATCCGGTGGAGAACAGCGGCTTCACCCTGGAGGCCGACATCGTGATCGAGGCGCTCGGCTTCGATCCCGAGGACCTGCCGGGGCTGTGGGGCGAGCCGGCGCTGGAGGTGTCGCGCTGGGGCACGCTCAAGGTCGGGCACACGAGCTTCATGACCAGCCTACCCGGCGTGTTCGGCGCCGGCGACATCGTGCGCGGCGCCAGCCTGGTGGTGTGGGCGATCCGCGACGGCCGGGATGCCGCGGAGCAGATGCACCGCTGGCTGGAACGCCAGCCGGTCGCGCAGGTGGTGGCGGAGGCGGCGGAATGAGCGCGCTCCGGATGGGACGCCGGCTGGCGCTGGGCGTGCTGCTGCTCGGCGCCACCGCCGGCACGGCCGCCCGCGCCGCGGACCCGACGATCGACCCGGCGCACCTGGCGGCGGCGGCCCGTCTCATGGACGACACCGGCGGCAAGGCGCGCATGGAGCAGGTCATGACCGCGATGCGCGGCATCATGGTCCAGCTGGTGTCGTCGCACGGCAGGGACGGGGCGGAGGCGGGCCGGATCGTCGACGAGGTGCTGCTGCCGGCGATGCGGGCGCACCTGCCGGAGCTGGAAACGGCGTTCACCCGGTTCTGGGCCGACGCGATGACCACCGAGCAGCTGCAGACGGCGGACGCGTTCTTCCGCTCGCCCACCGGCCTGAAGCTGGTGGAGGTTCAGACCAAGGCGCTGCCGGCGTTCATGGCGCTCGGCCAGGCCTGGGGACGGGTGGTGGCGAGGGACGTGCTGACGTCGCAGCGCGAGGCGCTGCGGCAGAGGGGCGTCACGTTGTGAGCACGGATCGCGAGGATGCCGACATGACCGAGTCCGGATCCGGGTTCGTCGCCGCCTGGAACGCCAACGCCGCCGTCCTGTCCGGCAGCTACGATCCCGCGGATGAGCACGATGCCTGCGGCGTCGGCTTGGTGGCGGCGCTGGACGGGGTGCGCCGGCGCGACGTGGTCGAGGCGGCGATCGCAGCACTCCGTGCGGTGTGGCACCGCGGCGCCGTGGATGCCGACGGCAAGACCGGAGACGGTGCCGGCATCCACCTGGAGATCCCGCAGGACTTCTTCGCCGACGCGATCGCGCGCACCGGCAACGCGCCCGGCGGCAGCCTGATCGCGGTGGGGCAGGTGTTCCTGCCTAAGACCGACCTCGCAGCGCAGGAGCGCTGCCGGCAGATCGTCGAGACCGAGATCCTGGCGCTCGGCTACGGCATCTATGGCTGGCGCCAGGTGCCGATCGACACCGGCTGCATCGGCGAGAAGGCGAACGCGACCCGGCCGGAGATCGAGCAGATCATGATCCGCAACCAGCGCGGGTCGGCGGAGCCGGACTTCGAGCGCGACCTGTACGTGATCCGGCGCCGGATCGAGAAGCAGGTGATCGCCGCCCAGATCGGCGAGTTCTACATCTGCTCGCTGAGCTGCCGCTCGGTGATCTACAAGGGCATGTTCCTCGCCGAGCACCTGACCGAGTTCTATCCCGACCTGCGCGACCCGCGCTTCGTCAGCCGGTTCGCGATCTACCACCAGCGCTACTCGACCAACACGTTTCCGACCTGGAAGCTGGCGCAGCCGTTCCGCACCATCGCGCACAACGGCGAGATCAACACGGTATCGGGCAACACCAACTGGATGAAGAGCCACGAGACCCGGCTCGCCGACCCGGTGCTCGACCCGTTCATGGACGACGTCAAGCCGGTGATCCAGGCCGGCGGCTCCGACACCGCGACGCTGGACAACGTGTTCGAGCTGCTGTGCTTCGCCGGCCGCGACGCGCCGATGGCCAAGGCCCTACTGGTGCCGGCGGCGACCACGCCGGGACCGGAGATGAAGCCGGCGCACAAGGCGATGTTCGAGTACTGCAACGCGGTGATGGAGCCCTGGGACGGGCCGGCGGCGATCTGCGGCACAGACGGGCGCTGGGTGATCGCCGGGCTGGATCGAAACGGGTTGCGCCCGCTGCGCTACACCGTCACCGCGAGCCAGATGCTGGTGGTCGGCTCCGAGACCGG
The DNA here is from genome assembly GCA_964249915.1 of uncultured Acetobacteraceae bacterium. Lineage (GTDB taxonomy): Bacteria > Pseudomonadota > Alphaproteobacteria > Acetobacterales > Acetobacteraceae > Lichenicola. The sequence continues at coordinate 1,827 of CAXUEL010000167.1, read as the reverse complement.
CATGGTCAAGATCCCGGAAGGCGACATCCTGAGCCGCGGCCGGCTCGGGCCGGGCCAGACGATCGCGGTGGATCTCGACGCGCCGCAATTCTACGGCAACGAGGACCTGCTCGACCTGCTGTCGCAGCGCCAGGACTTCGAGAATTGGGTCGGCCGCATCAACCGGATCGACCGCATCGTGCGTAACGATGCCGTGGAGCCCGCGGGCTGGAGCGGCGAGGAGCTGCGCCGTCGGCAGGCCGCAGTCGGCACCACGCTGGAGGAGCTGGAGGTCATCCTGCATCCGATGGTGGCGGACGGCTCGGAGGCGGTCGGCTCCATGGGCGACGACACCCCGCTCGCGGTGCTGTCGGAGTACTATCGCGGCCTGTCGCACTACTTCCGGCAGGCGTTCAGCCAGGTCACCAACCCGCCGATCGACAGCCTGCGCGAGACGCGGGTGATGAGCCTGACCACCCGGCTCGGCAACCTTGGCAACGTGCTCGACGAGAACGGGACACAGTGCGAGCTGCTGCAGCTCGACAGCCCGGTGCTGACCAGCGGCGAGTGTCACGCGCTGCTGGAGTTCCTGGGCAGCAGCGCCTGCGTGATCGACTGCACCTTCACCGCGTCGGACGGCGAGGCCGGCTTGCGCGACGCGCTCGCGCGGATCCGTCGCGAGGCGGAGGAGCGGGTGCGCGAAGGCTGCAGCCACGTGTTCCTGACCGACGAGCATCAGGGCCCGGCCCGCGCCTACATCCCGATGATCCTGGCCACCGCTGCGGTGCACACGCACCTGGTACGCCACAGCCTGCGCACCTTCACCAGCCTGAACGTGCGTACCGCCGAGTGCGTGGACGTGCATGCGATCGCGATCATGATCGGTTCCGGCGCCACCACGGTGAACGCCTACCTGGCGCAGGAAAGCATCGCCGACCGCCACCGTCGCGGCCTGTTCGGCGACATGACGCTGCGCACCGCGGTGGAGCGCTACCGCCGCGCGATCGACAAGGGCCTGCTCAAGGTGATGTCCAAGATGGGCATCTCGGTGGTCGCGTCCTATCGCGGCGGCTACAACTTCGAGGCGATCGGGCTGTCGCGGGCACTGGTGGCGGAGTTCTTCCCCGGCATGCCGTCGCGCATCTCCGGCATCGGCCTGTCGGGGCTCGCGCGCAACGTGCTGGGCTTCCACCGTCGTGCCTGGGACGAGGACGCGGTGGTGCTTCCCGTCGGCGGGCTGTACAAGCTTCGCAGGCGCGGCGAGGTGCACGCGTTCGACGGCGGGCTGATCCACACCCTGCAGAGTGCCGTCGGCACCGACAGCTTCACCACCTATCGCCGCTACGCCGACGCGGTGCGCAGGCAGCCACCCGTGGCGCTGCGCGACCTGCTCGACTTCCGCGAGGGACGCACCGCGATCCCGGTGGAGGACGTGGAAAGCATCACCGAGATCAGGAAGCGGCTGCTGGCCCCTGGCATCTCGCTCGGCGCGCTCAGTCCGGAAGCGCACGAGACGCTGTCGATCGCGATGAACCGGATCGGCGCGAAGTCCGATTCCGGCGAGGGCGGCGAGGACCCGTCGCGCTCGCGCCCGCGCCCGAACGGCGACAACGCGTCGTCGGCGATCAAGCAGGTGGGCTCGGGGCGGTTCGGCGTCACCGCGCAGTACCTGAACGACTGCCGCGAGATCGAGATCAAGATGGCGCAGGGCGCCAAGCCCGGCGAGGGTGGGCAATTGCCGGGGTTCAAGGTCACGGGCTTGATCGCGAAGCTGCGGCACTCGACGCCCGGCGTGACGCTGATCTCGCCGCCGCCGCACCACGACATCTACTCGATCGAGGACCTGGC
>CAXUEL010000166.1:0-7363 GCA_964249915.1 uncultured Acetobacteraceae bacterium | reverse complement strand
CTGGACCTGTCCTACGCGGGCCTGCTGCTCGGCATCTCGGCGGCGCTGCGGCGCGGCCGGTCCGGCGCCGGCCGGCCGGGGCGGCGCTAGGCCGGCTGTCCCGTCCGGCTCAGAGGCCGCGGCCCATGATCAGGCTCACCACGAACAGCACGATGAAGACGAAGAACAGGATCTTGGCGATCGAGGCGGCACCGGCGTAGATGCCGGTGAAGCCGAACACGCCGGCGATCAGGGCGATGACGAGAAAGATCAGCGTCCAGCGCAACAGGTCCATGGCGGGTCAGCTCCTCGATCGGAAACCGGAACGGTGCGCCGGCCGCGTCGTAACGGCCGCGCACCGGTCCGGTTCCGTGCGGCACTCAGTAGCCGTGATGCCAGTGGTGATGGTGCCAGTGGTGCCAGTAGTGGTGGTGGTAGCGCGGCCCGACCACCACGCGGATCTGCGCGTCGGCGGCGGGTGCGGCCAGCGTCAGGCCGAAGCCCAGCATCGCGCCGAGCAGGATGAGCGTACGCATCATGTCTCCTGTTGAGGTTGGGTGTTCCTTGCCTCAACGCACGGAAACACGTTTCGGCTGCATCATCATGAGCATCTCCAGTCGTGCCGCCCGGTGCGCCGCGGTGTGCGCCGACAGGATGCGCCGTCGCGCCGCGTCCCCGGCCTGCAGGCGCCGCCGCTCCGGCCAGCCGAGCAGCGACAGCACGTCGGCCGCGGTGTCGGCCAGCATGATGTCGCGGCCCGGTTCCAGCACGTCGTCGATGCCGTCCCAGCGGTCCGACACGATCGGGCAGCCGCAGGCGCCGGCCTCGAACAGCCGCACGCTCGGGCTCCAGCCGGCGCGGATCATGTCGGCGCGGGTGACGTTCAGGGTCCATCCGCAGGCCGAATAGAACGCCGGATGCGCGTCCGGCGGCAGGTGCGCGATGCGCTCGACGTTCGGGGGCCAGTCGATCCCGTCCGGGTACTGCGGCCCGGCGACGACGAAGGATCGTTCCGGTGCCAGCCGGGCTGCCTCGATCAGGAGCCGCTCGACCGTCGGCTGGCGGTCGTCGCTGTAGGTGCCGAGGTAGCCGAGGTCCCAGCGTCGTGCGGCACCGGTGGGACGGTAGCGCTCGGGATCGACCGAGCAGTAGAAGCCCTGCGCGTCCCGCACGCCGAACTCCTGCTCCAGCCGGCGCAGGGTCGGCCCGGCGGTAAACGAGAGCACGAGGTCAAACCCCGGCAGCACGTCGCGCGACACGTAGGCGCAGTCGCCCCGCTCCAGCGACGCCAGCGTGACCGGCGTGTCGATGTCGTAGAAGGCGGTCGTGCCGCCGGCCCATGCCTGCACCCGCCGGGCCACCTCGATCCCGTCCGGGACATAGGAGCCGACGATCACCGCGTCGGCCGCGGCGATCGCCGCCCGGTGCCGGTCGAGCCCGTCCAGCCCGTCGTACAGCGCCAGCCGGCAGAAGCCCGGATCGGGCAGGTCGCGGTTCTGCGCGTACCAGGGCACGTCGCGCTCAAGGAACAGGACCTCGTGGCCGCGTGCGGCGAACGCCGCCAGCAGCGCACGGTAGGTGGTGGCGTGGCCGTTGCCCCAGGAGGAGCTGAGGCTGAGGCCGAGCACGACCAGGCGCATCAGCCGCGCGCCCGACGCACCGACACCGCGTCTCCCAGCACCTGCTCCAGCAGCGCCGCCCGCCGGTCGTAGGTGTGGTGCGTCAGGATGCGGGCGCGGGCGCGGGCGCCGATCGCCCGGGCCCGTCCGGGGGTGAGGGCGCGCAGGTGCTCCGCCACGTCCTGCCCGTCGCGGGCGACCAGGATCTCCTCCCCCGGCTGGAGGAACAGCTCGATCCCCTCCCAGGCGTCGGTGATCAGGCAGGCGCCGGCGCCGGCGGCCTCGAACACCCGCGTCGCCGGGGAGTACCCGACCGCGGCCATGCTGTCGCGGGCGACGTTCAGCACCGCGCGTGCCGACACGTTCAGGGCGTTGTGGGCTGCGGTCGGCACGTGGCCGATCGCGTGAACGTTGTTCACGAGCGGCTTGTCGTGCCAGCCGGACCCGCCGAGCAGGAACCGCTCGTCCGGCAGCAGGGCGGCCGGACGGAGGAAGAACTCCTCGATCCGCGCTTCCCGGTCCGGCAGCCGGTTGGCCAGCAGCGACAGCGTCGACGCGTAGGCCGGATCGGGCGGCACCGGGTGGTGGGTGTCCGGGTCGAGCGCGTTGTAGATCGGCACGCAGTCGTGCGCCCCGAAGCCCCGGTAGGCGTCGCGCACCGGGTCGCCGCCGCCATAGGTCAGCACCAGGTCCAGCGTCGGCAGCACCACGCGCAGCGGATGCCCGTCGGACGCCCGCAGCTCGGCCAGCGTGGCCGGGGCGTCGACGTCGAGAAACGCGCGCACCGCGTCGACCGCCCGGGCGTTCAGGATGCCGACCAGCAGTGCGTCGTCGAACACGCCGACGCCGCTGCACTTGATCACCACCTCGGCCTCGCCGGCCTCCGCCAGCGCGCCGCGCACCCCGTCCGGCGTTGCCGGGTAGACCACAACGCGGGCCCAGTCCGGGGCCTCGATGTCGCGGTGCTGCTGCCGCCCGAACGCGTCGGGCTCCAGGAAGACGATGCCGTGTCCCCGCCTGGCCATCGCGCCGAACAGGCCGCGGTAGTAGGTCGCCGCCCCGTTCCAGTACGAGGACAGCAGGCTGGAGCCGTAGACGGCGATCTGCATCAGGCGGGCATCTTGTCGGACACGGGTTGCAGGGCTTGGACGATCGCCAGCAGCTCCCGGGCGCGGTGCGCGCAGGAATGGCGGGCGCGGATGGTGTCGAGGCCGTGCCGGGCCAGCGCCTCCCGGAGCGACGGGTCGTGGGCGAGGGCGCGAAGCTGCGCCGTCATCTCGTCGCCGGTGCGGGCGACGAGGAAGTCCCGTCCCGGCGTGAACAGCGCTTCCGCATCGTCCCAGGGTGCGGACACCAGCGGGATGCCGCAGGCCAGCGCCTCGAACACCCGGATGGTGGGGATGCCAGGCAGCAGGGTCACATAATAGCGCCGCGGCACGTGCACCGTGAGGAGATGGCGCGCGAACACGTCCGGCGCCCGGGGGTTGGGAAGCCAGCCGCGCAGGGTGGCGCCGTGCCGGGCGAGCAGCACCCTGGCCTCATCGGGATAGCGCACGCCGTAGATGTCGAGCTCCAGGCCGGCCGCCTCGGCCGGACGGAGCAGGAACTCCTCCAGCTCGGCGCTGCGCTCGCCGTCGCCCCAGTTGCCGATCCACACCGCGCCGTCGCGCGGCGTGGGTTCCACCGGCGGGGCGAAGCGGCGCAGGTCCGCGGCCTCGTGCCAGACGAACACCCTGCCGGCCCAGCCCCAGCCCTCGTACACCCGCGCCAGGGTGGCGCCGAAGGCGAGCACGCCGTCATAGCCGGACAGGTCGAAGTGCCGGATCGCCTCCGGATCGCTGACCGCGCGGTGGTGGGTGTCGTGGAACAGCAGCAGGAACCGCCCGCCCTGCGCGCGCTTGGCGCCGATCGCCGCCACCAGCGCCGGTGGGTTCCACTCGTGCACCAGCACCAGGTCGGCGCCGTCCAGCAGGCGGTCGAGATCGGGCGCGTCCGGCGGATAGAACCCGGCATGGAGCTCCGGATAATGCTCGGCGAACACCGCGAGCCCGGCCTCGCCGCCATCCGCGAGCAGGTTCTGCCGGCTCCAGGACCCGTCCGGCTCCCAGGCGCGGATCCCGTGCCCCATCGCCTGCAGCTCGCGCAGCACGCCGCGCAGGAAGTGGGCGTTGCCGTGGTTCCAGCAGGACGACAGGGAATGGGTGAACGCGACGACCTGCACGGCTCAGGCAATCCTTCTGGATGCAGGGAGCGGGTGCAGCGCGCGCGTCGCCGTGGCCATGGCGACGGCCGAGTAGCGCGAGGCGCGGCTCCGAGCAGCCTCGGCGAGCGGTGCCGGATCGTCCAGCGCCTGCCGCATCGCCCCGGCGAAGCCGGCCGCGTCGCCGGGCGGAACGAGGAGCGCGGCGCCGTCCCACAGCTCGCGGAAGGTCGGGATGTCGGACAGCACCAGGGCCAGGCCCGCCTGCGCCGCCTCCAGCACCGCCAGGCCGAACGGCTCGTAGCGCGCGGTCGAGACGAACACCTGCGCCGCGCCGAACGCGTCCGCCAGGCCGTGCTCGTCCAGGCTGCCGAGCCGGTGCAGCGTCCGCGTCGCGACGATCCCGTCGTCCGGACTGCGGAAGCTGCCCGCTGCCCTTACCGGCGCGTCCAGCAGTGCGGCGGCGGCATCCAGGGTGGCCGCGTCCTTGGCCTCGTCCCAGAACCGGCCGGCGGCGAGCGCCGCGCGCGGACGTACGGCCACCGGCAGAGACGGCATCGGCAACGGCAACGGTGCGCGGCCGTTATGGATCGCCGCGATCTCCCGCCCGGTGCGGTAGGCGTCGCGCACGGCGTCGCGGAACGCACGGCTCGGCGCCAGCACCCGGTCGGCCCGCTCGATGCCGCGGCCGGTGGCCTCGATCCGCCAGGCGAACCCGTCCGGGGGCGGGCCCGACCGCACCGCCCGCCACCAGGTGAGCAGGCAGGAATGCAGCACCGCCACCACCGGCACCGGCCAGCGCGCGTCGCCGACCAGGGCAGGGGCGTGCAGGTGCACCGAGTCCACGCCGCGGCGTCGCGCCAGGGCGGCGAGGCCGGCGGCGCTGCGCTCGAGCGCGTCGGGACCGGCGGCGGTCCAGTCGAGGTCGAGCCCGGTCCGGTGCAGCACGAGGCCGGGGATCGCCTCGGCCTCCGCCGCCTGCGCCGGATCGGGGCCCGGCCCCAGCACCGCCAGCTCCACCGCGATCCCGTCCGCGGCCCATTCCCGTGCCAGGCCCAGGCTGTAGCGCCAGACGCCGCCCACCGCGTCGGTCGTGAGGAGGATACGCACGCGGCTCAGCGATCGCAGCAGACCGATTCCAGCGTGCCGAGCGGCAGCGGCGTGTCGTCCTGTATGTCGGACAGGCGTCCGAACAGGCCGAGGTAATGCGCGTGCGCCCGTTCCCAGGCCTGGTCGTCGGGGGTGCCGAACAGGCGGCGGTAGTCCGGCGAGCTCGGATACGGGTAGAGCGGCACCGGGTCGTTGGCCCACACCCCCGCCGCCTGCAGCCGTTCCCGCCAGGCGGCGACCAGCGCCGGGTCGTCGCCGCTGACCTGGATCAGGTTGGCCTGCACGAAGGCGACGTGCCGCTTGGCCAGGATCAGCCGGTCGGCCAGCTCGTCGGTGGACAGGCGGCAGTTCTTGTCCAGCTCGGCGCGGCCCTCCACGGTCAGGCTTTCCACCCCGGCCTCGATCGACACGCAGCCGGCGGCGCCCAGCAGCTCCAGCATGTCCGGCTTCCACAGGTCGATCCGGGTCTGCACCCCGAACTTCAGGCCGCGCCCCACCAGGGCGTCCAGCAGCGGCCGGTTCGGCAGGAAGATCTCGTCGATGAAGTAAAGGTAGCCGACGCCTTGGGCCCGGAGCGCGTCGATCTCGTCGAGCAGCGGTTCGAGCGCACGCCGGCGGTAGCCGTCGCGGAAGTCGATCTTGGCGCAGAACGAGCAGGAATACGGGCAGCCGCGCGACGCCTCGACCTCGGCACCCGGCAGCTCGTGGCCGGAACCGGGATGCGGCTGGTCGTAGCGGTGGTGGTGGTGGGCGTGCCGCGCGATCCAGCGGTCGGGCCAGCGCAGCGCCGGCAGGTCGGTGAAGCGGGTCGCCTGCGGCCCGCCATTGGCGAGCAGGCTGCCGTCGGCACGCAGGATCGCGGTGCCCGGGACCAGGCCCGGCGTGCCGCCCTCGGCCAGCGCCAGCACCACCTCCTCGCATTCGCCGCGCACCACCACGTCGGCGCCGAGCTTGCGCAAGGCCGCTTCCGGGGTGGCCGAGCCGTGCGGCCCGACCGCGGCCAGCCGGGCGGCCGGACACGCTCCGCGCAGCGCGTCGAGCAGCAGGCGGGGGATGCGCAGCTCCGGCTGCGCGCAGCGCCAGAACAGGTAGGTGGGTGCGGTGGTGACCACGACCATGTCCGGGCGGTAGGCGGCGCAGGCCGCGGCCATGGCGGGAGCGTCGAGCCCGTCCAGCAGCCCGTCGTGCAGCAGCGTGTCGTGGCCGGCGCGCTCCAGCAACACCTGCGTCGCACCCAGCTCGATCGGCAGATGCGGGGCGCGGCAGCCGAAATAGATGCTGTGCTCGAAGCTCCAGGACGGGTTCAGCAGGGCGACCTTCATGCGGCACCTCCCAGCACCGGCGCCGTGCCGGCCTCTGCCAGTCCAGGCCGACTGACCAGGTGCGGCTGTTCCGTCTCGATCCAGCGCTTCAGCCGCGCCACCCCCTCGCGCCAGCCGAGCGGCTGGCGGAGCCCGAGCACCTCGCGCGCCCGCCTGGTGTCGGCGACGAAGTAGCGCTGGTCGCCGGTGCGCCACGGGTGGAAGTCGCGCTGCACCCGCCGGCCGGTCAGGCGCTCGATCTCCTCGATCAGCATCAGCAGGGTGATGGCGTTGTCCGGGCCGCCGCCGAGGTTGAACGCTTCCCCCTTCACCGCCTGCGCCTGGTCGCGCGCCGCGAGATAGGCGGACACCGCGTCGCCCACCTCCAGCGCGTCGCGCACCTGGCGCCCGTCGCCGTACAGGCTGAGCGGCCGGTCCTGCAGGGCGGACAGCAGGAAATGCGCCAGCCAGCCCTGGTCGGCGGTGCCGAGCTGGCGCGGCCCGTAGATGCAGCTCATGCGCAGCACCACCATCGGCAGGCCGAACGAGCGGGCATAGTCGAGCACGTACTGGTCGGCAGCGCCCTTGGAGCAGCCATAGGGGGTGTGGAACGAGAGCGGGCGCCCTTCGCCGATGCCGTGCGCGCGCAACTCGGGGTCGATCGGCAGGTAGGCGTCCTCGTTGTGCGACAGCCGTATGTCGGCGAGGTCGCCGTACACCTTGTTGGTGGAGGCGAACACCAGCGGCACCGGCTCCGCCCCGGGGCGGCCGGCACGCCGTCGCAGCGCGTCCAGCAGGTTGACCGTGCCACGCAGGTTGACGTCGAAGTCGCCCAGCGGATCGACCAGCGAGGTGGTGACCGCGACCTGGCCGGCGAGGTGGAACACGCTGGACGCGTCGCGCGCCGCGTCGGCGACCGCCGCCTCGTCGCGCAGGTCGGCGATCGCCACCGACAGCCGGCCACGGTGGCGACGTCGCAGCCAGTGGAGGTTCTCCTCGACCCCCGGCCGGGCCAGGCTGTCCAGCACCAGCACCTCCTCGCCGTTGCGGGCGAGGCGGTCGACCAGGTTGGAGCCGATGAAGCCGGCGCCGCCGGTGACCAGCACCGGGCGGGCGCCGGCCAGGGCCGGGCGCGGCAGCCCGGCGTCCAGCAC
>CAXUEL010000165.1:0-7418 GCA_964249915.1 uncultured Acetobacteraceae bacterium | reverse complement strand
CGCTGGCGGTGAGCCGGACCGTGCCTTCCGGACGCGACGTGGTGCCGGTCAGCCGCGCCTCGGCGCCGATCACGCCGACCGCGTCCAGCGTCGGTGCGAACGGCCTGGCCAGCGCCGGCGTGACGTTGGCCAGGGTCGCGGAAAGGTCCAGCCGCGGCATGACCCGGCCGGCCACGTCCAGGGTCGCGGGCGCAGCACCCGGCGGCGCCACCGACACACGCAGCCGGTCCACCCCGGTCTCCGCGCCGAACCCGATCCGCGCCGGCGCCAGCAGCCGCACCGTTTCGCCCTTGGCGGTCGCGACCAGCCGGGCGAGCGACACCTGCTTGTGCGGCAGGTCGAGGCGCAGCGCGGCATCAAGGGTGGCAGGGCCACCGGCGACGTGCTGCAGGCTGGCGGTCGCGGCTACGTCCAGCGCCGCCTCCGGCCCGCGTGCGGTGGCGTGCACGCCACCGGTGATGGCGCCCGCCTGGATGCCGCCGGCATCGAGACGCAGGTTCACGGCGGGTGCCGCGAGCGGGTCCGCCACCGTGCCGGCCAGGGTCAGGGTGCCGACGTGGGCGCTCTGCAGCCCGCCGCTGGCCCGCACCGCGACCGTGACCAGTGGCGCCGCACCCCCCTGGCTGGGGCGGATGTCGGCCTGCACGCTGCCGGCGACCGGCTGGCCGATCAGCGGCCGGAGGTCGGCGAGCCGGGTCATGCGCACCGACAGCGTGCCGCGCGGCAGCCTCGTGCCGGCGGGCAGCGTCATGTCGGCGCGGCCGCTGGCGCTTCTCCAGTCCAGCGCGTCCAGCGTCAGGTGCAGCGCGCCGTCGGCCAGCCGCGCCGCCTCCGCCTTGAGGACGAGCGGCGCCCGGTCGAGGGTGCCGGACAGCGACACCGTGCCGGCGGGTGCCCCGGGCAGGTGCTGCGCGTCGAGCATGAGGTGCAGCGGCCCGGTCGGCATCGTGGCGGTGCCGGGGTTGCCGTTCGCCTCGACATGGGCGGACAGGTCCCTGGCCGGGCCAGACGCGGTGCCGGTCAGCGCCAGCGCGCCGCGCAGGGACGGCAGCGCCCGCTCCAGCGCCGGCAGGCCGAGTGCGAAGCGGGCGTCGAGCACGTCGTTCCGGTCGCTGCCGGACGCCTCCAGGTGCAGCGCCTGCCCGTCCAGCCTGAGCTCCCGCAGCAGCAGGTCGCTGCCGTTCTTCGACGCGGCGAGCGCGACCTGCCCGCCGGGCCCGACCAGCCCGACGGCCTGCGCCTGCCCACCGGTGATCGCCAGCAGACCGGTCACGGTCACGTCCGCCTTCTGGCCGGACTGCGAAAAGGCGACGGCGAGCCGGGCATGGCCTTCCAGCGCGGTGCCCCCGGCGACGGCGAGCGGCTGGAGGTCCGGCAGGCTGACGTCGAGCTGCCCACGCAGCGGCGCCGCGGTCAGGATCCGTCCGGTGATGCCGGCCAGCGGGTGCGACAGCACGAGGTCGAGCGGCCGGTCCGGCTGGTGCGGATCCAGCGTGGCGTCGAGCACGAGCGGCCCAGCTGCCAGCAGCGCCGGCTTCGGGCCGGGGATGCGCAGGCCGTCCGCCACCGCATGCAGGCGCACCGGGCCGCTGGCCTGCTGGCCGGCGAACCGGGCGGTCAAGCGGTTCACCCCGGCGCCGGCGGCGGACAGCTCGTCCAGCACCAGGCTGCCCTGCCCGGCCGGTGCGGTCGGCGTGCCGGTCAGGTGCGCGTCGAGCGCCACCGCCTTCCAGGCGACGCCCGGCACCGGCTGCATCGCCGGCGCGTGCACCGCCAGCTGCACGTCGAAGCGGGGCTGCACGAGGTCGAGGCTGCCGTGCGCCCCCAGCGTCAGCACGCCGCCGGCCGCAGCCCCCGCGGTGCCGGCGAGGGACAACGCGGCCGCGTCGCGCGGCCCGTCGAGGTCGAGCGACAGGTGCAGCGGGTCGAGCAACGGCAGGTGCGCCAGCGCGGTCGCCATCCCGCCTTCGGGATCGTCCAGCTTCAGGTGCAGGCCGAGCCGGCCCGGGGTGACCATTGTCGCCAGGTCGACGGCGCCGGGATGGTCGAGCCGGCGCAGGCGCAGGCCGAGATCGGTGTCCGGCAGGGTGGCCAGCGTCACCCCGCCCAGCAGCGGGGCGAGGTCGGCGATGCTCGCATGGCCGTCGATCGCGGCACTGACCGCGGTGCCGGCGACGGGTGCCGCGACGTCGAGGCGCCCCACGTGCAGCGCGTCGACCAGCACGCCGAGATGCAGCCCGCTTCTCGCACCCGGCTTCGGCGGCGGCGCCGGCTTGGCGTGGGGGTCGGGCACCGGCAGGCGCGCCACGCTGATCCGGGCCACGCTGGCCAGCTCGACATGTGCGGTCCGGCCCAGCAGGCGCAGCGGCGACCAGTCGAGCACCAGCCGGTCCAGGCTGAGCCAGGTGCCGCGCGTGTCGCGCACCTCGACGCGACGCACCGTCAGCGCGTCGGGGAAGCGGCCGCCGAGCCCCTGGAGCGCCACCAGCCCGCCGGTCAGGGTGCCCGCCTGGCGCTCGATCAGCCGTCGCCCGGGCCCGGTGTTGGCGCCGACCAGCACCGCCAGGAGCACCAGCAGGACCAGCGCCACCGGCAGCCCGAGCAGCAGGCCCGCCACGGAGGCAGCGACCCGCCACGGGCTGCGGCGGCGTGTCGTCCCATCCGGCCCGACCATCAGAACGCCTCCCCCAGGCCGACATAAAGCTCGAAGCTGTCCCCGCCCTGCGGCTTGTTCAGCGGCACCGCGACGTCAAGCCGGATCGGCCCGATCGGGGTGTAGTAGCGCCCGCCGACCCCGGCGCCGACCCTGAGCGTGCCGCTGCCGGGCACGCTGCCGGACGAGACCTGCCCGGCATCGGCAAACGCGGCGAAGCCGAAGCTCTTGCCGATCCGCTGCCGGAACTCGACCGTGCCGGCGTCCACGGCCGTGCCGCCTTCCGGGTTGCCGTCGGCGAACAGCGGACCCACGCCCTGGTACTTGTAGCCGCGCACGGTGCCGCTGCCGCCGGCATAAAGCCGCTGGTCGGGCGGCAGCTCGAAGGTGGTCGCACCCTGCACCGAGCCGACCACGGCGCGCAGCGCGACCACGCTGCGCCCGGGGGCGGCAAGGCCGATCCGGTTGAGGTCGAGATAGGTGGTGGCAGTGCCCTGCAGGATGGCGAAGAAGCTGTCGCCGCCCCCGTTGTTGCCGGTCCCGTTGCCCGAGCCGGAGCCGAGGCTTTCGGTGGGCGTGGCGTCGAGCGAAACCCGCACCCCGCGGGTCGGGCTGTCGAGCGGGTTGACGAGCCCGGTGCCGTCGTAGCTGACGGTCAGCGGCACGAAGGCCAGGGTGTAGGACCGGGCGACGCCTTCCTGGATGATCCGTTCCTGCTCGGCGCCGATCCCGCCCGACACCGACCAGCTTTGCGACAGCTTGCGGTCGAACAGGGCGCGTACCAGCAGCGCGGTCTGGTTGTACGCCTGCAGGTCCTGCTTCAGCCCCTCGACGCGCAGGTCGAGCGACTGGTCGCGCCGGTAGAAGTCCGGCTTCAGCAGGTCGGCGTACACGTCGTAGCCGAGCCCGTTCACCGAGGTGCCGCCGAGCCCGGTCAGCAGCGCCACCAGCTCCAGCCGCTCGGCGTTGCCGAACAGGTTGTGGTGGGTCCAGGTGACGCCGGCGCTGCCGCCGAGGTCGGTGGAATAGCCCGCCTGCAGCGCCACCGTGTGCCGCGGCGCCTCGGTGAAGTCGAACGCGAGCGGCAGCGTGCCGTCCGCCGACAGGGCGGGCGCCGCGGACACGCCGACGCCGGAGAACACGCCGGTCGAGGCCAGGTCCTGCCGCGCCGCCTCGATCCGGCTCGGCTGGTACAGCTGCCCCTGGTGCACCAGCAGGCGCCGGGCGACGTAGTCCGGGTTGACCTGGCGCAGCCCGGCCAGGGTGATGGCGCCGATGTCGACGCGTGGCCCCTCCTTGGCGGTGAACACGATGTCCAGGGTGCGGCTGGCCGGCCTGAGATAGGCGACCGGCGCCTGCACCGTGGCGAAGGCGTGGCCCTCCTCCTGAAGTGCCGTCTGCAGCCGCCCCTGCGCCGCCAGCACGTCGCTGGCGACCGCCGGCTGGCCGGAACGCAGGCCGAAGCGGGCCTGGTCGGCCGCCGACAGCGCCTCGCCCGGCGGCAGGGTCAGGGTCACCTGCCCGAGGTGGAACAGCGGCCCCTTGTCGATCGCAACGGCGATCGCCGCCGGCGTGCCGGCCGGCAGGGCGGACAGGATGTCGGGCAGCGCCGGGTCGTCCGCCGGGTGGCCGGCGACGGTGATCGTGATGCGGCCGGCATAGAAGCCGAAGCTTTCCAGCGCGGTGCGCAGCCGCGCCACGTCGGCGCGGGCCCGGCCGGCCAGGGCGAACGGGCTGGCCGCACGGGTCTTCTGCAGCGAGACCAGGCTGGACGACCCCCTCAGGGCGGCATCCAGCGCCTTGTCGCCGGTCGGACGCAGCGTGGTCCGGTAGGACACCGGGTCCGCGGCCCGCGCGGCCGGCATCGGTGCCGCGAGCCCGACCAGCGCTGCGCACAGCACGCCGGCGCCGGCCGCCGCGGCAGCGGGACGGATCATGGACGGCATCTGCCCTCGGCAGGACCAGTCAGGGCAATCAGGGCGTCGTCCTCGTCCGCGCGGTCCGGTTCCGAAACCGGTGCGGTCCTGTAGCACCCGGGCCGATTGTCGTCCCGCCCCTAATCACGCTATGCCCGGCCCATGCAGGCAGCCCCTCGCAGCCTCGGCCCGCGCACGGTCCCCGTGCTTCCGACCCGGCCGGGCGTGTCCCCGCTTCTCCGCGCCCGGCCCGGCCTTCCTCGCGAGGCGGCGGCGGCGGCCGAGCCCGAGCAGGCCCTGCCGCCGCCTCATTCCCTGTTCCGGCTGGTACGCAGCGTGCGCGTGCTGCGCCGCGGCGTCGCGATTCTGGCTTGGACCGGGATCGCCTGCCCGATCCAGACGGTGCTGCTGATGCTGCCGGGCCGCGGCAAGGTGTGGTTCGCGCGATCGTACTGGTCGGTGGTGTGCCGTCTGCTCGGCATGCAGGTCCGCACCGTCGGCCGTCCCGCGGCCGGGCCGCGGCCGCGTCGGCCGCTGATCTACGTGTGCAACCATTCCTCCTGGATCGACGTGCCGGTGCTGGGCGGCCGCCTCGAGGCCTGCTTCGTCGCCAAGGAGGAGGTGGGCGGCTGGCCGCTGGTCGGCACTGTGGCGCGGCTCGGCCGCACCCTGTTCGTCAGCCGGCAGCGCAAGGCGACCGGTCGCGAGCGCGACGACATGCAACTGCGCCTCCAGGCCGGCGACGACCTGATCCTGTTTCCCGAAGGCACCAGTTCCGACGGCTCGCGCGTGCTGCCGTTCCATTCCTCCTTCTTCGCCGCCGCCAAGCCGAACGGCAGCCAGGACGAGGCCGACGCCGACGCGGTGCCGCTGATCCAGCCGGTGTCGATCGTCTACGACCGCCTCGGCGGCCTGCCGGTGTGCCGCTCGACCCGCACCGTGTTCGCCTGGTACGGCGGCATGGACCTCGCCTCGCACTTCGCCAAGCTGGCCCGCTGGCGCGGCATGCGGGCCACGGTGCTGCTGCATCCGGTGCTCGACCCGGTCGCCTTCGGCTCGCGCAAGGCGCTGTCCCTGGCGGCCTGGACCGCGATCGCCGAGGGTGCCGCCACCATCCGCCAGAACCGGTTCGCGGACGGAACCGGGCGTGGCGCCGGTGACGAAACGATGAACATCGCGCCCCAACCGGTCCCGCCGGTCCCGGCGGAGGATTTTCCCCTTGACACCGGTGGCCGCTCCTTCGCCTGATCGTGCGTCGGTCCCGGTGGGCGGGACGACGCGGAGTGCACCTCGATCGGCATCATGCCATGCGGTCCTGCCTGATGAGGTCCACGCCGCCTTGACGGTGCAGCGCCCTTGACCGCCGGCCGGCCGGACGCGATTGCTGCCGTGCTTCCGCGCGGACCCCTTCCGGCGGCTGCCGGAACCTCTGCCGCCTTGGACACCCTTCCCTCCATCCAGCGCCTGTCCTCCCGGCGCCCGCCCGCCCGACGCCTGCACGTCATCACCTGGGGCTGCCAGATGAACGTGTACGACAGCGCCCGCATGGCCGACGTGCTGCGGCCGCTCGGCTACCGCCCGGCGGACACGCCGGAGGAGGCCGACATGGTCATCCTCAACACCTGCCACATACGCGACCGCGCGGCGGAGAAGGTGTTCTCCGAGCTCGGCCGGCTTCGCGTGATCAAGCAGGCGCGCGCCGCGGCGGGCCGTCCCACCGTGCTGGCGGTCGCCGGCTGCGTGGCGCAGGCCGAGGGACGCGAGATCCTGGCCCGCGCACCCTATGTGGACATCGTGCTGGGGCCGCAGACCTACCACCGGCTGCCGGAGATGGTGGCGCGCGCGGCGCGGGCCGGCGGGGCGGTGATCGACACCGACTTCCCCGCGGAACAAAAGTTCGACTTCCTGCCCGATGCCGCCGGGCCGCAGCTGGCGGGCGGCGTGACCGCGTTCCTGACCGTGCAGGAAGGCTGCGACAAGTTCTGCTCGTTCTGCGTGGTGCCCTATACCCGCGGCGCCGAGGCCAGCCGCCCGGCCGCCTCGGTGCTGGCCGAGGCGCGGCGCATGGTGGCAGGCGGGGTGCGCGAGATCACCCTGCTCGGGCAGAACGTCAACGCGTATCACGGCGACGGCCCGGACGGGCGGTCCTGGGGCCTGGCCCGGCTGATGCAGGCGCTCGCGGACATCCCCGGCCTCGCCCGGCTGCGCTACACCACCTCGCATCCGCGCGACATGGACGACGCGCTGGTCGCGGCGCACCGCGACCTGCCCCAGCTGATGCCGTTCCTGCACCTGCCGGTGCAGTCCGGCTCCGACCGCATGCTCGGGGAGATGAACCGCGGCCACACCGCGGACCAGTACCGCCGGCTGGTGGACCGGCTGCGCACCGCCCGGCCGGACCTCGCCCTGTCGTCGGACTTCATCGTCGGCCATCCGGGCGAGACCGAGGCCGACTTCGCGGCGACGATGGCGCTGGTGGACGGGATCGGCTTCGCCCAGGCGTTCTCGTTCACCTACTCGCCCCGTCCCGGCACCCCGGCCGCGGGCGCCCCCGGGGCCGTGCCGCAGCCGGTCCGGGACGAGCGGCTGCAGCGGCTGCAGGCGCTGATCCGGACGCAGCAGGACCGCACCAACGCCCTCGCCGTCGGCCAGGCGATGCCGGTGCTGTTTACCGGGCGCGGCCGACGCCCCGGGCAGCTGTCGGGACGCAGCCCCTACCTCCAGGCGGTGCACGCCGACGCGCCGGAAACCCTGATCGGCGCCGTGGCGATGGTGAAGATCGAGGCGATGCTCACCAACTCCCTGACCGCCACCCTGGTCTCGACCGCGGTCGTCCTGCTGCTCGGGAT
>CAXUEL010000164.1:0-7451 GCA_964249915.1 uncultured Acetobacteraceae bacterium | reverse complement strand
CGGCCGATGCGGTTAGCGACCAGGGTCCACTGGATCGACGCGAGGGCGGCCAGCACCACCAGGGTGGCGGCGAAGCACAGGGCCGTCGCCACCGCGTCGGCGGCGCGACGGCGGCGCAGCAGGCCGAGGTCGCGTGCCGGCGTCCTGGCAGCGGCGGGGGCGGTGGCGGACACCCGGCCCTCAGCGCCGCGACGGCCGGCCGGTGCGCAGCAGCAGGCGCGAGCAGGCGAGCGTGGCGAAGGAGATCACCATCAGGATGAAGCCGAGTGCGAGCAGCGCCGACAGCTTCAGGCTGCCGGCGGAGCTTTCGGGGAACTCCAGCGCGATCAGCGAGGCGATGGTGTTGCCGGGCGAGAACAGCGAGGCGCTGATCCGGTTGGTGTTGCCGATCACGAAGGTGACCGCCATGGTCTCGCCCAGCGCGCGGCCGAGCCCCAGCATGATGCCGCCGATCACCGCGGTGCGCGACCAGGGCAGCACCACCTGGCGCATCACGTCCCACCGGGTCGAGCCGAGCCCGTAGGCGCTTTCCTTCAGCACCGGCGGCATCGAGTCGAACACGTCGCGCATCACCGCGGCGATGAACGGCGTGACCATCACCGCCAGGATCAGCCCGGCGGTGAGCAGCCCGGTGCCGAAGGGCGCGCCGGAGAAGAACGGGTGCAGCAGCCGCACGTGCCCCAGCGTGTGGATCAGCGAAGGCTGGATGTGGTGCGCCATCACCGGGACGATCACGAAGAAGCCCCACATGCCGAAGATGATCGACGGCACCGCGGCCAGCAGCTCCACCGCGGTGCCGAGCGGGCCGGACAGCCAGGCGGGCGCCATCTCGGTCAGGCAGAACGCCACCCCGAACGCCAGCGGCACCGCGACGGCGAGGCCGATCGCGGAGGTGACCACGGTGCCGAACACCGCGGTCAGGGCGCCGTAGCGGTCCAGCACCGGGTTCCAGGCGGAGGAGGACAGGAAGCCCCAGCCGAAGGTGGAGAAGGCCTGGCGGCCGCCGAAGAGCATCACCGCGATGATGCCGCCGATCAGCAGCAGCACCACCAGGCCGCAGGCGCGCACGAGGCCGGCGAAGGCGGGATCGCCCCACCCTCCCTGCCTGGTCGCTCCGGCGAGGCCTGCGTCGGTGGTCATGCGCTGCGGCTCCGTCAGGATGCGGTCGTGGCGGTCATCGTTCCAGGGCGGTGGCGCCGGGAACGTTGGTCCAGGCGTGGCGGATCGTCGTCTGCACCGAGGCCGGCAGGGGCACGTACTGCAGCGCGCGCGCCGTGTCCGCCCCGTTGCGGAACGCCCAGTCGAACATCCGCAGCACCGCGGCGCTGCGCGCGGTGTCCTTGGGGTCGATCGGCAGCAGCACGAAGGTCGCCGACACGATCGGCCAGGCGCCGGCGGCCGGGGTGTCGAGCAGGTCGACGGCGAAGAACTGCGCGCCCGCCCAGTCGGCGCCGGCGGCCGCCCGGGTGAAGCTGTCGAGGCTGGGAGCGACGAAGGCGCCGGCCTTGTCCTGGAGCAGGGTGGTGGTCAGGCCGTTCTTGTTGGCATAGGCGTACTCGACGTAGCCGATGCCGCCCTCGGTGTTGCGCACCGTGGCGGCGACGCCGTCGTTGCCCTTGGCGCCGGCGCCCGTCGGCCAGGCGATGGAGGAGGCGGCGCCGATCTTCCCCTTCCAGTCCGGGCTTTCCTTGGCGAGGTAGGAGGTGAACACGAAGGTGGTGCCGGAGCCGTCGGCGCGGTGCACCGCCGCCACCGCGGTGTCGGGCAGCTTCAGGCCGGGGTTGAGGGCGGCGATCCTCGGGTCGTTCCAGGTGGCGATGTCGCCGGAGAACAGGCCGGCCAGCACCGCGCCGGTCAGGCGCAGCCGGTTCGAGCCGATCCCGGGCAGGTTCACGATCGGCACCACGCCGCCCATCACGGTGGGGAACTGCAGCAGCCGGTTCGCCGCGAGCTTCGGCCCGGCCATGGGCGCGTCGGAGGCGCCGAAATCCACCGTGCGGGCGATCACCTGGTTCTGCCCGGCGCTGGAGCCGAGCGCCTGGTAGTTCAGCACCACGCCGAGCGGCGCCTTGGCCGCGGCACCCCAGGCGCCGTAGATCGGCGCGGCGAACGAGGAGCCGGCGCCGGTGACGTCGACGGCCAGCGCCGGGGAGGCGGTCGACGCCAGCCCGAGCAGGAGGGCCACGGCGCCGGGGGCGGCGACGCGCAGGACAGGCCGGTTCGGCGAACGCATCTCGTGTTCCTTGGCACAGGCGAGGCGCATCCGGTCGGCGCCCCGCGGTCGAGCGCCTTCTAGTCGTCAGCGGCGGCGGGATTGTTTCATTCTGGTGACAGTTCGGTGACAACGCCTTGGCCGGACAGGATCCGGCAGGCAGGGGCCGAGTTCAGGCGGACTTCTTCATCGCCTTGGCGAGCTGGTCCGAGCGCTGCTGCCAGAACGCCATGTCTGCGGCCTTGCTGAACATCACCCGGGTGCCCTTGCCGCCCTGGCTCACCCGGATCTTGCCGCCGTTGCGGGCGCGGTGGTCGGCCAGCCATTCGAGCAGCACCGGATCCTGGCTGCCACGCCCCTCGAACTCGAGGATCCCGGCGATCTCTTCCTCTTTGTGACGTCTGACCATGGGTCCCTCCTGCTGGGCGATCGCCCGGTATGGCCGCAGATGTTCCGGGCGGGGCTGCGGGCGACGGCCAGCGGTCGGGACATCCGCGATGTCCCGGTCCGGGCGGCGCCGGTCCGGGCGGCACGAGCCGCCGTGTTATGACTGCTTCCGCTGCGGCCCGCCATGCCGGATCGAACCGGTCCGGACGCCTCGCCTGTCCCAATCTGGTTGTCCCCACGCCGTCCTGCAACGGCGCGGGGGCACGTGGCTCAGGCCGCCAGCTCCTCCCTGAGCGAGGCGATGTCGATCACGTAGCGGAACCGCACCTCGCCCTTCTCCACCTCCTTGTAGGCGTGGTTGATCTGCTGGATCGGGATCACCTGGATGTCCGGGCCGATGCCGTGCTCGGCGCAGAAGTCGAGCACCTCCTGGGTTTCGGCGATGCTGCCGATGATCGAGCCGGCGACGCTCTTGCGGTGCAGCGCGCGCTCCTGGTTGTTCACCGGGGCGAGCGGCTCCAGGGCGCCGACCACCGCCAGGGTGCAGTCGCGCTTGAGCATGGCGACGTAGGGGTTGACGTCATGCTTCTCCGGGATGGTGTCGAGCATGAAGTCGAAGCTGTTCCCGCAGGCCGCTATCGCCGCCTTGTCGGTGCTCAGCACGCCCCTCGCCCCCAGCTTCGCCGCCTCGGCCAGCTTCCCCTCCGACCGGGTGAACAGGGTGACCGTGGCGCCCATCGCCCGGGCCAGCTTGGCCGCCATGTCGCCGAGCCCGCCGAAGCCGATGATGCCCACCGCGTCGCCGGGCTTCACGCCCCAGTGCTTCATCGGCGACCAGGTGGTCACGCCGGCGCACAGGATCGGCGCCGCCACCTCGGGCTTCAGGCCGGCCGGGATGCGGAGCACGAAGTCCTCGGCCACCACCATGAGGGTCGAATAGCCGCCATAGGTGTTGTCGCGGCCGTAGGAGTTGGTCTTGTCCGGCGCCATCGCCGCCGGCACCATCGGGCCGTTGTAGGTGGCAAGCCAGCTGTTCGGCCCCTCGCAGTAGTTCTCCTCGTGCGCGTGGCACGGCGCGCAGGACCGGCAGCTGTCGATCATGCAGCCGACGCCGACCAGGTCGCCGGCCTTGTGCCGCGTGACCGAGGCGCCGACGCGCGTCACCCGTCCCACCGCCTCGTGGCCGGGCATGCACGGGTACACCGTGTTGCCCCACTCGTTCCTCGCCTGGTGGATGTCGGAATGGCAGACGCCGCAGAACAGCACCTCGATCTCGACCTCGCCCGGCTTCGGGTCGTCGCGCTCGAACTCCAGCGGCTTCAGGCGGCTGAAGGAATGGTTGGCGGCGTAGCCGATCGCCTTGGTCATGGTTCGTCTCCTTGCTAGCGCGGGTGGAAGCGGAACAGCTGCGTCTGCGCGACGCCCGGTCCCTGCCAGGCCTTCATCTCCGGGATGTGCGAGGCGGTCACGTAGATCGCGCCATCCGGGCCCTCGGCCATGCTGTCCGGCCAGAGCAGGCGCGGATCCTGCACCAGCGTGGCGAAGCGGCCGTCCGGCCCCATGCGCCGCACCGCGAACGCTTCCGCCGCGGTCACTAGCATGCCGGCGCGCCGGCTGGACCAGTAGCCGTCGGTCACAAAGGTTCTCGCCGCCACCCGCACCGTGTCGCCCAGCGCCTGCGGCGTCAGCGTGCGGTCGAACAGGGCGGCGAGCGGCACCCGATACATGGTCTGCCCGGTGGTGGCCTGCCAGAACACGGTGCGGTCGTCGGCGTCCAGCATGATGCCGTCGGCGGAGAAGTGCGCCGGCTGGCCGTCCAGCATCTGCAGCGGCTTGCCGCTGACGGTGATGGTCACGCCCTTCTCGAACTGCGTGCTCGGATGCCCGACCAGCACGCGCCGCGCCGCGCCGGTCTCGACGTCGAACGCGAGCAGGCAGCCGGGGGCGCCGGAGTCGGTCAGCACCGCCCGCCTGCCGTCGGCGGTGAAGCGGATGTCGTTGAGGTAGCTGCCCTGCGGTGCCACGTCGGGGCCGAACCGGTAGACCCGCTTCACCGTGTTGCTGGCCAGGTCGATGCAGACCAGCTTGGGGCCGCCCTGCACCTCGAAGGTCAGGCCGGGTGCCGCGGGATCGAGCACCCAGAGGCGGTCCTGCGGATCCACGGTGACGCTCTGCACGCAGACGAAGCTGGCGCCCGGCTTCGCCGACGACGCGTCGGCGTCGCGGAACGCGTTCCAGTTCTTGTCCGGATACGGCGTCAGCGCGCCGTCCGGGCCGACCTCCGCCACCGAGATCGCGACGTCCTCCTCCCAGCGCGGGAAGTTCACGAAGATCCGGCCCTTCGCCGACACGCCGACTCCGGTCACCTGTCTCGGGCTGGTGAAGGTCGCGACCAGCTCGAGCGGGCTCGCCGCCGCACGGGCTCCGGTCGCGGCCAGCAGCGAAGCCGCCGCGGCGCCGGACAGCAGGGTGCGACGGCGCAGCGGAAGAGCGGGATTGGCATCACGCATGATGCGGCGCCTCAAACCGGCACGAAGGCGCCGAGCGCCTCCGGCCACGGCCCGCGCGTGGTGTCGAGGCCTGCGACCTCCGGCAGGGTCACCACCCCGCCCCCGGCCGCCGCCTGGTAGATCGCCGCCATCAGCTTCATGTCCTGCAGGCCCTCGGCGCCGCCGGTGCGCGGCTCCTGCTTCGCGTGCAGCGAGGCGGCGAACGCGTCCATCTCCTGCGCGAACTGGCTTTTCGGCGGGAAGCGGCGGGTCTCGATGGCGCTGGCCTTGCCGGCCTTGCGGTTGATCGCGAGCTGCAGGTTGTCGTAGCCGAACGCGGGGTCGATGCCGAACCAGCCGGTCTGGGCGTGCACGCGCAGGAACCGGCTCTCGTGGAAGCTGTAGGCGGAGGTGGCGCTGGCGACCACGCCGGACGGAAAGCGCAGGGTGAAGATCGCCATGTCCTCGATCTCGCGGAAGCGCGGGTCGTTCCTCGGGCTGCGTCACCTGCGCGGTGATCGCGACCGGCTCCTCGCCGGTGATGTAGCGGAATGCGTTCAGGCAGTACAGCCCGACATCGGGCAGCGAGCCGCCGCCGGCCATCGCCTTGATCTGCCGCCACTGCCCGTTGGGGGCATCGTTCTGCCCGTTCACCGCCTCGATCATCCGCACCGCGCCGTAGGCCTTGGAGCGCGCCATCTGGATGACCGTGCGGTGCTCCGGGGTGTACTGCATCCGGTAGGCGATCATCAGCGAGCGGCCGGCCTGCTTGCACGCGTCGACCATGGACTGCGCTTCCGCGACGCTCGCCGCCATCGGCTTCTCGCACAGCACGTGCTTGCCCGCCTGCGCGGCGCGTATGGTGAACTCCGCGTGCAGGGCGTTGGGCAGCACGATGTAGACGACGTCGATCTCGGGGTTGTCCTTGATCCGGTCGAAGTTCTTGTAGTCGTACAGGTTCTTCTCCGGCACGCCGTGCTGGGCGGCGACGATGCGCGCCTTGTCCGGCTCGCCGCTGACCAGCGCCACCAGGCGCACGCTGTTCGCCTCGGCGAAGCCGGGAAGGATGTTCTCCAGCGCCAGCGCGCCGAGCCCGACCACGGCGACGCCGAGACGCTTGCCCGGCGGCATGGGGTTGGGCACGGTGCCGTTGGCCTCGCTCGCCTGGTGCAGCGGCGGCAGGGTGACGGTGCCGTCCTTAACCACCCCGCGCAGGTCGGCCGGCTCCTGCTGCCCGCCGGTCAGGGTGGCGCCGAGGGCGGGTGCCACCAGGCCGGCGCCGGCCAGGCCGACCGTGCTGCCGAACAGGGTGCGGCGGGTGAGGTCTGGCATGCGGCAGGGGCTCCGGAAGCGGGCGTGGCGCTAGAACCCTGCGCTTCCCGGCCGGTTGCCGCTCCGGCTCATCCCCTCGGCGTGATCGGCACCTGCGGCGGCGGGCGCAGCGGGTCGAGCGTCGGCATCCGGCCCGGCCGAGCCGCCTCGATCGCCCGGAACTGCGCCACGTTGCGCAGGTGGTCGGCGAGGCTGGCGGAAAAGGCGTGGCCGCCGCTGCCGTCGGCGACGAAGTACAGCAGGTCGCCCCGCGCCGGATGCGCCACCGCCTGCAGCGCCGCCAGCCCCGGGGCGCTGATCGGGCCGGGCGGCAGGCCGGGGATGACGTAGGTGTTGTAGGGGTTCGGCTGCACCAGGTCGGAGCGGGTCAGCGGGCGCGGCAGCGGCCCCAGCCCGCCGGCGGCGGCATAGGACACGGTCGGGTCGGATTGCAGCTTCATGCCCTGCCGGATCCGGTTCAGGAACACCTCCGCCACCAGCGGCCGCTCGTTCGGCAGGCCGGTCTCGCGCTCGACGATGCTGGCCAGCACCAGGAGCTGCTGCGGATCCGACAGCGGCACGGACGGGTCGCGCCCGGCCCACACCGTGGCCAGCGTCCGCCGGAGTGCCGCGTGCATGCGCCCGAGCAGCGCCCGGCGCGTGGTGCCCAGCTCGTAGTCGTAGGTTTCCGGCAGTACCCCGCCTTCCGCCGGCAGGTCGAACCCGCCGGCCAGGGCGGGGGCGCGGTCGACCAGCCCGGCGATCTCCGCCGCCGGCAGCCCTTCGGGGACGGTCAGCGCGTGCTGCACCGGACGGGCGTGGCGCAGCACCGCCAGCACCGCCAGCAGCGAGGCGTGCGCCGGGAACCGGAACTCGGCCGCGTGCAGCGTCAGGCCGTGATCGGTGAGGCGTGCCAGCGCGGCGAACAGCAGCAGTTCCGGCTGCCCTGGCGGCAGCACCCGGTCGCCCTGCAGCACCGCCGCCACCGCGCGCAGGCGGCCGTGCGGCACCACGAGATCGGTCGCCTGCGGCAGCGGGCCGGGCGTCGCGCC
>CAXUEL010000163.1:0-7456 GCA_964249915.1 uncultured Acetobacteraceae bacterium | reverse complement strand
GGCTCGGCGGCGGCGCGGAGCCGCCGGCGAAGCTGCTGGCCACCGTGCGTGCGGTGGTCGCGGTGGCGTCCGGCAAGGGCGGCGTGGGCAAGTCGACCACCGCGGTCAACCTGGCGATCGGCCTGTCGCGGCTGGGACTGTCGGTCGGGCTGCTCGACGCCGACATCCACGGCCCCAGCCTGCCGCGCATGCTGGGCCTCACCGCCCAGCCCGAGGTGCGCGACGGGCGCCTGGTCCCGCTCGAGGCCTGGGGCGTCAAGGCGATGTCGATCGGGCTGCTGGTCGAGGAGAACAAGGCGATGATCTGGCGCGGCCCGATGGTGATGGGCGCGCTGACCCAGCTGATGGGCGAGGTCGAGTGGGGCCCGCTCGACGTGCTGGTGGTCGACATGCCGCCCGGAACCGGCGACGCCCAGCTCACGCTGGCGCAGAAGGTGGCGCTGGCCGGTGCCGTGATCGTGTCCACGCCGCAGGACATCGCCCTGCTCGACGCCAGGCGCGGCGTCGCGATGTTCGCCAAGACCCGGGTGCCGGTGCTGGGCATCGTCGAGAACATGAGCGTGTTCTGCTGTCCGAACTGCGGCCACCGCACGCCCTTGTTCGGCCATGGCGGGGCGCGGGCGGAAGCGGACACGCTGGGCGTGCCGTTCCTGGGCGAGGTGCCGCTGCTGCTCGACATACGCGAAAGCGGCGACGCCGGCACGCCGATCCTGGCGCAGGACCCGCACGGCGAGGCGGGCCAGGCCTACGCCGCGATCGCCAGACGGGTGGCCGAGGCCTTGCGGCCGCACCTGCGGCAGGACCGGGCCTAGAGCATCTCCCATCCATCTGGGTTCGCTTCACATGCTCCAGCTTGCCGTCTCGACGGGCATCGTCACCCGGCAGGCGATGCGCCCGACCGCGATCCGTCCTAGCGCCCGGCCCGCGCCATCCGCCGCCTGAGCAGGAAGCCGCGGCGGTGCCGCATCGGCCGGGCCGGCGCGAACAGGGCGAACACCGCGATCCCGACATAGCCGGCCAGCGGCACCGCGAAGCCGGCGCTGATGCCGGAATGGTCCGACACCAGCCCCACCAGCGGCGGCAGCAGCGCGCCGCCGACGATCGCGCTGCACAGCAGGCCGGACACCGAGGCCGCCGGCGCCGGCGAGCGCTCCAGGGTCAGGGTGAACAGGGTCGGGAACATCACCGAGTTGAAGAAGCCGAGCGACAGCGCGGCGCAGGCCGCGGGCAGGCCCGCCGTCTGCGACACCGCCAGGCACAGCAGCACGTTGACGATCGCGAACACGCCGAGCACCCGCCCGGCGCTGACCACGCGCAGCAGGAGGCTGCCGGCGAACCGGCCCAGCATCGCCCCGCCCCAGAACACCGCGCCGAGCAGGGTGGCGGCGCGGGCCGGGGACACGCCCAGGATCGTGGGCTGCGACAGGAAGTTGACCATGATGGTCGACACGCCGACCTCCGAGCCGACGTACACGAACACCGCGAACGCCCCGAACAGCCCCCAGCCGGAGCGGAACGCCGCGACCAGGCTGCCGCCGGTCATCGCCGGCAGCGGATCCGCCGCGATCAGGCGGCGGCGCACCGACCAGGCCAGCAGCGCCAGGCCCGCCACCAGCAGCGCGATCAGCTCGAACTGGCGGTCGATGTTGTGCAGCGACGCCAGCCGCGCCGCCCCGGCGGAGTCGATGCTGGAATCCGGCGTGGTGCCCGAGCCGAACAGGCCGCCCCTGAGCAGCAGGCGGCCTGCGACCACCGGCCCCAGCACGGTGCCGAGCGAGTTGAACGCCTGCGCCAGCGTCAGCCGCACGTGCGCCCGCGACGGCTCACCGTGCGCCGCCACCAGCGGGTTGGCCGCCACCTGCAGCAGGGTAATGCCGGACGCGATCACGAACAGCGCCAGGAGGATCGCGCCGTAGCTCTGCGTGCGCGTGCCCAGCAGCACCACCAGGCAGCCCGCCACGGTGACGCCCAGCGCCAGCTCGATCGCCCGCGGCCCGCCGACCCGCGCCAGCAGCACCGAGGCCGGCAGCGACACAGCGCCGTAGGCGGCGAAGAACGCGAACTGGGTGAGCATCTGGGCGGCGTAGCTCAGGTGGAAGATGGCGCGCACCGCCGGCGCCAGCCCGTCGATCACCGAGGACACGAAGCCCCAGACCAGGAACAGCGCGGTGACGGCGGCGAACGGCACCGGCCGCGGGTCGCCCGCGACGGGGTCGGGAGCCGGACCGGGCGACGGGACCGCCATCGGACCGGCTCAGGGATGCGGCGAGCAGTCGGTGCGGCCGCTGCCGACGCAGTCCTGCTGGGCGACGTAGCGCTGCACCACCGGGAACAGCATCACGCCGGCGTAGATCAGCAGCAGGATCAGCGCCAGCACCACGAACGGCATCAGGCTCGGCAGCGGGCTCGGCCCCTTCGGCGGCTCAGGCATGACCGGGCACTCCTTGCCGGCCGGCCCGCTCGCGGACCGGCCGGGCCCGACGATGCCGCCGGGCCGGACGCGATGCAAGCCGGCCGTGAACACCGTTCACGAAAGGGACGGGCGGCGCCGGGCTCAACCGAGCAGCCAGCGCAGCGAGCGGCGCAGCGCCGCGGTGCCGTCCCGCTCGAACCACGCCCCGTGCGCGAACACCACGCGCTCCGGCCGCAGGTCCACCAGGCGCTGCGCGGCGCGTGCGGCGGAAGCGCGACGCAGCTTGATCACCGCGCGCAGGTAGGTGGCCGGCATGCCGTCCGGCGCCACCACGCCCAGCAGCCGGGCCAGCGGCCGCAGCGCCGCCGGCAGCTTGGCGGCCTCGAGGTTCAGCACCAGGTCGGTCAGCACCAGGGTGCGCGACGGCTCGTGGAACAGCGCCACTTCCCGGAAGCCGAGCCCGCCCGGCACCGTCGCCAGCGCGATCCCCTCCCATTCCGGCGGCGGCACGTCGCCGAGGTCGTTGTCGAGCCGCAGGCCGCTCCGGCGCACCGGGCCGCGCTCGCGCAGGCCGGGTGCGGCCCAGGTCGCCGCGTCCGGGCAGGCGTCCTGCCAGGCCTGCAGGAACACCCAGTGCGCGACGTTGGGCGCGACCAGGTGGCGGATTCGGCCCAGGGTTTCGAGCCGGGCCTTGAGCGGGTAGCCGAACCGCGTCGGCGAGTGCAGCACGAGGTCGCCGCCGGGCAGTCGGATCACCGTCATGCGCACCGGCAGGGCGCTGCCGAGCGGGCCCGGCATCAGGCTGTCGACCACCCACACGTCGTCCGCGACCGGCTTGGGCGTGTCGACCGGCGGATAGCCGACCTGCTCTGCCGAGGGCGGACGAAGGTCGAGCACCCGTCCGACCGGGCCGGAGCCCTGCCCCGGCCCGCTCGACGGGCTGGCGCTGCTGAACGCCGTCACCAGCAGCTCCGACACGCCCATGGCCAGCAGCATCGCGCGGCTGCCGGCGGGCTGGCGACGCATCAGCAGCGCTGCGCCGCACAACGCGGTCCCGCCGGCGGCGTCGAGCAGCAGGTGGGTGCGCATGTCCAGCACCGGCCGCAGCCCGGCCTCGTAGTCGGTCAGCGCCGCTGAGGCGCCGTGCAGCGCGGACGCGGCGCCGACCACGCGCCGCACCGGCCGCGGCAGCGCGTCCGACAGGGCGAGGCTGCCGAGCAGCGAGGCCGCCGCGTAGTCGATCGCGCCATGCAGCCGGGTCGGGATCTTCATCTGGCACCTTCGAGACCGTCGATCCCCGGAACGGCGCAGGGCGGCGATGGATGCGTCGGCGGCCGGCACGGAAAGGGCTCCGGAAGCCTTCGCCGCCGGAGCCCTGCCTGCCGTCGCGGGCGGCGGACCTGTGTCCGCCGCCCGGTATCGCTCAGAAGTTCAGCAGCAGCTGCGGGATGTCCACCGAGCCGAGGCCGGTGGCCAGGTCGTAGCCGACGCCGGCGTTGAAGGCGGTCGACTGCGTGGTGGTGCTGGTCGACGAGATGCCGATGCCCTTGGTGGACAGGCCGTTGGTGAAGCAGTTCGGCGTGCCGGCCTTGCAGGCCACCGAGTTGTCGCCCACCGCGATGTCGTGGAACACGCAGAGCGGGTTGGCGGGGAAGCTGGTGGTCTGGCACTGGTTCACCAGCAGCGCGTTCTTGTACTGGATGTTGGCGATCTGGTACAGCACGGGTGCCATGTTGCCGACCTTGCCGTACAGCTCCGCGACCAGGGCGGCGATGCCGGCGAAGTCGGGGGCCGCGAACGACGTGCCGCCGAAGGCGGAGCCGAGGAAGTTGGTCGGGTTGGTGAAGTCGCACGGCACGCCGCCCTCGGCGGTGTTGGACATGCACTCCAGGTAGAAGTGGTTCCACTGCCCGTTGGCGGCGAACAGGGAGATGTCGGGCAGGTCGCGCACGCCGTCGTTCGGCACGCCCGGCACGCTGGTCAGCTGCCAGGACGGCTTGGCGAACAGCAGGCTCTGCCCGCCGCTGCCGCCGACCACGTTCTGGTAGGTGGTCTTGGTCTTGGGGTTGTTGCAGTTCTGCAGCGCGCCCGCGGCGCCGGCGCCGGCCCAGTTCACGTAGGAGCCGCAGCTGTTGTCCCAGGGGATCTCCGGCACGTAGCTCTTGGCCGAGCCGCCGGTGGAACTGTTGGTGCTGTTCCAGAAGGTGCTGTTCAGCCCGACCACGGTGTCGCCGAAATCGGTGCCGCCGACCGCGGTGTCGTAGATGTTCGACGCCAGCCCGTTGACGTTGATGCCGCTGGTGGCGAGCGTGGCGCCGGTATCGGCGATGTCGGCGGCACCGTCGCCGGTGGACACGAAGATCGAGATGCCCTCGGCCGCACCCTCCTCGACCAGGTTGGACCATTCGGTGAGGAACACGATGCCGTTGCCGACCTCGGAGCCGCCGTAGGAGACGGAGATCGCCGCGGCCGTGGTGCCGCCCTCGACCAGGTTCTGCAGCGCGGTCATCACGCCGAAGCCGGTCTCGCTGGAGGAGCAGGCGGCCTCGATCACCGCCGCGTCCGGCGCCACCGCGCCCGACCACTCGGCGTCGAGCGCCGCCTCGCCCTCGTCACCGGTGAAGCCCGGGTCGACGCAGCCGCCCGGGTGGGTGATGCTGAGCGTGCCGGCGAAGCTCGACAGGCCGAACTGCGAGCGGAAGTTCTGCACGTCGGCCGGGTTGATGTCGGTCTGCTCGGCGACCGCGAGCGTCACGCCCTTGCCGGTCACCTTGCCGACCACGCTGGAGCCGTTGAACAGCCCGTTCTCGTCGTAGATGGTGTGGAAGTCGCTCGGCGTCACCGCGTAGAAGGTCGTGCCCTGCACCGCCATGGTGTAGCTGGTGCCGACCTTGTGCACCTTGGCGGCGGCGATCGCGGCTGCGGACGGCTTGCGGCTGGCCATCAGCATCGGGCGCGGGAAGAAGTTGCCGAGCACGGCACCGGCCACCACCGGGCTGAGGGCGGACGGGATGGACTGCTCGCCGGAGGCGGCGAAATGCTGCTGCCCGAGCCGGGTATAGCTGTGCAGCGTGGTGTGGAAGGCGGCGCCGACGCTGGCCGCGGTGCCGGAGAAGTCGATCGACATGCCGGTCGGCGACACCTTGTTCACCACCAGCCCGTGCGACTGCAGCCACTTCACGGTGGTGGCGATGTCTGCGGCGTCCGGGCCGTACTGGTCGCGCAGCTGGGCCGGGGTGAGCCAGCGGTGGTAGGCGGACGAGCCCTTGGTGGTCTGCGCCAGCACCAGGGCGTCGAGCGCCGCCTGCTTGTCGGCGGGCCGCTTCAGCGCGAGCTGCAGGTGCTCCAGCGCGTGGCTGGACGCGAGCGGGCCGGCGTCGGTGGCGGAGGCGACCGCGGACGGGGTCGAGCGGGACAGGGTGGTCAGCGACGCTTCGGAAACCGGTGCGGTGACCAGGGCGCTGCCGGCTGCCTGCGCGCCGGCGGCGGCAAGGCAGGCAAGGGCGCCGAGCCCGGCCCGGTGCACGATTCTTCTGGATGACACGCGTGATCCTCCTCGCGATGCGCGATCTTGATGCCCAAATTCCAGGCAGAAGCTGCGCCCATCCGTCTGGGACGCGGAGGATGCTCAACTTCTGGCCAGACATTAACGACCTGCAACGGATCGGCAAGCCTGCTTCGTGGGATTCAAGTCAATAAAGACGCGTCCGCGGTCGCGGCCGATCCGCCCGGCGGCTCGGCGTCATTGCCGGATCCGGCCGGCCAGCTCGGGCATCGTCTCGACCAGCTCGCGCAGCTCGCGGCCGCCCAGCCCGAAGGCGGCCGGATCGAGCGTCTCCCCCCCGGCCAGGGCCGCGCGCAGCAGCGCGGTGGCAGGACCGGACAGGGTGGCGGCGTTCATCACGTAGTCGGCGAACGCGTCGTGCACCGCCGGCACCCAGGCCTGCACCACGCCCAGGATCGCGTCTGCGAAGGCGCGGATCTCCGCCTGGGCGTGCCCGTCGGCGCGCAGGCTGAGGAACCGGAGCAGGTTCCACAGGTCCACCTTCCAGTAGAACTGGGTGTAGATGCCCACCGGCAGGTTGATCCTGGCCAGCTCCCGGGCGACGCCGGCGCGCTCCGGGTCGTGCGCCTCGCCCTCGGCCTCGTTCAGCATCCACAGGTAGTTGTCGTAGCAGCGCGCGGCGTCGTCGCGCAGCATCTCCACCACCCGCGCCGCCTGCTCCGGCGCCATCGCCCCGCCCCGCCCCTGGCGGTTGGTGTCGGACTGCGCCGCGACCGCCTCGGCCGGCGGGACGTAGAACTCGCGCTCCAGCACCGAGTAGCGGGCGGAGTACTCGTTGATGGAGGCGGTGCGGTGGCGGAACCATTGCCGGGTGACGAAGATCGGCGCGCGCACGTGCAGCTTGATCTCGGCCAGCTCGAACGGCGTGGTGTGGCGGTGTCGCATCAGGTAGCGGATCAGGCCGCGGTCGCTCTGCACCGCCCGCGTGCCGCGGCCGTACGACACGCGCGCACCCTGCACCACCGCGGCGTCGTCGCCCATGTAGTCGACGACGCGCACGAAGCCCTTGTCCAGCACCGGGATCGCCTGGAACAGCAGCGCCTCCAGCCCGGGTGCCGTGGCGCGGCGGGTGGTCGCGGCGGCCTCCCGCGCGTCGGCGATCTCGGCCTGCTGGGCCTCGGTCAGGAGGGAGGCCGGAGCGGGGGACAGGTTCTGCATCGGCTTCCTCGGGCACGCGCGGGATGGCGCGTCCGGGGTTAGCATTCCGGGGCCCGGTCCTGCCAGCATCCCGCACCTGGACGCCGGGCCCGGGTTGCCCTATATGTGGCGGTGCAAGAGGGCAACCTCGGCTACGGCGATAAACGGTACGTGGAATAAACGTTGTGGACCCGGGGGCAGTGCCCGGCGTCTCCACCATCCCGGCGACGGGGCGTTATGGGGACGAAACAGGCTCGACACGCGTGGTAAAGACCTACCTTTTGCTCGGCATGATACCGCCGTTATCGGGTCATATCACAAGTGCCAATGACAATCATGAG
>CAXUEL010000162.1:0-7464 GCA_964249915.1 uncultured Acetobacteraceae bacterium | reverse complement strand
TGGCTCCCGCCCGGTCTCGACGGCCTGTTCCGAGGGCCGGCCGGCGCCCGGCGGGCGAGGTCGCGTCGCGGCGAGGGCGAGGCGCTGGACAAGCTGTCGTGCCAGGGCGGGTTGGCGATCGCCTGGTCGAACGCTCCCGCCGCAAGCCGGGCGGACGCCTCTCCGAGCGCGCCGACCAGCACCGGCCAGTCGGTCCGGCCGTTGGCGTCGAGGTTGTAGCGGGCCAGGGCGGCGGTGTCGGGATCCTGCTCGATCCCGGTCCCCTGCACGCCGTCCGTCCGCGCCGACAGGCACAGCAACCCGGCACCGGCGCCGCAGCCGGCCTCGATCACGCGCAGGCCGGGGCGGACCGGCACCGTCGCCGCGAGCAGCACCGGCTCGATCCCGCTCCGGTAGCCGTCGCGGAACTGCCGGTACGAGACCCGGCCGCCGAGCAGGGTGCCGTCGGTGGTGGCGGCGGTGGCCGGCGCTGCGGTCAGCATGCGGAATGGCCGGGCGGGAGCCGGTCCCGGCCGGGCCGCCGCTGCTTGACCACCCCATTCCCGCCGCTCATATGTGCCTTGCCGATCCTGGAGCGTGGAGGACACCGCTTGGGCCTTGCCGCCAGTCTGCCGGAATCCGCCGCGGCCACAAGTCGCGGCGATCGGCATGACGCCCGGGCGCCGGAGGCATGCGGCGAGGCGGCCCTGAACGCGCTGGCGGCGCTGCTGCACGACGACATGCTGGCCTGCAACCGCGCCATCCTCGCCCGGATGGACAGCCCGGTCACGCTGATCCCGCAGCTTGCCGCCCATCTCATCGCCGCCGGCGGCAAGCGCCTGCGCCCGTTGCTGACCCTGGCCTCGGCGCAGCTCTGCGGCTACCCGGGCGACGCCGGAGCCGGAGCGATCCGCCACGTCAACCTGGCCGCCTGCGTCGAGTTCATCCACACCGCCACGCTGCTGCACGACGACGTGGTGGACGAAAGCCGGCTGCGCCGGGGGCTCGCCAGCGCCAACGCGGTTTTCGGCAACAAGGCCTCGGTGCTGGTTGGCGACTTCCTGTTCGCGCGCTCGTTCCAGCTGATGACCGAGGACGGCTCGCTGGAGGTGATGGCGATCCTGTCCAAGGCGTCCGCCACCATCGCCGAAGGCGAGGTGCTGCAGATGGCGACCCAGAACGACCTGTCCACCTCCATGGAGCGCTACCTGGAGGTGATCCACGGCAAGACCGCTGCCCTGTTTGCGGCCGCCTGCCGGGTGGGCGCGGTGGTGGCGGGACGCCCGGAACGGGACGCGCTGGCGCTCGACTCCTATGGCACCAACCTCGGCATGGCATTCCAGCTGGTCGACGACGCGCTCGACTACGCCGCCGACCAGCGCCTGCTCGGCAAGACGGTGGGCGACGACTTCCGCGAGGGCAAGATCACCCTGCCGGTGCTGGCCGCCTACGGCGCCGGCAACGAGCAGGACCGCCAGTTCTGGCGCCGGGTGATCGAGGACAGCGCCCAGGAGCCGGACGACCTCGAGCACGCGCTCGGCCTGATCGCCGCCACCGACGCCATCGGCGCCACGCTGCGCCGCGCCGCGGACTATGCGGAGCGTGCCCGCGACGCGCTGTCGCCGTTCCCTGACAGCCGGATCCGGCAGTTGCTGGGCGAGGTCGCTGCCTACACCGTCAGCCGCGGACGCTAGGTTCCACGCCGGCCCGGTCCAGAAGGCGGACCCGCCGGATCGACCACGGCATCCTGGAGGGCGCGCAGCCATGCCGCAGCGGCAGCCCATCACCGCCTTCGTCCGGAAAGACGAGGTTCGCGTCGATGCCGACGCGATGGTGCCGTGGTGGAGCATCGCGAAGACGGTGCTGGCGGGCGCAGCGTCGAGGCTCGTGGCCGAGGGCCGGTTGCCGCTCCACGAGCCTGTCCGCGGCAGGTCGTTCACGCTCCGCCAGCTCCTGCAGCATCGCGCCGGCCTCCGCTGCTACGGCACCTCCCGAGCCTACAAGGCCGCCGTGGCCGCGGGCGGACAACCCTGGTCCGCCGGGGAGATGCTCCGGCGGGTCGGCGCGGCAACCCTGTCCTACGAGCCGGGACAGGGCTGGGCCTACTCGAACGTCGGCTACTTCCTGGTGCGCCGGATCATCGAGGAGGACACCGGCATGCCGCTCGGCGCGGCCCTGGAGCGCCTCGTGTTCGGACCGCTCGGCGTATGCGGCGTCACCGTCGCCCGGGACCGGGCGGACCTCGACGCGACCGCATGGGGCAACGCCCGGCGCTATCATCCGGGGTGGGTGTACCACGGCCTGCTGGTCGGTCCGCCGGGTGCGGCGGCGCTGTTCCTGCACCGCCTGCTGGCCGGGAATCTGCTGCCGCCCGACCTGCTCGGCAGGATGTGCTGCGGCCATCCTGTCGGTGGCGCGCTTCCAGGCCGTCCGTGGCGGACCGCGAGCCACGGGCTCGGGCTGATGATCGGACAGGGCGAGCCGACAGGCGAGTGCGTCGGCCATACCGGAGGCGGCTCCGGCAGCACGGCGGCGGTCTGCCGGCTGGCCGGGAGGGATGCGGGCATGGGCGCCGCGTTCGCGCCGGTCGAGGATCCCGGACCGGTGGAGGCCCGGGCCCTGCAGCTCGCCGCCTTCGCAGCGACCCTCGGCCTCCCCTGACGACCGACGCCGCCGGCCGCGGCAGTCGGCCGCGTGCGGACCTCCGTGGTCGATCCCCGTCCCGGGATGCGGCTGCCCTGCGGTTCCTCCCGGCCGCCGTCACGACCGGTCCGCATCCGCCCGCATCCGCCCGCTTCCGCCGCTTCCGGTTCACGCGAGGCGTCCGGACCGCGGGATCATGCGGAACGCGCGATCCGGCGCGCTCGCCGTGAAGAACGACGAGAACTTCGCCCCGGCACCGACCGCGACCCTTCAACGCCCCGGATCGGTCCCGTGAGCCCTAACGGCGGACGGTCGCGCCGGCGCGCCGCACGCGAGCGACAACCGTTCCACCAGCCGGACGAGCTGTGATTGCGTATGCGATCCGGTCTTCGCGAACGCCCGGTTCAGCAACGTCTTGGCGGTGCTGAGCCGGATTCCCAGGCTGGCGGCGGCATCACCGAGAGTGCC
The DNA here is from genome assembly GCA_964249915.1 of uncultured Acetobacteraceae bacterium. GTDB lineage: Bacteria > Pseudomonadota > Alphaproteobacteria > Acetobacterales > Acetobacteraceae > Lichenicola. Next base: position 4,374 of record CAXUEL010000162.1, on the reverse strand, counting down.
GTCGCCGCCGACGGAGACGGCGATCCTCGCTTCTGCCTTCGTCAGCCCGTAGCTCGCGATCAGCACGTCGCGGGCGTCGGCAGGCGCGGCCGTCAGGTCGGAGACGATGATCGCGTAGCAGCTCCGCCGCGTGCCGATCCAGTCCGGCGGACCCTGCAGCGGAAGCATCGTGAAGGCGTAGCTGCGGCCGCCCGCCTCCACGCGATGGCGGCCCTGCGCCGACGTCGGTCCGCTCGTCGCCAGCGAGTGACGCAGGGACAGGAGGAGGTCGGACCTGATGGCGTCCGGACCCGCGAAGGGCCTGCGCTCGAGGATGTCGGCCGCACGGGCGCGGAGGAGCGCCGAGGCGGCCTCGTTCGTCCGCAGCACCGTTCCCGTACGGTCGACGACGAGGATGGCGGTCGAGAACCTGTCGACGGCCTGCCACAGCGACAGGTCGCCGTGGGCGAGCGCCGACCTGCCCTGCCAGAGCAGGACGGCACGCTGGTAGTGCGGCACCAGCAGCGACAGCGTTTCGAGGTCGAGCGCCTCCGTCGTCGCCTGGCGCTCCTGGTGGTTCACCACGAGCGCCGACGTCACGCCGCGATCGCGCCCGATGACGATGGCCGACGCGGCCACCAGACCGTTCGGCCGCGCGAACTCGTTGAAGAAGACGCTCTTCCCGTAGGCCTCCATGTCGAGCACGTGGCGGTCGAGGACCGCGCGGCCGACCTCCTGCCGGGCAAGCACCGGCCAGGCCCCGTTGAGCGGCATGTAGTGCTCGACATAGGCCGCCTCGACGTCGGGATCCCGGCTCGCCACGGGATGTTGCCGCCCGTTCGCGTCGTCGGTCATGAGAACGACGCGCGTGCAGCCGAGCGCCGCATCCAGCAGCTCCAGCGACGGACGCCACTCGCTCAGGAGCGGTGCGTCGTAGATGGCACCGACCACCCTGGAAAGGTCCTCGGTTCTCATCCTTGCCGCCTGGCTCTGTCAGGAACGCAACGATCACGATTTCTCCGGACGTCGTCAATCGTTCGGATGACGACGGTTCCTGCCGGACACGCCAATGTTACCGCTTCGTCACGGGCGTCCTGTCGCCCGTACACGAAGCGATCGCGGCCGGCCGGCCTCCGGTGGCCGCTCCGAACGGAGGGAAGCCATGTATTGCTACTTCTTCAAGGGCAACCAGTACATCCGCGTGCAGCGGGGACGGACGGGTCCCGGGAGCCCCGGGATCGATCCGGGCTATCCCGCCAGCATCTCCGCCTGGGACTGGGGATCGTCGTTCGGCGCGAACGGCATCGACGCGGCGCTGTTCAGCGGGTCGAAATGCTACTTCTTCAAGGGCAGCCAGTACATCCGCGTGACGCGGGGCGACACCGGGCCCGGCACCGTGGATGCCGGCTACCCGGCGCCGATCGCCAACTGGGGCTGGGGTGCGTTCGGCGCGAACGGCATCGACGCGGCGCTGTGGAGCGGCCCGAAATGCTATTTCTTCAAGGGCAACCAGTACATCCGCGTATCCCGCGGAGAGACCGGGCCGGGAACCGTCGATCCCGGCTACCCTGCGCCGATCTCGAAATGGAACTGGGGCGCGTTCGGCGCGAACGGCATCGATGCAGCGCTGTTCAGCGAGACCGTGGACTACTTCTTCTCGGGCGACGAGTATATCCGCGTCACCCGCGGCGCGACGGGCCCGGGAACGGTGGATGCCGGCTATCCCGCCAAGATCAGTCCGGCCTGGGCCTGGGGCACGTTCGGGGAGAACGGCATCGACGAGGCCCTCTACAGCGGTGAGCCCGGGCTTTCGATCGACTGGAGCGAAGTCGCGGAGGGCGTCGTGACCATCGCCGGGATCACCATCAAGGCGATCCAGTTGTTCACCTGACGCAGGAAGGCGCCTGCGAGTGCCGCTCGCAGGCGTCCTTCGTGCCATGCCGTTCGCGCGCTGCCGGCGCCGGCGGGAGCAGCGGGGTGCTGGCGACCGGTTCGCGCCGCGGCCGGGTCATGACCGAGGGAGTGCTGACGATCGTGCTGCTGATCCTGGGTCGTCGCGCCTGAGCGGCAGTCGCGCGTGTCGGCCGGTGGCCGGTTCGGCCCGCTCTGCCTGCTGCCGGTCGGCTACGCGCCGGCCGTTCCTGCCGGATGTCGCCGACGCCCTGTGGCCTGGGGCGGCGCTCGTCCTGCTGTCCCGCCCCGATGTCCGGGCCGAGGCGCTTCCGGTGCGGGCGGCCGCGCGATCGGGTCGTGCCTCACGCCGGAGCCGGAGCGACGTCGAACAGCGTCATCCCGTCATAGCCGAACCCGGCCAGCCCGGCCCGCAGCCGGTCCGGATCCTGCGCCGGACCGGTGAACCAGGCCCGTCCCTGTTCCTCGGCCCGATCCATGGGTCCGGACGGCAGCGCGTCGAGCACCGCCCTGGTCCGCCGCGCGACGGCGGCCGCCGGATCGAGCCAGGTGATACCACTTGGTGATAGCGCCTGGAGCGGCTCCAGCAGGAAGCCGTAATGGGTGCAGCTGATGCCGACCACGTCGATTCGCTCGCCGCCGGGCTGGCCGAACAGGCCGTCGAGCTCGCGGCGGATCGCGTCCCGGTCGACCGGGCGACGCCGGAACGCTTCCTCGGCGATGTCGGCCAGCCCGCGCCCGCCGTGCGCGAGCAGGGTGCAGTCGGGAGCGAACCGGGCCTGCAGCGCGCGCAGGTAGGGGCGGCGCACGGTGGCGCTGGTCGCCAGCAGGCCGATGGTCCGGGTGTGGCTGACCGAGGCCGCCCACTTGATCGGCGGCACGCAACCGACGAACGGGACCCTATGGCGCGCCCGCAGCGCGTCCAGCGCGGTGGTGCTGGCGGTGTTGCAGGCGATCACCACCATGTCCGGACGCAGCCGCTCGATCGCCGCGTCCAGGAGGTGGAGGATGCGCGACACCAGCACCGCGTCCGGCAGCTCGCCGTACGGGAACACCGCGTTGTCGGCCAAGTAGTCGATCGTGGCGGACGGCAGCAGCGCCCGCAGCTCGCGCACCACCGACAGGCCGCCGATCCCGGAGTCGAACGCCAGCAGCCGTCCGGTCACGACGGACCGCGCATCAGCCCTCCTTGGCCTTCCGGGCCAGGGCCTCCTCCGCGCTGGCGACCCCGCCATGCCGGGCCGACCACGCGCAGGGGTCCTCAAGGAAGCGGCGCACCTCGGCGGCGGCGGTCTCGGAGAAATAGGGCCGCTCGGCGCAGGCCTCCAGCACGTCCCACCAGGTGCACAGCGCGTGCAGCGACACCCCCATCTCCGACAAGGTGCGGTGCGCGCCAGGGAACACGCCGTAGAAGAACACCACGAAGGTGTGGTCGACCACGGCGCCGGCCTCGCGCAGCGAGCGCGCGAAGGTGATCTTGGAGGCGCCGTCGGTGGTGAGGTCCTCGACCAGCAGGGTGCGCTTGCCTTCCGGCACGTCGCCCTCGATCAGGGCGTTGCGGCCGAAGCCCTTCGGCTTCTTGCGCACGTAGGCCATCGGCAGGGCCAGGCGGTCGGCGATCCAGGCGGCGAACGGGATGCCGGCGGTCTCGCCGCCGGCGACCACGTCGATGCTCTCGCAGCCGACGTGGCGGCCGATCTTCTCCACCCCCAGCGAGACGATCTTGGAGCGGGCGCGCGGGAAGAAGATGATGCGGCGGCAGTCGATGTAGACCGGCGACTTCCAGCCAGAGGTCAGGGTGTATGGTTCCTCCGGCCGGAAGTTGATCGCCTTGATCTCCAGCAGCAGCTGCGCCGTGGTCAGGGCAGCGTCGCGGTCCCAGTCGGTTGGCGCCGTGCGCATCGGCGCGGCAGGGCTGCGTCCAACCGTTCCCGAGTCCGTGGTCATGCGCGTGATCCCTTTATGCAAGCCGCCCGTGCCTCCACTATCCAAGCCGGTGGCGAAAATCCATGGCTACCGGCGAAGGACGTGGTTCGATGGAGACGACGAAGCTTCTGGTGCTGCCCGCGGCGCCGGTCTGGGTGATCGAGCCGCTCGGATCCGGTCCGGCCGCGGCGATCGCCGGCCGCCTCGGCATGCCGTTCCGTCGGATCGGCCCGGCCGGGCCGGCAGGGCGGGTGGCCACCGGCAGCCAGCCGGAGCTGGTGATCTCGTCGGGCGTGCGCTCCGGCGCGCGGGCGCTGCTGCTCCGCGCCAGGCATGGCTGCCGGGTGGTGCATTGCGCCGCAGCACCCCGGGTGCCGGTGCAGCTGGCGCTGCACCCGTTCGACATGATGGTGCTGCCGTCCGATCGTGCGGCCTCGGGAACGGAGCGGGTGATGCCGGTGCTCGGCCTGCCGCACGTAGTGTCGCCGGCGCTGCTCGACCGCGCCAGGCTGCTCTGGGCGGACCGGCTGGCGCACCTGCCGTCGCCGCGCATCGTGG
>CAXUEL010000161.1:858-7493 GCA_964249915.1 uncultured Acetobacteraceae bacterium | reverse complement strand
GCCCACTCGCTCAAGGATGGGGCGATGGGGCTGGTGGTCAACCGCCGGCTGGCCGCCGGACCGGCGCGAGCATTTCGGCACCGAGGACGCGGCACGGCGACGCGCCGGCGCCCTGCTGCCCGGCCCGGACTGGCTCGACCTGCGCCTGTACGGGCCGGACGGACGGCTGATCGCCGGCCCGGAGCGGCTCGCGGCGGAGCTCGGCGTGAACATCGTTCAACAAGACGCCGCCGACATGGCGGGGGAAGGGCATCCATCATGAGCTCCACGGTCCTCATCACCGGCGCCACCGCCGGCTTCGGTCGCGCGACGGCGGAGCGGCTGGTGCGCGACGGGCACCGCGTGATCGCCACCGGGCGCCGGCAGGAGCGGCTGGACGCGCTGGCGGCCGAGCTGGGCCCGGACCTGCTCCCCCTGCGGCTCGACGTGTCGGACGCCGAATCGGTGGCCGCCCTGCCGGACAGCCTTCCCGAGGGATGGCGCGAGGTGGACGTGCTGGTCGCCAACGCCGGCCTGGCGCTGGGGCTGGGGCCGGCCTGGGAGGGCCGGATGGCGGACTGGGACCGCATGGTGGCGACCAACGTCGGCGGGGTGCTCGGCACCACGCGGGCGCTGCTGCCCGGCATGGTGGCGCGCAACCGCGGCCACGTGGTCGCGCTGGGCAGCGTCGCCGGCACCTATCCCTATCCCGGCGGCAACGTGTACGGCGCCACCAAGGCGTTCGTGGCGCAGTTCGTGCTGAACCTGAAGGCGGACCTGGTCGGCACCGCGGTGCGCGTCACCAACATCGAGCCCGGCCTGGTCGGCGGCAGCGAGTTCAGCAACGTCCGGTTCGGCGACGACGAGAAGGCGCAGGCGATCTACCGCAACGCCGACCCGCTGCTGCCCGACGACATCGCCGAGGCGATCGCCTGGGTGATCGGCCTGCCGGCGCGGGTAAACGTCAACCGGATTGAGCTGATGCCGACCACTCAGGCGCCGGCGCCGCTGGCGATCGTCCGGCGTGAAGGCTGACGCGATGGATCGCGACGCGCGCAAGGCGCTGCTCCGGCGCTACCGGGTCACCGCGGCCAAGGGCTTCTCGCTCGCCGGCCGCGACGCCAGCGACGAGGCGCCGGGCGGCCTGGATGCGGAGGCCGGCAAGGTGCTGCTGGCGGACGGGGTGGAACGGTTGTCCGAGCTGCAGCAGGCGCTGTACGCGGATGGGCGCTGGGCGCTGCTGGCGGCGTTCCAGGCGATGGACGCCGGCGGCAAGGACGGCACCATCCGCCACGTGATGTCCGGCGTGAACCCGCAGGGCGTCACCGTGGCCTCGTTCAAGCAGCCGGGCCCGGTGGAGCTCGGCCACGACTTCCTGTGGCGCATCCACGGCGCGGTGCCGTCGCGCGGCCGGATCGGCGTGTTCAACCGCAGCCACTACGAGGAGCTGCTGGTCACGCGTGTGCATCCCGAGGTGCTGGCGCGGCAGGACCTGCCGGAGGCCAGGCGGGGGAACGGCTTCTGGAAGCAGCGGATGAAGGACATCCGCCATTTCGAGCGCTACCTCGACCGCCAGGGCGTGGTGGTGCTGAAGTTCTTCCTGCACATCTCGAAGGAGGAGCAGCGGCGCCGCTTCCTGGCGCGGCTGGAGGAGCCGGACAAGAACTGGAAGTTCTCTTCCGCCGACCTCGCCGAGCGGGCGCACTGGGACCGCTACCAGGAGGCCTACGAGGAGGCGATCGCCGGCACCGCGACGCCGGAGGCGCCGTGGTTCGTGGTGCCGGGGGACAGGAAGTGGTTCGCCCGGCTGGTGGTGGTGGAAGCCATGATCCAGGCGTTGGAGCGGATGCAGCTGGCCCCACCGCAGGTGACGGCGGAAGACGAGGAGAAGCTGGCGGAGGCGCGACGCGCACTGGAAGCGGAGAGCTAGGGCAGGTCCAGCGCGGTCCCGGTCCGATCTGTCCCAATCGTCCGCCAGAAGAAACCGATCGCTCGAGCGGCCGAGCTGACCGAAAGCAACAGGCCGAGGAGCAGACGGTGCGGCCCCGCCCGGTTCGTGACGACGCGAAACAGGATCACGGCGCCGCACAGCAGGAGGGCGATCCGCCAGGGCAAGGTCGATCCCGCTGGTGCGCCGGGTCGTTTGGCTGGATGCACGCCCTCGATGCGAAACAGCAGGGGGAGGTTCATCGCCAGCACGGCCGCAGCGAAGCTGCCGTCTCCTACATAGCCGGCGGTGTCGAGCGCGAACGGACGGCTCCCAGAAGCGCGAGCAGGGCGAGCATCAGGTCGCGACGCTGACTATCCGTCCCCATGCTCTGTCGCCCCGAACCTGATGCCACCACCGCGAACGATGACCGGCAATTGCGGACAGGTCGAACGAAAAAGGCCCCGGCTTGCGCCGAGGCCCCTCCCATGACGTGCAGTCGCGCGCCGCCTAGCTGGCGGCCTCCGACTCCCGCTCCGATCCGCCCTCGCCGTCCTCGTCCACCGGGGCCGGCACAGGGTTCGGGATGTACTCGAACCCAAGCTTACCGTCCTTGAGCGATACCTTGACCGCGCCGCCATGCACCAGGGAGCCGAACAGCAGCTCCTCGGCCAGCGGCTTCTTGATGTGCTCCTGGATCACGCGCGCCAGCGGACGCGCGCCATAGAGCCGGTCGTAGCCGCGCTCGGCCAGCCACTCCTTGGCCGAGGACGACACCTCGATGGTGACGTTGCGGTCGGCCAGCTGGGCCTCCAGCTGCAGAACGAACTTCTCCACCACGCGGCCGACGATCTCCGGGGTGAGGCCGGCGAACGGGATGATGGCGTCGAGGCGGTTGCGGAACTCCGGGGTGAAGATGCGCTTGATCGCCTCCTCGTCCTCGCCGGCGCGGTTGTCGCGGCCGAAGCCGATCGCTTCCCGCGTCAGGTCGGCGGCACCCGCGTTGGTGGTCATGATCAGGATGACGTTGCGGAAGTCCACCGTCTTGCCGTTGTGGTCGGTGAGCTTGCCGTGGTCCATCACCTGCAACAGGATGTTGTACAGGTCCTGGTGCGCCTTCTCGATCTCGTCCAGCAGCAGCACGGCGTGCGGGTGCTGGTCGATGCTGTCGGTCAGCAGGCCGCCCTGGTCGAAGCCGACATAGCCCGGGGGCGCGCCGATCAGCCGCGAGATCGAGTGCCGCTCCATGTACTCGGACATGTCGAAGCGGATCAGCTCGATGCCGAGCGTCGACGCCAGCTGCTTGGCCACCTCGGTCTTGCCGACGCCGGTGGGGCCGGAGAACAGGTAGTTGCCGATCGGCTTCTCCGCGTCGCGCAGGCCGGCTCGGCTGAGCTTGATCGCCGCCGCCAGCGCCTCGATCGCCCGGTCCTGGCCGAACACCATGGACTTCAGGTCGCGCTCCAGGGAACGAAGCGTCTCCTTGTCGTCGGCGGACACGCTCTTGGGGGGAATGCGGGCGATCTTGGCCACGATCTCCTCGACGTCGCGCAGCGTCACCACCTTGCGGCGCTTCTCCTCCGGCTGGAGCATGCGCGAGGCGCCGACCTCGTCGATCACGTCGATCGCCTTGTCCGGCAGCTTGCGGTCGTGGATGTACTTCACCGCCAGCTCCACAGCACCCCGGATGGCGTCGTCGGTGTAGCTGACCTTGTGGTGCTTCTCGTAGTTGGTCTTGAGCCCGCGCAGGATCTTCACCGCGTCCTCGACCGACGGCTCGTTGACGTCGATCTTCTGGAACCGGCGCACCAGGGCACGGTCCTTCTCGAAGTGCTGGCGGAACTCCTTGTAGGTGGTGGAGCCGATGCAGCGCAGCGTGCCCTGGGCCAGCGCCGGCTTGAGCAGGTTGGACGCGTCCATCGCCCCGCCGGAAGTGGCGCCGGCGCCGATCACGGTGTGGATCTCGTCGATGAACAGGATGCCGCCCGGGTTGGCCTCCAGCTCGGTGACCACCGCCTTGAGCCGTTCCTCGAAGTCGCCGCGGTAGCGGGTACCAGCCAGAAGCGCGCCCATGTCCAGCGCATAGATGGTCGACTTGGCCAGCACCTCCGGCACGTCGCCCTCGACGATTCGCTTGGCCAGGCCCTCGGCGATCGCGGTCTTGCCGACGCCGGGATCGCCGACATAGAGCGGGTTGTTCTTGGTGCGGCGGCACAGGATCTGGATGGTGCGCTCGATCTCGCTGTCGCGGCCGATCAGCGGGTCGATCTTGCCGGCCTGAGCCTTCTTGTTGAGGTTGACGCAGTAGGCCGACAGCCCGTCCTGCTGCTTGGGCGAGCCGGCGCGGCCGCGCTCCTCACGCTCGCCCTCCGGGGTGTCGCCGTTGTTGGCGGCGCCGGTGGTCGGGCGCTGCGCGGTGCGGCCGGGCGCCTTGGCGATGCCGTGGCTGATGAAGTTGACCGCGTCGAGCCGGGTCATGTCCTGCAGCTGCAGGAAGTAGACCGCGTGGCTTTCGCGCTCGGAGAACAGGGCGACCAGGGTGTTGGCGCCGGTCACCTCGTCGCGGCCCGAGGACTGCACGTGGATCGCCGCGCGCTGCACCACGCGCTGGAACGCCGCGGTCGGCTTCGGCTCGGAGGAGCGGTCGGAAGCCAGCCCGGCCAGGTCCTTGTCCAGGAACTCGGTCAGGTCGGTGCGCAGCTTGTCCAGGTCGACGCCACAGGCGCGCAGCACGGTGGCGGCGTCGCCGTCGTCGACCAGGCCCAGCAACAGGTGCTCCAGGGTGGCGTACTCGTGGCGGCGGTCGCCGGCGAGCGACAGGGCCCGGTGCAGCGTCTGCTCGAGGTTGCGTGACAGCATGGGAACGCTCCTTAACGCCGCGAAGGCCAGGCCGGTGCAGCCAACCCCTTGATCACCCGGACCGCACGATCCCGTCGCGGCCCATCGTCATCTTGGAGCTTTATCCGCAGAAGGCCAGTAAAAATCGGTGTCCACCCGGCGGGACGCGGCACGTGGACCGGTCTCGCCGCATGCAACAGATAGGAACCGGGAAGCCGCGGTTCCATCCCTGCCGGATCGGCCGGGATCGGGCGTCCCGGCTCAGTCCTTCTCGATCGTGCACTGCAACGGATGCTGGTTCTGCCGTGCCAGGTCCATCACCTGGGTCACCTTGGTCTCGGCGACCTCGTAGGTATAGACGCCGCACACCCCCACGCCGCGCTTGTGCACGTGCAGCATGATGCGGGTCGCCTCGTCGCGCGACTTCTGGAAGAAGCGCTCCAGCACGTGCACGACGAACTCCATCGGCGTGTAGTCGTCGTTCAGCATCAGCACCTTGTACATGGCCGGCTTGCGCGTCTTGGGACGCGCCTTCACCACCACGCCGACGTTGGGCGAATCCGGGTTGTCGGTCTTGTCGTCGTCCCTGCCGGCGCTCCGCGGCCCGTCGGCGGTCACGGGCGCGACGCGGCGCCCGGCCCTGCAAGCGGCGGAGAACCCTTCCGGGACGGCCAAATGATCGTGGTCGGAGCGCATGGAGCGAGCATATTGGAAGTCAAACCCGGCTTGAAACCCCCTTGTGGCCGTCATGCCGCCCGGGAGGGAGCGGTTTGCGGCCGGTCCCTGGCTCCGAACGCGCGCCGTCCCCGCCAACCCGTTGCAAAACTGTGAATTAACCTGGACGAAAGGTTAGGTCGTCCATAGTATCGCGTCCGTGAACGAGGGGGTGCGCATGGCGCCAGAGTCCAAGGGTCGTGGTGCAGCCGCTCGTGCAGGGATGGCCGCTCGCCCCTTCCGCCAGGCGCTGTTCGCCTGTGCCGGCCTGTGCGGCGTCCTGCTGGCGCCCGCCCTCGCCCACGCCCAGTATCCGGGACAGCTCAGCACCTTCGTGATGGATGCCGGCTCCGGCGCCGTGCTGCAGCAGGCCAACCCGGACCTGCAGCGCTATCCGGCCAGCCTGACCAAGCTGATGACGCTCTACCTGGCGTTCGACGCGCTGCGCCTGAACCACATCTCGCTGGACCAGTCGGTGCCGGTGTCGGCGCACGCCGCGTCGATGGAGCCGTCCAAGCTCGACCTAGTGCCGGGCACCTACCTCACGGTCGAGCAGGCGATCCTGGGCCTGGTCACCAAGTCCGCCAACGATGCCGCCTGTGCGCTGGGCGAGCTGCTGGCCCAGGGCGACGAGCAGCAGTTCGCGCAGATGATGACGCAGAAGGCGCGCTCGCTCGGCATGACCAACACCACCTTCCGCAACGCGTCCGGCCTGCCGGACCAGGAGCAGGTGTCCACCGCGCGCGACTTCGCCACCCTGACCCGGCACCTGATCCAGGACTTCCCCGAGCAGTACCACTACTTCGCGGTGCCGGCCTTCGTGTTCCACGGCCGCGAGGTGATGAACCACGACCCGATGCTGCAGATCTATCCCGGCGCCGACGGGCTCAAGACCGGCTACACCGCCGATGCCGGCCGCAACCTGGTCACCTCGGCGGTGCGCGGCAACGTCCGGCTGATCGGCGTGGTGCTGGGTGCGAGCAGCAACCCGCAGCGCTCGGCGGTGATGACGGCGCTGCTCGACCAGGGCTTCCAGCAGGAGGGCGTGCCGGTGATGGCGCACACGATGCGCGCCCGCCGCCCGGCGCTGATGCTCGCTTCCGACGCCGTGGGCGAGGAGCAGGCGGTGCCGATGCGCCGGCGCCTGGTGCGCCTGCGCGGCGGCCGGCTGGTGGTC
>CAXUEL010000161.1:0-848 GCA_964249915.1 uncultured Acetobacteraceae bacterium | reverse complement strand
CCCCGGCGCCGGGGCAGCGCCCCCGCGTGAGGGTCCGGTCGCACGGCCGCCTGTTCATGCGCATGGTCACCAGCCAGGCGGTGCTGCCGGCGGCAGCGACGGCGGGTGGCCATGGCCGTGGCCACGGATCGCGCTTCGGGCTGATCGGCGCGCGCATCCATGCCACCAGCGCGGTCGCGTTCGGCGTGCGCCGCCATGGGTGGCACGGCCGCGTGCAGAAGGGCTGACGCGCACCCGCATCCGATCACGCCCCCTGGTCCGGCCCGCCCTGCCGTCGTGGCGGGCGGCTCCTTGCACGGGGCCCACCGTCCGCGCATCTTGATCGGCGACGGATCGCGCGCCGGCTTGAACCGCACGCCGATGCCGGCCCCCCGGGGCGGGCCCGCTTATGCAGGGCCGACAGGCAGGAAGCGCGACGATGGACGGTGAGGCGGACGGACGTCGGATCATCATCCATCCGGATGCGGACTTCGCCGGCATGCGGGCGGCCGGACGCCTTGCCGCCGAAACCCTGGACATGATCACGCCGCACGTCCGCGTGGGGGTCTCCACCGGCGCGCTCGACCGCCTGATCCACGACTACACCGTGTCGCGCGGCGCCGTACCGGCCACGCTGAACTACCGCGGCTACCCGAAATCCTCCTGCATCTCCATCAACCACGTGGTCTGCCACGGCATCCCGGGCGAGCGCCGGCTGCAGGACGGCGACGTGCTCAACATCGACGTCACCTCCATCGTCGATGGCTGGCACGGCGACAGCAGCCGCATGTACGTCGCCGGCACCCCGTCGCGTCGCGCCGCGATGCTGATCGATGTCACCTACGATTCGCTGATGCGCGGTCTGGAGG
>CAXUEL010000160.1:0-7542 GCA_964249915.1 uncultured Acetobacteraceae bacterium | reverse complement strand
CAGCGCCGCCAACATATCCCTTCCAAACAGATGCAATTGTCAAAGGAACAGGGCCAGATAGATAGGTCAGGCCCGAATAGGGGGGCTGAACCTAGCTGAACCGGTGGGGAAGGACAAGGCCTTCCTGCCCCCGGCGGCAGACGGGGATCTAAGGCTCTGATCGGGCAGCGTCAACCCCGGGAGCAGCGAGACCGATGGATTTTCCGCACCCACGTTCCGAGCGTCGGCATCAGGAAATGCCGTGATAGGCGCGGAACCAGGACACGAACCGCGGGATCCCGATCTCGAGCGACGTCCTCGGCAGCCAGCCGGCCAGCTCCTGCACCGCATCCACCGACGCCCACGTCGCCACCAGGTCTGCCGCCGGACGCGGCACGATGCGGATCTCCGCCCGGCGTCCCAGCGCCTGCTCGAGCAGCTCGACCATGCGTGACACCGGCTCGCTGCAATGGTTGCCCAGGTTGAGGATGCGCACCCGTTCCACCGCGGGGTCCGGCGGCAGTTCCAGCACGCGCAGCACGCCATCGACCACGTCGTCGACATAGGTGAAGTCGCGCGACAGGCCTTCGCCCTCGTACAGGGTCACCGGCCGTCCTTCGACGATCGCGCGGGCGAAGCCGTAATAGGCCATGTCCGGACGGCCCCACGGCCCATACACGGTGAAGAAGCGCAGGCCGGTCTGCGGAATGCCGTAGAGATGGCCATAGGCATGCGAGATCAGCTCGCCCGAGCGCTTGGTCGCCGCATAAAGCGAGTTGGGACGGTCGGTGCGGTCGGCCTCGCGGAACGGCAGGCTGTCGTTCAGCCCGTAGACCGAGGAGGAGGACGCGAACACCAGGTGCCGGAGCCGGTCCAGCCGGCGCGCCGCCTCCAGCAGAACCACGTGCCCGAGCACGTTGGCCTGCACGTAGACATAGGGGTCGACCATCGAATGCCGTACCCCGGCCTGGGCAGCCAGATGGACGATGCGGGTGATGCATGGCTCGGCCGCGAACAGGCTGGCGATCGCCTCGCGATCGGCGATGTCGGCCTCGACGAACCGGTAGCCGGGACGGCCGGACAGGCGCTCGCACCGCACCCGCTTCAGCCCCGGATCATAGTAGTCGTTCAGGTTGTCGAGGCCGATCACCCGCTCGCCCGCATCGAGCAGCGCCAGGGTCACGTGGTGTCCGATGAAGCCGGCTCCTCCGGTGACCAGAACCGTCATGAGCCGTCCTTCGCGCCGCCTGACTGCCGCTTGTGACGGCCCGAACGGCCGGACGCAAGAACGACGGCCGGTGCCGAACCATCCCCGAACGGCCGCGTTCTTCCGCAGCCCGATGCAGGATCACGGCCCGACCGGACGACCGGCATCCATCCCCCGTTCAAGCACGAGGAGCGTCATTCATGGCCACCAAGCAGCGGCTGCATCCGACCCGCACGAAGCTCGAGTCCAACGCCCGCAGCGTCGCCATCGACGTGCTCAACAAGCGCCTGGCCGACGGGCTGGACTTGTCCCTGATCACCAAGCAGGCGCACTGGAACCTGAAGGGCCCACAGTTCATCGGCGTCCACCTGATGCTGGACGGGTTCCGCGACGAGCAGGACGACCTGAACGACAAGATGGCCGAGCGGATCACGGCACTCGGCGGCACCGCGTTCGGCACCACCCAGACCATCACCGCGAACAGCCAGCTGGCCGCTTATCCGACCGACATCTACCGCGTCGCCGACCACCTGTCGGCCCTGATCGACCGTTACTCGGTGTTCGGCAACGCCGTGCGCGAGAACATCGACGAGACGGACGAGGCCGGCGATCCGGACACCGCCGACCTGCTGACCGAGGTCAGCCGCGCGATCGACAAGCAGCTGTGGTTCCTCGAGGCGCACGTCCAGGAGCCGACCGGCGAGATGCGTGACGGCGACGGCGCTGGCCAGCGCGCCGCCTGAGCAGCCTCACCCGCATGGCGGGAGGCCGGGCCCGACGCCCCGGCCTCCCGTGCCCCGAAATCCGGTCCCGACCGTCAGGACTTCCCCGGCGCTCCGAGCTCGGGACTCTGCACCAGGTCGCCCACCCGGATCCCAAGCCTGGCGGTGATCCCGCCGTGCAGCTCCAGCGTCGCCTTGGCCACGCCGCCGCTGTCCACGTTGGCAAGGCTGTAGGGCACCGTGTCCTCGGCGATGTGCGTGATCCGGTTGTCGGTGCCGATGAACACCATGTCCTCTGGCACCGGACAATGCTTCATCCACATGGCGCTCTGTTGCGGCTCCGGCCAGACGAACAGCATGCCGCTGCCGGCCGGGATCGCGGTTCGGAACATCAGCCCGACCTCCTGCTGCCGCGGGGTCTGGGCCAGCTCGACCAGGAAGTCGTGCCGCGCGTTGCCCTGGCCGATCACCGACAGATGATCCTGCTTCAGCGTAGGCTGGGCCGCGGCCGGCTCTGCGTCCTGGGCGACCGCCGCGTGCAGGCAGCACAGCGACGACAACGCCAACAGGACCGCCATCGCGGCATCGGGACGAACGGGCATCGACGAGGGTCCTCCGGAACCGTCCGGCCAGCCGCCGGCTCTCGGCCGCACAGAAACCCCCGTCGGCGCCGCGTTGCAAGCCGCCTCGCCTTGCCGTCTCAGGACAGGAACGGGTTGGTGCGGCGCTCCTGGCCGATGGTGGACCCGGCGCCGTGCCCCGGCACGATGGCCAGGTCGTCGCCGAGGCCGAGCAGCTTGGACCGGATCCCGGCCATCAGCGCCGGCCCGTCGCAGTACGGAAAATCGGTCCGGCCGACCGAGCCGCGGAACAGCGTGTCGCCGACCAGGCCGAAGCGCTGCGCCTCCTCGATGAACACGACGTGGCCCGGCGTGTGTCCCGGCACGTGCAGCACGATGAGCCGGCAGCCGGCATAGGACAGCACCTCGCCCTCCTCCAGGTAGCGGTCGGGCACGACGTCGCGCATGTCGGCGATCCCGACGGCGGCCGCCTGTGCCGCGATGCCGGCGAGCAGGAAGGCGTCGCGCCGGTCCGGACCGATCACCGGAACCGGCGCATCCGACACCGGCGGCAGCGCGTCGCGCAGCGCCGCGGCACCGCCGGCGTGGTCGAGATGACCGTGGGTCAGCAGGATCGCCTCGACCGTCACCCCGAGCTCGGCCAGCCGCGCCAGGATCTGCGGCACGTCGCCGCCGGGGTCCACCACCACGCCGCGCCCGGTGCCGCCGTCCCACAGGATCTGGCAGTTCTGCTGGAACGGCGTGACGACCACGATCTCGAGCTTCGGCGACGGCATCGGTCGGCACTCCCGGAAGAGACTGGGGAACGAGCTGGGGAACAGGCTGGCCCCCAACCGTTATGGCCTCGCCGGCATCCCCGTTCCAGACTGCAGCCCGCCCACCCGGACCAACGCCATGACCGATCCCAGCCGAACCGACAGCCCGCCCGAAACCGCGCTGGACGACCCGCTGCTTCACGCCGCCCGGTGGCACGCCGAGGGCGCGGCGGTGGCGCTGGCGACCGTGACCGAAACCTGGGGCAGCTCGCCGCGTCCGGCCGGCAGCCGCATGGCGATCGGCGGCGACGGCCGGATCGCCGGCTCGGTCAGCAGCGGCTGCGTCGAGGCCGACGTGATCGAGGCGGCCTACGAGACGCTGCGCGACGGGCAGCCGCGCCTGCTGTCCTACGGCGTCAGCGACGACAGCGCCTGGTCGGTGGGCCTGACCTGCGGCGGCAGCATCAGCGTGTTCGTCGAGCGGCTGGGCGACGCCGGCCGATGACGCCGGACACGCTGGCCCGCCTGGTCGAGGCGAAGCGGCTCCGGCGGATCGCGGTGCTGGCGACGCGGCTGCCGGACGGCCTGCAGGTCCTGCTGGGGCAGGAGGCGCCAGCCGGTGATCCGGCGGCTTTCCTGCCCGATGGGCTGCCCACCGCCGCCGCCGCCGCGGCGGCCGACGAGCGCAGCCGGCAGGTCCGCCTTGGGACGGACACGTGGTTCCTGCACGTGCAGGCGCCGCAGCCGCGCCTGCTGGTGATCGGCGCGGTGCACGTGGCGCAGGCCCTGGCGCCGCTGGCACGGGCCGTCGGCCTGTCGGTGACGGTGATCGACCCGCGGCAGAGCTTCGCCACCGCCGAACGCTTTCCCGGCACCGAGCTGATGACGGTCTGGCCGGAGGAGGCGCTGCGGACGCTCGGGCTCGACCGGCACAGCGCGGTGGTGACGCTGACGCACGATCCGAAGCTGGACGACCCGGCGCTGGAGCTGGCGCTGCGGAGCCCGGCCTTCTACGTCGGCGCGCTGGGATCCCGGAAGACGCAGGGCGCGAGACGCGAGCGGATGCGCACGGCGGGCTTCGACGACGACGCGCTGGACCGCGTGCGCGGCCCGGTCGGGCTCCCGATCGGCGCGATCGGCGCGCCGGAGATCGCGCTGTCGATCCTGGCCGAGATCGTCGCCGTGCGACGCAACGCCCCGCTGGCGGCGCGGCCCGGCCGGGAGGAATGAACGCGTGCCGGGTCGGCGCGCTGGTGCTGGCCGGAGGCGCCGGACGACGCGCCAGGCCCTGGGACAAGCTGCTGACCCGAGACCCGTCGGGGCGGACGATGATTGCTCGCACGCTCGGCGCGGCCGAGGCGAGCGGTGCCGACCCCGTGCTGCTGGTGCTGGGCCACGACGCTGCCCGCCTACGCAGCGCCTGTCCCGGCGCCGCCTTCCTGCACGCTGCCGACCATGCCGAAGGCCTAGCCGCCAGCCTGCGCTGCGGCGTCGGGCAAGCGCAGCGCGACGGGTGGGAGGCCGCCCTGGTCTGCCTCGGCGACATGCCGCTGGTCCTGCCGGCCACGCTCCGCCGCCTGATCGGGAACTGGCGGGAGGCCCGTCCACGACCCGACGCGGTGCTGCCGCTGTGGAACGGCCGGCGCGGCAACCCGGTGCTGTGGGACCGCCGCCTGTTCCCGTCCCTGCTCGGCCTGCGCGGCGACGCCGGCGCACGGTCGCTGCTGGACCGGCCGGCCACCGCCGTGCTGGCGGTGGAGGCGGGGGACGAGGCCGTGCTGGAGGATTTCGACACCCCGGAGCGCCTGGCCTCGTTCCATGCCGCCGGCCGCTGAACCCGGCGCCGGTTGACCGCCGATGCCGGCGGCGCCAGGAAGTGCCGCGGCATGCACAGTGAGCCTCGCGATGCCGCCGCTGCCAGGACGGACCGCCGGATGACACGTCGCACCACCCGTTTCGCCATCCTGGTGGTGGCCGGCGCCCTGCCAGGGTTGCTGGCCGGCTGCACGCCGCAGCGCACGGGCGCCGAGCTTGAGCAGCAGCAGGCCTGTGGGCAGCAGGCCGACCGCCAGTTCGAGAAGCAGAACCGCTACCTGCTGTCGGAGCGCGACCAGACCGACACCCCGTTCTCCTCCAGCGGCCTGCCGGGCAACACCACCGAGGGCCTGAACGACCAGTACAGCCGCGACCGCATGGTCGACGACTGCATGCACAGCCTGTCCGGCACCGAGCCCACGGCCCGGCCCGCCACCCCTTGAACCACACCAGGAGCACGCGTCATGGCCAAGATCATCCGCACCGAGCCGAACCCGATCATGTCGCGTGCCGTGGAGTACCACGGCTTCGTCTTCACCCAGGGCGTGGTGGCGCGAGACCTCGACCTCGACCTCGACGGCCAGACCCGGGACGTGCTGGCCCAGCTCGACGCGCTGCTCGAGCAGCACGGCACCGACAGCACGCGCATCCTGCAGGCGCAGATCTGGCTGAAGGACATCAACGACCGGGCCGCGTTCAACACCCTCTGGCAGGACTGGGTGCCGCAAGGCGAGGCTCCGACACGTGCCTGCGTGCAGGCCGTGCTGGCCGACCCGCGCATGCTGGTCGAGGTCATGCTGGTCACGACCAAGTGAGCAGGTGATGCAGTTGCGCAACATATCGCCCTATAAGTGGTATTCGAGCAACAAAGCTGGTGTCCCGCCTGTCCCTCCCGTGCGATGACCGCCTCGTCTCACCCGTTCCACTGCAACCGTAGGATTTCAATCCTAGAAGCAGTCGCTGAACCGGGGCGTTTTCGACGAAATGACGGTCCCGCTCGTGTAGCTCGGCGCTTCGGCTTGCCCGGTCGTCATGCGGTTGTTACCCAACACCTCACAAAATGGTGAGGCGGGATACCGGATGACGATCGCTTTGCGGACCTTTGCTCGGATGGCCGTGCTGGCCGCGTCCTGCCTGGCGATGTCGACGGCGGCCGATGCCCGCGCCCATCACCGGCACGGCCACGCCGCCGGCTTCCACCACGGTGGCCGCCGGTATGCGTCGGCTGGCGTGCACGTGATCCAGTGCGTCGCCTTCGCCCGGGCCGACACCGACATCGCGCTGTCCGGCAACGCCGACGACTGGTGGCAGAACGCCGACGGGGTCTACGCCCGCGGCACCGCCCCGGAGGTCGGCAGCGTGCTCAACTTCCGCGCCAACGACCGCATGCGGCTCGGCCACGTCGCCGTGGTGACGAACGTGGTGGACAGCCGCACCATCCAGATCGACCAGTCGCACTGGAACGGCAACGGCATCAGCCGCAACGTGTCGGTGGTCGACGTGTCGGAGAACAACGACTGGACCGCGGTGCGCGTCGAGCTGGCGCGGCCCGGCACCTATGGCAGCATCTATCCGACCTACGGCTTCATCTACGCCCGCCCCGACCGCACCGGCCGGATCGTCACCGCGCGCAGCGACGTCGAGGCGCCGCGCATCGGCCAGGCGCCGTCCGACCTGCGCGGCGGCACGGAGGTTGCCGAGATGCCGGCGATGGCCCGCGACGTGGTGAGCGGCGGCACCGACCTGTCGGGCGCCGTGCTGTCCGACGACGCGCCCAACCGCGCCCTGCGCTGAGCCTCCGTCCCGTCCAACTGCCGCCGCAATCAAGCGTTACCCCGATCGCTTGCGCAGCGGTACGGGGATCATCATGCGACGTGGCAGCCTTGCCGTAGCCTCCGGCGCAGCCCTGCTGGCGCTGGTGGCGTTCGCCCCGCCGGCATCCGCCATACCTGGCTACGTGGTGCAGGGCATCAACATGCGGGCCGGCCCAGGCGTGGACTATCCCTGGATCGCCTCCCTGCCGCCCGGCACGCAGGCCGAGGTCTTCGGCTGCCTCGACGGCTACACCTGGTGCGACGTGGCGGCCGTCGGCGCACGCGGCTGGGTGGCCGGCGTCGGGCTGAACGTGCTCTACGGCCAGCAGCCCGAGCCGCTCGCCGTCTATGGCCCGCAGCTCGTCCCCTTCGTCGGCTTCGACTTCAACACGTACTGGGGCAGGTACTACCGCGGGCGGCCCTGGTTCAGCGGCGTCGACCGCTGGCATGGCGGGCCCGGCGGCTTCGACCACCGCCCCGGATACGGCCGCGGCCCCGGCTTCGATCGAGGTCCGGGTTTCGGTCGGGGTCCGGGCTTCGATCGAGGTCCGGGCTTCGCGGGACGCGGCCCGGGGGGGGTCGATCGGCCTGGCGGCTTCTACGGCGGACCGGGCGGACGGCCCGGTGGCGCGCCGGGTCCCGGCGCGGCCGGGCCAGGCCGGGGTGGGC
>CAXUEL010000159.1:0-7604 GCA_964249915.1 uncultured Acetobacteraceae bacterium | reverse complement strand
CATAGCTCGTCCCCCCGGAGATGCTCATAGGGTGCACCATCACAATCCGGGACTAAACACGTACGGCGAGTTTGTTAGACGCGCTTATAGAGAACGCTTTATTTATGGGCGTTATACAGGACGTACTCTAGTAGTTCATCAAAAGACTGGTTACATGTCGGTCAACTCGCGAACGCGATCTGCCAGCGTGTTGATCAGGAACGGCTTAGTCAGCACCGCCATGCCAGCGGCAAGTTGCTCGTTGCCGAACAACGCGGTCTCAGCAAACCCGGTAATGAACAAGACAGCGAGTTCTGGCCGAGCGATCCGGGCCATATCGGCCATCTGCCGCCCGTTCATGCCTCCAGGCAGGCCGATGTCGGTGACCAGCAAGTCGATCCGAGTGTCCGACTGCAGCACCCGAAGTCCGCCTGCCCCATCCGCCGCCTCGATGACCGTATAACCGAAATCTCCCAGTACGTCGGCAACCAGCATACGCAGCGCTGGCTCGTCGTCTACGACCAGCACAGTCTCGTCAGCTTTAGCGCTCGGCCGCTCGGCTGCTTCATTGACCTCTTCGTCCTTCTCTATCTCACCTCGATGTCGAGGCAGGTAGATGCACACCGTCGTGCCCCTGCCAATCTTGGAGTGGATGCAGACTTGGCCGCCTGACTGTTTGGTGAAACCATAGATCATCGAGAGGCCAAGACCGGTTCCCTGGCCGAGCGGCTTGGTGGTGAAGAAGGGATCAAACGCCTTGGCAATTACCTCAGGCGGCATCCCGATACCCGTGTCGGCCACGCATAGGGAGATATACTCACCCTCTGGCATGTCGTGCTGCTTGGCCTCTTGCCGGCCCATCCGGCGGTTACTCGTCTCGATGGTGATCGTTCCACCGTCCGGCATCGCGTCACGGGCGTTAATGCAAAGGTTCAGCAAAGCGTTCTCGATTTGGGGTTGGTCCACCAGAGCTGGCCACAAACCAGATTTTCCCGCTGCCTTGATCTGCACGCTCGGCCCGACAGTGCGTCGGATCAGGTCTAGCATCCCGTCAACCATCGTATCAATGTCTGTGGCCTTCGGCGCGAGCGTCTGCTGTCGCGAGAAGGCCAGCAGACGCTGCGTCAGCGCTGTTGCGCGCTTAGTTGCCCCATCGGCGGCGGCCACGTAGCGCTCCACGTCCTTGAACCGGCCCTGGTTGATGCGGGTGTGCATCAGCTCGAGGCTTCCGGAGATGGCCGCAAGCAGGTTGTTGAAGTCATGCGCCACCCCGCCGGTGAGCTGGCCGACCGCCTCCATCTTCTGCGACTGCCGCAGCTGTTCCTCGGTGCGCAGCAGCTCGGTGGTGCGTTCGGCGACCCGTTGTTCCAGCGTATCAGTTAATGCTCGCAACTCTGCGATAGCCCGGTCGCGCTCGCCTTCCACGATGCGACGCCTCTCCAGGTCGATCAGGACGCCGGGGAAGCTCAGCGGTGTGCCATCCAGGGCGTGATCGACGCGCCCGTTTGCCTCGATCCAGTAGTAGTGCCCGTCGGCACGGCGCACGCGGTACTGATGAGCATAAGCACCGCCGCGCAGGATCGCCTTGTCGATTGCTTCACCTAGGCCCGCTCTATCTTCTGGGTGAACGGTGGCGAGCACCTGCTCAAGGCTCAGCCCCACCCGTCCGAGGGCAGGATCGAGGCCGAAAGCCCGGGCGAAGGCGTCATCCACGGTAAAGCAGTCGTTGGGCATGTCCCAGAACCAGGTGCCGATGATCGCGCCAGCGGCGAGGGCAAGTTGCACGCGCTGGTCGTTTACCTGCGCCGCTGCCTCGGCACGCTTGCGATCCGTGACATCCTGCAGGGTGCCGGCCAGTCGCACGGGCAATCCGTCTTCGAACAGGGTCTCGCCTTTGGCCGACACCCACCGCTCTACATCATCCATCACCCCTAGAGTGCGATACTCGCAGCTGAAGCTGCCTGTTCCTGTGGGATCCATAGAGCGCTGCATAGCAGTAACCGCGATCTCGCGGTCATCTGGGTGCAGGCCGGCGAGGAAGGTGCTCTCGTAGCTGACCGGAGCACCGGGCGACACGCCAAACAACGCACGGCAGCGGTCGTCCCAGGTCAGGTCGCCTGATGCAACGCAAAAATCGAAGGTGCCCAGACCTGCCACCGTAACCGCCAGGCGCAAACGATCTTCCTGAGCCCGCATGGTCGCATTTGCTTGGCGTTGCAAGGCATCCGCATGGTCCCGATCCGCCAGTGCCCGCCGAAGCGCGATTTGATTGCTAGCCTGGCTTGCCAACGCCTTAAGCGCGAAGCGCTGTTGCTTGGTCAAGCCACGTTCGTGGGGCTGGGTGTCGATAACGCACAAGGCTCCGACCGGAAGACCCTCGGCTATGAGCGGCATGCCAGCATAGAAGCGGATACCCGGACCACCTGTGACGAGCGGATTGTCGAAGAAGCGTGGATCCTTGGTAGTGTCGGGTACCTCCAGACCGTCCATGTCCAGCATCGCCATGGAACAAAAAGAGATGTCGCGCGGCAGGTCGCAGAAGCCAAGTCCAATTTCTGCCTTGCCCCACTGTCTGTCCTCTGCAACGAAATGCATGGCTGCGATCGGCACGCCCACCAGATCAGCAGCTAAACGGGTTAGGTCGTCGAACGCCTGTTCCGGAGGAGTATCCAGCAACCCGGTCCGAAAGAGGGCGGCCAGTCGCTCTTCTTCGGTCCAATGGGGCTGTTCACCCTGATCGTCCGTCGCCAGCGTCCGGTCGGCGCAAGCTAGCGTACTGTTACTGTGCAGGATAGTCGGTGAGGCGGCACTTTCCTTGTCAGGAGTTGCAAGCTGACACCGACCTCCCTTCCCCCACTCAGTCAAGGATGTAACATCCACTATGTTTTGCTGAAACACCGTGGTTCCAGCATCAGGGAACTCGATCTCAGGACTTTCGCGCTGCATCCCATCATTATGATGACCAAACGGGCGAAGTGGAACACCGTTTTTCGTGTTGATTACGGATCTTTCTATAAGCCACAGATTTGTATAATTAAAGCTAAAAATCTCTTTTTTGGAGGAGACGCCTTCTTTACTTCGGTTTCTTTTAATGTCTCAGCGCCCGTTTGAGAATGGCTACCGGTTGGGGTGAGCGACGCGCCAGAGCAGGAGCACGCCTGTGGAACAGCATCGAATACTGGCTCTGACTCAATTTCGCTGATGTTTGATGGCGCTCTGGGGTGGTGTTCACGGCAGGAGCATCGCCATGGTTTCCCGGTTCAGCACCGCATCGTTGGTTCCCCCTGGCCTGCTGGTGAACAGCATCGCCCAGGGTGAGGACACGATCGTCATCACCGCTCGCGGCGAAACCGATGTCGCCGCGTGCCCGGCCTGCGGCACCCTGTCGCACCGTGTCCAAAGCCGCTACCTCCGCCAGCCATCGGACCTGCCGTGTGCAGGCCGCCGCGTCCGGTTGCAGCTTCTTGTCCGGCGCTTCCTGTGCGGCGTGCCGAGCTGCCCACGCCAGGTCTTCGCCGAGCGGTTCGGCAGCGCGGTGCTGGCCGAGCGGACCCGTCGCACGGGGCGACTGGAGCAGATCGTCCACCACCTCGGCTTGGCACTCGGCGGCCGGCCAGGTGCCGGGTTCGCACAGCGGCTCATGCTGCCGGTCAGCAACGATACGCTGCTCCGCGTGGTGCGGCGGCGCGCGCAGCCCCGCACCGAGCCTCTCACTGTGGTCGGCATCGACGACTGGGCGTTGCGGCGCAACCACCGCTACGGCACCATCGTCTGCGACCTCGAACGCCGACGCGTGGTGGCGTTGCTGCCCGACCGCGAGATGGCCACCGCCGAAACCTGGCTGCGCCAGCATCCCGGCATCAGCATCGTGTCGCGCGACCGGGGCGGCGGCTACGGTGAGGCTGCAGCCAAGGCGCTGCCGAGCGCAGTGCAGGTAGCGGATCGGTGGCACCTGATGGAGAACGCGAGCGCCGCGTTCCTTGAGGCCGTACGCAAGTCGATGCGCGCGATCCGCAGTACCCTGGGCGCGACCACGATCGATCCGGCACTGCTGACCGCGGCCGAGCGGCTGCAGTACGAGGGTTTCCTGCGACGGGAAGAAACCACGCGGCAGATCCTGGCCCTCAAGGAAGCCGGACACTCGATCCGCGAGATCGTGCGGCGCACCCGGCACAGCCGCAAACTGGTCCGCCAAGCCGTGCGGGGTGCCCGGGGCGACGTGTTCCGTGTCCGGCAGAGTTCTCTGGAAGCCTTCCTGCCGGCGCTGGATGCCGGGTGGGATGCGGGCTGCCACAACGGCGCGGAACTCTGGCGGCGGTTGCGCGAGCAGGGCTTCCGCGGCTCCCTGCGCGTCGTGGCCGAGTGGGCGACACGGCGCCGGCGGGCGGACAAGATGCAGGTTCAGGGCACACAGAAGGCGCCGTCGGCCTGCACGCTGGCGCGGCTGATGACCATGGGGCGCGATCACCTCAGCAAGGCCGACACCGTGACCGTTGCCGCCATTGAAACCGGCGTGCCGCACTTGGCGGCCGCCCGGACTCTGGTGGAGCGGTTCCAGGCCATGATCCGGAGCAAGGCCGCAGCGGAGCTGGATGGTTGGATCGAGCAAGCCAAGCCCAGCCTGATCGCGCCGTTGGCCGCCGGCGTCGCTCAAGACGTCAGGGCTATACGGGCCGCCATCACCGAGCCCTGGTCCAATGGCCAAACCGAGGGGCAGATCACCCGGCTCAAGCTGGTCAAGCGGCAGATGTATGGCCGCGCCAAGCTCGACCTGCTCGAAGCGCGACTGCTCGGTGCGACATAACCGCTCAGCACCAGCGAAATTGCGTCAGAGCCCAATCTGGCCCCGGGCGGTGCTGCCGGTTTCGCGCACGCAGCGGATTAGCCTTATTGCGGTCGGCCTCCTTACCGCGAATCCCGGCGCCGCTTCGTACGCTGTCAAACGGCGTCCAAAATTGGCTCTGACGCACTTTTGGTGCAGCTCGGCTCGGAGATCGAACAGTAACCCACTGTCGGAGCTAAAGATTATGGGCGGACCGCGAGCCCGTCTCGAATACGGATTGGCTGAGAGCCCCACGGTCAAGAAAACTCATCATTCTCAGCAAGTTATCGGCGCTTGGGCAGCTACCGCTGCACCAAAAGTGCGTTAGAACCAGTATTCAACGCCGATCCACAGCCGGTTGTTCAAGATGCCATCCAGGGCTGTCGCGAGCGCGTCCTCAATGGATATCGGTGTCATGCGGGAAAGCTAGCGCCGTGGGTATATCGGCACCAGCACCCGTTTGGTCGGAGCTAGCGTTCGACGCTCCATCCAGCGTCGGGCTCGCCACGTAGCGCTGTCGGGTGAGGTCGGCCGGGGTGGGCGTTCTCGCGGTGCCAGCGCAGCGCGTCCGTTGAAGGCAAAGGCCATCGTGCTGATCCGCTTAAGAGATTGCCTGCCTGGGAAGCCGATCCGAGGTTGATCATGTCGTTGGTGCCTTGCGATATTCTGGTGTAAGCAGGTACCCCCCAGTTCGGCATCACGACGGCGTTCGACCAGACTCGGAATCTCCTGCGTCGGCGTCGACGACATTGCCAGTAGTCCGACAGGCCGGTATTCTCTTATCAGCACCAATGTGAGGTCCAAGGTACGACCTCGGTATGCTCCCCGCCCAATGGTCCTGCAGTGGCTTCCCAGGCTGGTGTGCCTATGCGGTGATGCCAGCGCAGCCGCCATCTGGAGAAGCGGCGGAACGATAAGGATGGCGACCCTGACAGATTCAGCCGTTGGATCCGCCCCGGACATCGGGTGCTGATCCGGCGGCAACACGAACCACATCTCGGTGGCCTCCGACAGGCTCAGCGTGAAGCGGAAGGCAATCCATGACGCGGAAGTCCGACGGTCATCATCCTATTTACGAGCGAAAACAACGAGCTGGATCAGCTTGATTGGCATAAGATATCTTATACGGTTATCATTTTAATCAGCGAGTACAATGCGTTATAAGCTCTTTATGGTATTACCTCCCTCCAGGTAGCCCTGCCGCCGACGCGTGTGCTTATGGCCGGACCCTGCCCTTCCAGTGGCGCAGACTGACATTTAATCGTCGGCTGTCAAACGACGTCCAAAATTGGCTCTGACAGCCTGTCGGATTGGCTAGGTTTCGCACGGGGATCGAGGCGCTTCTTGCTCATGGGTGTGCCATGAGGTTGGTCATGCGGCGGCAGTTGTAGGCGAGCGCGACGAGGGTCCATTCGGTGGCGACCTTGGTGAGGCCGCGCAGCGAGAAACGTCGGAAGCCCATGGCGCTCTTGATGATGCCGAACACCGGTTCGACGGTCTGCTTGCGCTTTCGGTAGTGGGCTCTGGCCTCGTTTGTCTGCATCTTCTCCCGCATCGCCACGCGCCACGGTGAGGACACCCTGCGCTTCGGCTTGAGGTTGTTCGGCGGCGGCCGGAAGTCGTAGGGCCGGTGCGGCTGGGTGCGGGCGATTGCCACCAGGGGCTCGATATGGCGCTTCTGGAGCATCTCGACGGCGCGTTCGCTGGCAAAGCCCGCGTCGGCGAGCACGCGTTCAGGCAGGCCGATGGTCTGTGCCATGCTCAGCACGACATCGGCGAAGCTTGGCGCATCGGACGGACTGCGGGTGACATGGGTGGCGAGCACGAGCTGGCTGCCATCGGCATCGACCACGGCCTGGGCGTTGTAGCACTGGCGGTATTCGTGCAGGTCCGAGCGGCGCATCAGGCCGCTGTTGGGGTCGGTCAGGTTGATCTGGCGGTCTGCTGGCGGCTCGGGATCGGGTGGCACCGGCGGCCGGCCGTGCCGTCCCTTGCCCGCACGCCAGGCTGCGTCCTTGGCCTCGTAGGCCGGCCGGGCCTGTTCCGCCGCCTCGGCCGCCTCGGCCTCAAGACGATTGCAGGCAGCATCGAGCTTGGCCTTGAGGGCCTCACGCCGGATGATCTCCTCGGGCAGCGCCTGGGGGTCGGCCTGATCGTTCGCATCGGCGGCCTCGGCCTGCTCGGTCAGGGCCGCGATGTCGGCGCGCAGCTTCTCCCGCAGCGCCTGCGCCCGGTCGTAGCGCACCGACCGCAGCTTGGATGCGCTCGCGTCGATCTTGGTGCCGTCGATCGAGACCGTGCCCACTCGGGTCAGCCCGACCTCGCGCGCCAGCAGCAGGATCTCGGTGAAGGCCGCCTCGAAGGCCGTCCGGTTGAGGCGCCGGAACGCCGCGATGGTGTCGTGGTCCGGATGCGTGTTGGCGGCCACGAACCGCACCCCGAGGTCGCGATGCGTGGCCCGCTCGATCCGCCGCGACGAGAACAGGCCGTTGGCATAGCAGTAGACCAGCAGCGCCAGCATCATCCGCGGGTGGTATTGCGCCTTGCCCGACCCGCGCTCGTTCACCGCGAACGACCCCAGCGACACCCGCTCCGCCGCCGCGATCACGAAATGCGCCAGGTCGTCCCCAGGCAGCCAATCCCGCATGTCCGGTTGCAGGAGAAACGTCTGGTCACGCTCAGCAGGAACGAACTTCGCCATCCACAGAGTCTAGACGAACTCCCAGCCAATCCGACAGGCTGCTGACGCGCTTTTGGTGACGCTGGCTGTTCTCTCAGCTGCAGGTCCGCAGCGAGGTCAGCC
>CAXUEL010000158.1:0-7728 GCA_964249915.1 uncultured Acetobacteraceae bacterium | reverse complement strand
CTGGCTGGCCGCGCACGGCCCGGCGCTGCCCGGCCGGGTGGCGCTGCTGGTCCCGGGCGCCGCCCCGCACCGCCCGGACAAGCGCTGGCCGGCGGATCGCTTCGGCGCCCTGGCGGTGCGGCTGGCTGCGGCGGGCCTGACACCTGTGGTGCTGGGGTCCGCCGCCGACGCGCCGCTTGCGAGCACCATCCTGCACGCCTGCCCGGAGGCCCGCGACCTGACCGGCCAGACCACCCTGCTGGAGCTCGGCGGCCTCGCCTCGCGCGCGGCGCTGGCGGTCGGCAACGACACCGGACCGATGCACCTCGCCGCCGCGATGGGCTGTCGGTGCCTGGTGCTGTTCTCGCGCCACAGCGACCCGGTGCTGACCGCCCCGGTCGGCCGACGCACCGGCCAGGTGGAGGTGCTGCGCGTGCCGGACCTGTCGGCCCTGGAGGTTTCCGAGGTCGCCGCGCGACTCCGTCTCCCGGACGGCGAGCCGCCGCACGCCGACCCGTCGTTCTAGATCGCCCGCCGTCGGAACGGCGCGGCTGAGCGAACGCCGACCGCCTCAGCCGGCCTCTGGAAAGCTGTATTGCAGCACGTAGGCATGATCGGCGGCGGCATCGATCGACATCTGCCCGGTGATGCCCGCCAGGCCGGCGGTCCCGGAGTCGGGGATCACCACGACCCTGAGATCCGGCTGGCCACGATCCATGATCCCGCAATGCTGCAGCATGAAGCTGCCCGACCTGCCATCCAGCGTCCCCACGACGTGCTCGATGAGCACGTAGCCCGCCGAGCCCGCCACCTGGGTCCGCACCGCGAGCATCTCGCCGGTGCCGCTGCCCTGCAGATCGCCATGGAAGGTCTTGGCGAGGGAGAACCGGCCGACCCCGTCACCGAAGCTCGCCCCCGGCTTGATCTGCACGTCGAACCGGCCCTTGGCTTCGCTCATGACATGTCCTCCCTGATCCACGGTGGCGAGAGCGTCCTTCCCCGCAGGCTGGCCTGCAACCGCCGGTCCGCAACCACCGACGCTGCTGCTTCCGGTGCCGGCGGTCGCCCGTGTCCGCACCGGGCGTCGGGGACGATGGTGCAGCATCGCCGGCCCTCGGCTCAGGTCACTGCCGGGACCACTCGCGTCCGCTCCGCCCTCACCGCCGCCAGCAGGGCGGAACCGAGGATCAGGCCGTAGATCCAGAGCAGCCAGGCACTCCCGAGGCGACCGGCGTGGTCGCTGCCGTAGAGGCCCGGCGCCCAGCGCAACGCCAGGGCGTGCAACAGCGCCGCCACGACCACCAGCAGCGTCATGCCGGGAACGAGCTGCACCCGGTCGAGACCGGCCAGACGCCGGCACGGCCGGACGCACATCCAGCCCAGGGGAACGCTGAGCAGGAAGCCTACATCGCCCCAGAACGGGTCGACCACGAAGGCCGGCACCAGCCGGATCCAGGCCCCGTCGGCCGCCCAGAACAGCGCCCCGCCGAGGCACAGGACCAGCAACTGTCGCGTGTCGAGCATGATGGGCCTCCTCTTGCGTAACAAGCGTTACATAGCAGAAGGATGTAACGCCCGCTACAGGAACCTGCGATGCCGCCGAACGAGACCGCCCGGCGTGCCGAGCTGGTGGAAGCGATCGCCACGATCGTGCTGGAGGACGGCCTCGACGCGCTCGCCCTCCGCGGGCTGGCCGCCCGTCTGTCCACCAGCGGACGCATGCTGCTCTACCATTTCGGCACCAAGGACGCGCTGGTGCGTGCGGTGCTCGCCTGCATCTCCGGGCGGATGGCGGTGCTCCAGGACGCGGCGGCCTCGGGCGCGCCGGAGAGCACCGGCAGGTTCCTCCACGACATGATGCAGGCCGGCATCGACCCGGCCAGGGCACCGTTCCTGCGTGTCTGGACGGACGTGATCGTGCGGGCGGCCCGGGACGAGGCGCCCTACCGCGAGATCGCGGACAGAACCGTCGGTGCCTGGCTCGACTGGATCGCCGGCCGCCTGCTGCCGTCGCCCGACAACGAGGCGAACGCCGTGGCGGTGCTGGCGATCATGGAGGGGATCACGATCCTGGAGATGGCACGCCCCGGCACCACGGAGCAGGCGCGGCGTCTCCTGCCGGCGCTGCTCGACCGCCGGTAGGCTCCGCGATCCGGCGCCGCGGTCGCCGCTGACCGCGGATCGGGACGCCCGAGGCTTGCGACCCTTCCCGCCTGACGCCATACGAGGCGCCTGTTCCGAGTGTCCACCGGAGATGCGTCCATGCCCGCCATCACCCTGCCCGACGGAACCGTCCGCCGGTACGACGGCCCGGTGACCGGCGCGGCAGTGGCCGACGCGATCGGGCCCGGACTCGCCAGGGCGGCGCTGGCGATGGAGCTGGACGGGCGCCTGGTCGACCTCGCCACCGCGATCACGGTTGACGCGTCGCTGCGCTTCGTCACCCGGCGCGACGAGGCGGCTCTCGGCCTGATCCGCCACGACGCCGCCCACGTCATGGCCGAAGCGGTGCAGGGGCTCTATCCGGGTACCCAGGTCACCATCGGGCCGGCGATCGAGAACGGCTTCTACTACGACTTCGCCCGCAACGAGCCGTTCACCCCCGAGGACCTGCCCGTCATCGAGGCGCGGATGCGCGAGATCGTCGCCGCCAACGCCCCGTTCCGGCGCGAGGAATGGCCGCGCGACGACGCCATCGCCTTCTTCGAGGCACGCGGCGAGCGGTTCAAGGCCGAGCTGATCCGCGACCTGCCCGCGACCGAGACCATCTCGGTCTACCGCCAGGGCGACTGGCTGGACCTGTGCCGCGGCCCGCACATGCGCACGACCGCCGACGTCGGCACCGCGTTCAAGCTGATGAAGGTGGCCGGCGCCTACTGGCGCGGCGACCACCGCAACCCGGTGCTGACACGCATCTACGGCACCGCGTGGCGTGATCAGAAGGAGCTGGACGCCCACCTGCACCAGCTGGAGGAGGCCGAGCGCCGCGACCACCGGCGCATCGGCCGCGAGATGGACCTGTTCCACATCCAGGAGGAGGCCACCGGCCAGATCTTCTGGCATCCCAAGGGCTGGCGGCTGTACTCCGCCCTGCAGGAGTACATGCGCCGGGCGCAGAACCGCAACGGCTACGACGAGGTGCGCACGCCCCTGCTGGTCGACCGCGCGCTGTGGGAAGCCTCCGGCCACTGGGAGAACTACCGCGAGCACATGTTCACGGCCTCCGTCGAGGACGAGCAGGAGCGACGCGTGCTGGCGCTCAAGCCGATGAACTGCCCTTGCCACGTGCAGATCTTCCGTCACGGCCTGCGCTCCTATCGCGAGCTGCCGCTGCGCATGGCCGAGTTCGGCGCCTGCCACCGCTACGAGCCGTCCGGCGCGCTGCACGGCATCATGCGCGTGCGCGGCTTCGTGCAGGACGACGCGCACATCTTCTGCACCGAGGAGCAGATCGCCCCCGAGACCGCGCGCTTCGTCGCCATGCTGGCCGAGGTGTACCGCGACCTCGGCTTCGACGGCTTCCGGGTGAAGTTCGCTGACCGGCCCGACCACCGCGCCGGCGACGACGCGTCCTGGGACAAGTCGGAGGCCGCCCTGCTCGAGGCCTGCCGGCTGGCCGGGGTCGAGTACGAGCTGAACCCGGGGGAGGGAGCATTTTACGGGCCGAAGCTGGAGTTCGTGCTGCGCGACGCGATCGGCCGCGACTGGCAGTGCGGCACGCTGCAGGTCGACACCGTGCTGCCGGAGCGGCTGGACGCGTCCTTCATCGGCGAGGACAGCGCCCGGCACCGCCCGGTGATGCTGCACCGCGCGATCCTGGGCTCGTTCGAGCGCTTCCTCGGCATCCTGATCGAGCAGTTCGCCGGCCGTTTCCCGCTCTGGCTGGCGCCGGTGCAGGTCGTGGTGGCCAGCATCGTGTCCGACGCCGGGCCGTATGCGATCGAGGTGGCCGACGCCCTGCGACGCGCCGGCCTCCACGTGCAGGCCGACACCGCCAACGAGAAGATCAACGCCAAGATACGCACCCACAGCCTCGGCCGCGTCCCGGTGATCCTGGTGGTCGGGCGCAAGGAGGCGGAGGCGCGCACGGTGGCGATGCGCCGTCTCGGCGGCCTCGACCAGGAGATGCTCGGCCTCGACGCGGCCGTCGCCGCCCTTGCGCTGGAAGCCACCGCTCCCGACTTGAAGCGCCAAGCCGCCACCTGACCCCGTTCATGCGTCGAGTCAGGGTTGCGCCGGGGCTTCATTCCTTGACAAGGTTTGCGTGCTAGCCTTCTCACCCGACCGTTGCGTCCCCGTTGCGGGGCGCGACACCGTATCCACAGCGACAGGAGCAGTCCGATAGCCAGACCCCCGATGCAAGCGGCGCCGACCCGCGACGGCCCACGCGTCAACGAAGAGATCCGCGTTCCCAACGTTCGCCTGATCGACGAGGAAGGCGAGATGCAGGGCGTGATGACCACGCGCGACGCGATGCAGCGCGCCTTCTCGGTCGGCCTCGACCTGCTCGAGATCAGTCCCAACGCCGAGCCGCCGGTGGTCAAGATCCTCGACTACGGCAAGTTCAAGTACGAGCAGCAGAAAAAGAAGAACGAGGCGCGCAAGAAGCAGAAGGTCATCGAGATCAAGGAAGTCAAGGTTCGTCCGAACATCGACGAGAACGACTACCAGGTTAAGATGCGCGCCATGAAGTCCTTCATCGAGGAGGGCGACAAGGTGAAGGTGACGCTGCGGTTCCGCGGCCGCGAGATGGCGCACCAGGACCTCGGCGTGAAGGTGCTGGAGCGCATACGCGGCGACATGGACGAGCGCGCCAAGGTCGAGCAGATGCCGCGCATGGAAAACCGCCAGATGATCATGGTGCTGTCTCCGCGTTGAGCCGCCGCGGCTCCCGGCCTGCGGGAAACGCCTGGCCCGTCACGGCCGGCATCCTGAACCCGCCTGCCGGCTACGACGGCTCGCCATCGGCGCAACAGCCCAGGCAGGGCCGACCAGGCCTGCCCCTGCCTGTCGGTTGGCGTCCGTTGCGATCGGTGGACAACGACGCGGAATGACGATAGGCCATCGCCACTCGCACCAGGCAAGGCGATCTTGCGATGTCGGCGTCCTCGAAACGGCTCATCACCCGGCCGAGCGAGCCGTATTTCTCCAGGCGCGACCAACTGGACGAATCGGTCGGCGTCACGACCAGCCAGATCGGCCGTGATGGCTTCGCCGTCGCCTGCTACCGCCGCGACAGGCCCAACCATGGCCTGAGCGTGCCGTCTCCCCTTCTGGACCTGTTCATGCTGGTCGTCACGCTTCGGGCGCTGTCGCCGGTCGAGCAGTGGCAGGACGGTCGGAGCATCGGCACCTTGAGTCCGGAGGCCGGAAGCCTGGTGTGGTTCGACTTCCGCCACCAGTGGGTGACGGATCTCAAGCATCCGTTCCACACGGTGAACTTCTTCCTGCCGATCTCCGCCTTTGACGAGCTGAGCCGGGAGCTGGGGCAGCCCTGCGTCGCCCGGTCCGGCGTTCCGCTCAGGTACGTCCCGCAGGACGCCACGATGCTCCACATCGCAAAGGCCCTGGGTCCGCTGCTTGCCAATGCCGAGCAGGCGTCGATCCTGTTCATCGACCATCTGTTGTCTTCTGTCGTGACCTATCTGGCGACGACCTACGGCGGCCTGCGCACGTCGCGCGAACCCGCCAGCAAGGGGCTCGCGCCCTGGCAGAAGTCCCGTGCGATCGACCTCATGCTGAACGACCTCGGCGAGGACGTGACGACGTCGCACCTGTCGAACGCCTGCGGATTGTCCAAGCGCCAGTTCGAGCGGGCCTTTCTCGCCAGCATGGGCCAGACGCCGCATCGCTGGCGTACGGGCCACCGCGTGGATCGGGCCGCGGGGCTGCTCCGGTCGACCAGCCTGTCGCTGACCGCGATCGCGGTCGAGTGCGGCTTCGCCGACCAGAGCCACCTGACCCGCGTGTTCAGCCGCATGACGGGAGAAACCCCGGCAGCCTATCGGCGCCTGCACCGGTCCTAGCTGCCATGCCGCATTCGGAACAGGATGCCGTTCCCCTTCAAGACCGGCAAAGCTCCGTCCAGCATCATGATCCGGCCGCGAACGGGAGCGGTCGAGGCGTCGCCGGCAGCGGGCGACTGGGACGGTGGGTTGGCGTGCGGCGACGCGGGCATCGCCGGGCGGCAGGTCACGGCCGCTCGCCCGCTGCTCCTGGCTGCGGATGCCGGCCCGGGTCCGGTTCGCTCCGGCCTCCCTCGCAACGAGATCGAGACTTCACCGGCGGAAGGAATCGACATGAGCACGATCACGGTCAAGGACGGCACCACGATCTTCTACAAGGACTGGGGGACGGGCCAGCCGATCGTCTTCCATCACGGCTGGCCCCTGTCGGCGGACGACTGGGATGGGCAGATGATGTTCTTCCTGCAGCACGGCTACCGGGTCATCGCGCACGACCGTCGCGGCCACGGTCGCTCGACGCAGACCTGGCACGGCAACGAGATGGACACCTATGCCGCCGATGTCGCCGAACTGGCCGCGGCCCTGGACCTGCGCGAGGCCATCCATGTCGGCCACTCTACCGGTGGCGGCGAGGTCGCGCGCTACGTCGCCCGGCATGGGCAGGGGCGGGTCGCCAAGGCGGTGCTGGTCAGCGCGGTGCCGCCGATCATGGTGAAGAGCGACGCCAACCCGGGCGGGCTGCCGATCGCGGTGTTCGACGAGATCCGCGCCGGCACCGCCTTCAACCGCGCCCAGTTCTTCAAGGACATCACGCTGCCGTTCTATGGCTACAACCGGCCGGGCGCCAAGGTATCCGAAGGCGTGCGCGAGAACTGGTGGCGGCAGGGGATGATGGGCGGGGTCAAGCCCCAGTATGACTGCGTCAAGGCGTTCTCGGAAACCGACTTCACCGACGACCTGAAGGCGATCGACGTGCCCACGCTGGTCATGCACGGCGAGGACGACCAGATCGTGCCCTTCGCCGATGCCGGTCCGCTCTCGGCGGGGCTCGTCAGGAACTCCACCCTCAAGGCCTATCCCGGACTGCCGCACGGCATGCCGACGACGAACGCCGAACAGATCAACGCCGACCTGCTGTCGTTCGTCCGAGGCTGATCGACCAGGCTCCGGGCGTCGGCGGGTCGGAGCCCCGAGAACCCGCCGGCTGCGGCGGATCCGGGGAGGCCGGGCCTGCCGACGGTTCGAGCCGGGGCGGCTGCCGGACGGCGCCGACGATGTCGGGCCGGAGCCGACGATGGATGGGGCGACATGGTGCACGTCGCACCGGCCTCGACACCGGCGAGCCGAGCGCGATCCGGTTCGCGGGCCGGGAGCGGCCAGGGCGGCCGGATGAACCGGGAGAAACATCATGAGCGTCTACCTGATTGCCTTCCTGGTCGGCATCGTCGCCGGCCTCCGTGCGATGGTGGCGCCGGCCGGCGTGAGCTGGGCGGCCGCCACCGGGGTGCTGCGGCTGCACGGCACCCTTCTGGGGTTCCTCGGCGCCGCGGTCACGCCCTGGATCTTCACAGCGCTTGCGGTCGGCGAGCTCGTCTCCGACCAGCTCCCGCGGACGCCACGGCGCACCGTTCCGGTGCAGTTCGGGACCCGGCTGATCAGCGGCGGATTCTGCGGTGCCGCGATCGGCCTGCCCTCCGGCGACTGGCCGGGCGCCCTGGTCGCCGGCGTGCTGGGTGCCGTCGCCGGAGGGGGTGCTCGCGTTCGACCGCGCCCCCGGCGACGC
>CAXUEL010000157.1:0-8003 GCA_964249915.1 uncultured Acetobacteraceae bacterium | reverse complement strand
TGCCGCCTCGCCTACCTGGACGACGAGCGGGCCCGTCCGGTCGACCCGGCGTTCGGGGAGCCCGGCGACCATGTCGGCTTCGCCGACGCGTTCCCGTTGCTGGCGACCTCCTGCGACTCACTGGCGGCGCTCAACGCCGCCCTCGCGGTGCCGGTGCCGATGGACCGGTTCCGCCCCAGCGTGACGATCTCCGGGCTGCCGGCCTGGTCGGAGGACCGGTGGCGGCGGGTGCGGATCGGCACCATGACGTTCCGTGCGCCCAGGCCCTGCACGCGCTGCGTGGTGGTCACGCGGGACCAGCGCACCGGGCTGTCGCCGGAGCCGGGCGAGCCGCTGCGTACGCTCGGGCGGCTCAACCGGCACGCGGCGGGGATCGTGTTCGGCGCCAACCTGATCCCGGAGGCGCCGGGGCGGCTCGGCGTCGGCGATCCGGTCGAGGTGCTGGACGTGCTCACATGAACCGCTTCCACAACCGGGCAGCGAGTTCCAGCGCGCGCTCGCGGCGGGAGCGGGCGCGCCAGCCGGCGTAGGAGATCGGCGTCGCGTCGGCGATCTGCGCGCGCAGCATCGACTCGACGGCGCCGGCGGTGTCGGCGCCCAGCACCACCGCGTCGATCTCGTTGTTGTAGCGCACGCTGCGGCGGTCGAAGTTGGACGAGCCGATCACCGTCATCACCCCGTCGACGGTGGCGACCTTGGCGTGCAGCATGGCGTCGCGCACCTCGTGGATCCGCACCCCGGCCCGGAGCAGGGCGCCGTACAGGGCGCGCGCCGCGTGCACCGCCGCCTGCACGTCGCTGTAGCCCGGCAGCAGCAGCTCGACCTCGACCCCGCGACCGGCGGCGGCGGCGAGCAGCCGCCATTCCGCCGGCGCTGGGACGAAGTAGCCGGTCGCCAGCAGGATGCGCGAGCGGGCGCCGCCGATCGCCGCCCGCATCGACAGGTTGTACAGCGGCCGCCGCTCCGCCGGCGCGCTGCCGTCGACGCGGATCCGCTCGCCGCCCGCCCGCGGCGGCAGGCGCTCGTCGTGCCGCTGCAGCGGCGGACCGTCGCCGCCGGCGCCGTTCCAGGTGTGCAGGAACAGGCGGTGTATCTCGCCCACCGCCGGTCCGTGGATCTGGATGCCGTTGTCGATCCAGTAGCCGTGGTCGGCGTCCGGGCCGCGGCCGGCCGAGCGCGGGATCTGGTACACCTTGGACATGTTGGCGCCGCCCAGCACGGCGACGGTGCCGTCCACCACCGTCAGCTTGCGGTGGTCGCGGTCGTTCATGCGCAGGTCGAAGCGGGCGCGGAACGGGTTGACCGAGTGGTATTCCAGCAGGCGGACGCCGCGGGCGCGCAGCCGGTCGAACGCCGCGTCCGGGGTGCCGCCCGAGCCGATCGCGTCCCAGGTCACCGCCACCTCGACCCCTCGCGCGGCGGTACGCTCCAGCAGCTCGAACAGCGACTGCCCGTCCAGGGTCACGTCGTCGACGGTGTAGTACTCCATGTGCACGTAGCGGCGGGCGGAGCCGATCGCCCGCATCACCGCCTGCACCACCGCCCGCCCTTCCGGCAGCAGCACCACCCGGTTGCCGTCCAGGATCGGGCAGTCCGAGACCGGGTCGTGCAGCCCGGCGTGGTAGGCCAGCAGCGGGTCGGCGCCGGACGCAGGCCCGGGCGCCTCAGCGTCGGGCATCGCGGCCTCCCGCCGGCCGGACGGGGCGCTGCGGGCCCGACACGTTCCGGGACACGGTGGCGTCTTTTGCCGGGACGCCATGGAGGGTAGGAAGGGGCATGAGCGCGCCTTCCGTCAGCCGGCTGGACCGGTACGTCCTGCACCAGCTGCTGGTGGCGCTGCTCGCGACCACGGGCAGCCTGGCGGCGCTGATCTGGCTGACCCAGTCGCTGCGCTTCGTCAGCCTGGTGGTGGACCGGGGCTTGAGCCTGCGCGTGTTCCTGCAGCTGACCGGGCTGCTGATCCCGGGCTTCGTCGCCGTCATCCTGCCCATCACCACCTTTGTCGTGACACAGTTCGTGTTCCAGCGGCTGGCCGGCGACCGCGAGCTGACGGTGATGCGCGCGGCAGGGCTGTCGCCGTCGCGGATCGCCCGGCCGGCGATGTACTGCGTCCTCATCGCCGTCGCCCTGTCCTACGTGCTGAACGTGTGGATCGTTCCGGCCTCCTATCACGCCTTCCGCGAGTACGAGTTCGAGATACGCAACAAGATGGCCGCCTTCCTGCTGCAGGAAGGGGTGTTCACCCCGGTCTCGCCGACCATGACGGTGTACATCCGCACCCGCGAGCCGGACGGCACGCTGCGCGGCATCCTGGTCGAGGACGACCGGCAGAAGGCGGTGCGGGCCACCATCCTGGCCGAGCACGGGCACCTGGAGCCGAACGGCGACGTGCCCAAGGTGGTGCTGTACAACGGCTCGCGCGAGGAGATCGACCGCAAGACCGGCCGGCTGGACGTGCTGACCTTCCACCGCAACACCATCGACCTCGCCGACGGCAACAAGGACGACGACATCCGCTACCGGGACTCCAACGAGATGTCGCTGCCCGAGCTGTTCCATCCCGACCCGCGCGAGGTGCAGCCGCGCGACCGCGGCAAGTTCGCGGTGGAAGGGCACCGGCGGCTGAGCGCGCCGCTGACCGCGTTCTCGTTCGCCATGGTGGCGCTGCTGGCGGTGCTGTCTGGCGGCTTCTCGCGTCACGGCAGCACGCTCAGGCCGCTGGTGGCGATCCTGTCGGTGGTAGGCCTCCTGGCGCTCGGCCTGGTGGTGCAGAGCGTGGCGGCGCGCAGCCCGGGGCTGATGCCGCTGATCTGGATCGAGGCGGTGCTGCCGGGACTCGTCTGCGCCGTCCTGCTGTTCGGCCCGGAGCTGCGCCGGCCGGCCCCGGTCCTGCCGGCGCGCGCCGCTTCCGCCTGAGGACGCGATACCGGTGCCGGTCGCCATCACCCTGTCGTTCTACATCGCACGGCAGTTCTGCTTCAGCGTGCTGGCGCTGATCGCCGCCCTGACCGGGCTGGTGTCGCTGTTCGACTTCATCGACCTGCTGCGGCGCGCCGCCACCCGGCCGGACGTGCCGGCGAGCCTGGCGCTGGAGATCGCGGCACTCCACCTGCCGTACTTCTGCATCGAGATCCTGCCGTTCGGGGTGCTGCTGGGCGGGATCATCTGCTTCTGGCGCCTGACACGCTCCTCGGAGCTGATCGTGGCGCGCGCCGCCGGGGTCTCGGTGTGGCAGTTCCTGGCGGCACCGCTGGCCTGCGCGATCGGCATCGGGGCACTCGCCACCGCGCTGCTGAGCCCGCTGTCGTCCGCGACCTATGCCCGCGCGGAGGCGCTCGACAACACCTACCTCCGCTCCGGCGGCGGGTCGCTGAACGTCGCCGGCGGGCAGCTCTGGCTGCGCCAGTCCGACGCCGGGCTGGTGCCGGGCGGCGTGGCGATCCTGCACGCCCGGACCGTGCGGATGCGGCGCGGGGCGCTGTCGGTGCAGGGGGTGAGCGTGTTCCGGCTCGACGGGCAGGACCGGCTGCTGCTGCGGATCGAGGCCGCCACCGGCGCGCTGGGCGACCACCGCTGGGTTCTGCACGGCGCCGACAGCGTGCTGCCCGACCACCTACCGCAGCCGGTCGGCGAGATGAGCCTGCCCACCGACCTGACCGTGGCGCGCGTGCAGGAAAGCTTCGCCGCTCCCGACACCCTGTCGGTCTGGACCCTGCCCGGCTTCATCGCCCTGCTCGACCGCTCGGGGTTCTCCTCGATCCGGCACCGGCTCAGGTTCCAGGCGCTGCTGGCGCTGCCGCTGCTGGCCGGCACCATGGCGCTGGTTTCGGCCGGGTTCTCGATGCGCCCGGTGCGTCGCGGCGGCGTGGCGCGCATGATCGGCGGCGGCGTCGCCTCGGGCTTCGCGCTGTTCACCGTCTCCAAGATCGCCGAGCAGTTCGGCCAGTCCGGAGCCCTGCCGCCGATCATGGCGGCCTGGGCCCCGGCCGGCGCCGGGCTGATGCTGGCGATCGCCCTGCTGCTGCACCTGGAGGACGGCTGATGCGCCGCTTCGTCGCGCCCCTCGCCGGCCACCCTGCACGACCCAGCACGCCGCGCGGCGTGCTGCTGCTGGCAGGCCTGTGCGGCCTGTCCCTCGGCCTGCCGCCCGGGCACGCGGGCGCGGTGCCGAGGCAGCCGCTGCCGGGGGCGGGCCTGGCCAAGGGCACGCCGGTCTCGCGCAACGAGCCGGTCACCTTCCGCGCCGACAGCGTCAACTACGACAGCAAGAGCGGGCTGGTCACCTGGACCGGCCATGTCGAGATCTGGCAGAACGACCACGTGCTGCGCGCCGACACGGTGACGTTCGACCGCAACACCAACGTCGCCGCCGCGTCCGGGCACGTGGCGATCGTGGAGCCGGACGGCGAGGTGCTGTTCGCCGACTACGCCGAGCTGACGCAGGGCATGCGCGAGGGCGTCATGACCAACATGCGCTCGCTGCTGTCGGAGAACGGCAAGCTCGCCGCCAACGGCGCCAGGCGCACCGACGCCAAGGTCAACGACCTGTCGCGCGCGGTGTACACCGCCTGCAAGGTGTGCGCGCAGCATCCCGAGCGGCCGCCGTTCTGGGAGCTGCGCGCGTACGACGCCACCGACGACCTCGAGCACAAGCGGCTCGAGTACCGCGACGTGTATCTCGACATGTTCGGGGTGCCCGTGGGCTACCTGCCGTTCTTCTCCACGCCCGACCCGTCGGTGAAGCGGCAGAGCGGGTTCCTGCTCGGCGACATCTCACCGCACGACAAGCATCTCGGCACCTACATCACCCTGCCGTACTTCTGGGTGCTGAACCGGTCGGCCGACGTCACCCTGGTGCCGCTGCTGTCCACCAACACCGGGCCGCAGCTGACCGCGCAGTACAGGCAGCAGCTCAACAACGGCATCGTGCGGATCACCGGAGCGATCGCCTACGACACCACCAACACCGCCGGCTTCTACGACAACGGCACCTTCGTGGCGCCGGTCGACGACAAGGGGCTGCAGGGCTACGTTTATGCCCACAGCGTGTTCGACTACGACGAGCACTGGCGCTACGGCGCGGACATCAACCTCGCCAGCTCGGCCAACTACCTGCGCGACTACCGGATCCCGGGATACGGCGCGGACGTGCTCGGCAGCACCGT
Source organism: uncultured Acetobacteraceae bacterium (assembly GCA_964249915.1). Lineage (GTDB taxonomy): Bacteria > Pseudomonadota > Alphaproteobacteria > Acetobacterales > Acetobacteraceae > Lichenicola. Next base: position 2,838 of record CAXUEL010000157.1, on the reverse strand, counting down.
CTACCTGGAAGGCTTCGGCGTCGGCGCATATTCGCGGCTCGACGGGGACTTCTTCCAGGGCCTGAACGCCGGGGTGATCAACTCCAGCCAGCTGCCGTTCGTGCTGCCGCGCTACGAGTACAGCTTCACCGGCGCGCCGGACGCGCTCGGCGGCCGCACCACCGTGTCGACCAACGACTTCAACATCTACCGCGCCAACGGCACCTCGGACCAGCGCCTCGAGCTCAGCCTGAACTACGACCGGCCGTTCCGCGACACGCTGGGCCAGCTGTTCACCGTCACAGCCCACCTCGACAGCGAGGTGTACAAGGCGTCCAAGCTCGACCTGGTGCCGAACTACAACGACGTGAACGCCACCAGCGCCGGCCAGGCGCTGCCGACGGTGGCGGTGAAGATGAACTGGCCGTTCCTCAAGACGCTGCAGAACGGCTCGGCGGTCGTGGAGCCGATCGTGCAGCTGATCGCGGCACCCAACTCCGGCAACAGCATCAACCGCCACCTGCCCAACGAGGACAGCCTCGACTACGAGTTCACCGACACCACGCTGTTCTCGCTCAACCGCCACGAGGGCGTGGACCGGCTCGACGGCGGCCTGCGCGCCAACTACGCGCTGCACGCCAACTGGAGCTTCAACGGCCACCAGATCGACGCGCTGGTGGGGGAAAGCTACCAGGAGCACATCGACGAGAACCAGCTGCCCAACAGCGGGCTGACAACGCACGCATCCGACATCGTCAGCCGGCTGAGCTTCACCCCGGCCAAGTGGCTCGACTTCACCGTGCGCGACCGCATGGACCACGACAGCGGCCAGACCCACTTCGCCGACGGGCTGCTCACCGCCGGCGTCCCGCTGCTGACGGTGAGCGGCGGCTACATCTACAACGCGCGGAGCTACTACTACTATTACAACAGCAACCCGTTCACCCTGGCCGGGCCGAACTCGGCGTTCCTGGTGCCGACCAACGAGGGCACGCTCGGCCTGTCGAGCATCTGGAAGCGGTTCCGCGTGTCCGCCTACGGACGGCGCAACCTGGCCACCAACCAGTTCGTGGCGCTCGGCGGCGACGTGGCGTACACCAACGACTGCTTCATCTTCGACGTGTCGTTCAATCGGCGCTACACCACCATCAACGGCGACAGCGGCGACAGCTCCATCCTGTTCACCCTCACCTTCAAGACGCTCGGCACCTTCCCGGTGAACGGCTGAGCGGCTTCCGGCCATCCAGGAACCATCCATGCGCCTGCAGCGACCCTTCCCGGCTTCCCGGCCACCGGCCCCGGCCGCCCGCACCACCGCCCGGATGCTGGCGGTCCTGCTGCTTGCGGGCGCGGCCTGGCCGGGCGGGGCGTCGGGGCAGTCGCACCACCGCCACCACCAGGCGGCGGACGCCACCGACGACGGCGCGGCCGGCACCCCCGCGCCCGCGGGCAAGGCCGCCGGCGGCGCCGGGCCGTCGCAGGACGAGATCGTCGCGGTGGTGAACGGCCAGATCGTCACCCGGCGCGACGTGGAGGACCGCGAGCACCTGTTCACCCTGTCCACCGGCCTGGCCGAGAACCCGGACGTGCTGAACCGGCTGCGGCCGCAGATCACCCGGCAGCTGATCGACGAGCGGCTGCGCATGCAGGAGATCCAGCAGCGCCACATCAACGTGCCGATCTCGCGGATCGCCGACGCCATCGGCGACATCGAGAAGCGCAACAACATGCCCAGCAACGCGCTGCGCGACCGGCTGGCGAAGGATGGCGTCGCCATGACCACGCTGATCGACCAGATCCGGGTGCAGCTGTCCTGGACCGGGGTGCTGCGCGAGCAGCTGGGCGAGCGGGCGCGGATCGCCTCGGCCGACATCCGGCAGCGGCAGGAGGCGCTCAAGCGCGAGGCGGGCCAGCCGGAGTACCAGATCAGCGAGATCTTCGTGCCGGTGGAGGACCCGAAGAACGGCGCCGACGCGCTCCGGTTCGCCAACACGGTGATCGGGCAGCTGCATGCCGGCGCGCCGTTCCCGATCGTCGCCGCCCAGTTCAGCCAGAGCCAGACCGCGCTGGACGGCGGCTCGCTCGGCTGGGTGCAGGCGGACAACCTCGATCCGGAGGTGGTGGAGGTCGCCCGGGCGATGCCGGTGGGCGCGATCAGCAACCCGATCCGGGTGGCGGGCGGCTACGACATCATCGCGCTCGCCGGGCGCCGGGTCAGCGGCACCCAGATGGCGACCATGCTCGACCTGCGGCAGGCCTTCGTGCCGTTCGACGCGCCGCTGAACCCGCAGGCGCCGACCGCGCAGCAGCAGCAGGCGCTGGCGAAGGCCAACGCCCTGTCCAGGGACGCGCACAGCTGCGACCAGATCGAGGCGGCCAACACCGGCTTCGGGTCCAAGCGGCCGGGCAACCCGGGCACGGTGCAGCTCGACCGGCTCAACCCGCAGATGGCGCACGTGCTGGAACCGTTGGCCGTCGGGCAGGCGAGCCATCCGCTGGTGTCGAGCGACGGCATCGACGTGATCATGGTCTGCTCGCGCTCGGAGAAGAACCTGGCGGAGCGCGACACCGGCGAGATCGCCGACCAGCTGCTGAACGACCGCGTCGAGCTGGTGTCGCGGCAGCTGAACCGCGACCTGCATCGCAGGGCGGTGATCGACCTGCGCTCGTCCTGAGCGGGGCGGACGCGCCGGGCCGGACGCTGCCGGGGCTGCCGCCCGACCTGCCGCCGCTGCGCGCGGTGATCGCCGAGCACGGGCTCGACGCGCGCAAGTCGCTGGGCCAGCACTTCCTGCTCGACCCGGTGCTGCTGGCGCGGATCGCGTCGCTGGCCGGCGAGCTCGGGGGGCGGCACGTGGT
>CAXUEL010000156.1:0-8032 GCA_964249915.1 uncultured Acetobacteraceae bacterium | reverse complement strand
GACGTCGTGCTGCGGTCAGGTCAGACTGCCGTTGCGACGACTGGTTGAAACCGGGTTGAGACCCCTGATCGCTGTGGTGGATCACCTCCCGGGGCCGGCGCTGGCCAACAGCCATCTCGAGGGCATCCAGCACGAGCCGGGCGCGCAGATGGCTGGCCATCGACCAGCCGACGACCTTGCGGCTCCAGGCGTCGAGCACGACGGCCAGGTAGAGGAACCCGACTGCCGTCGGCACATAGGTGATGTCAGCGACCCATAGCTGGTTCGGCCCGTCAGTGGCTCTGACGCACTTTTGGTGCAGCTCGGCTCGGAGATCGAACAGTAACCCACTGTCGGAGCTAAAGATTATGGGCGGACCGCGAGCCCGTCTCGAATACGGATTGGCTGAGAGCCCCACGGTCAAGAAAACTCATCATTCTCAGCAAGTTATCGGCGCTTGGGCAGCTACCGCTGCACCAAAAGTGCGTCAGAACCGCCGGAGCGGCCAAACGTCGGATGCTCCGGCACAACGAGATCATCGTGAGGCGCTTGGCCGCTCTCGTGGCGGCTATGGCATCAAGGCCAGCGTGCTGGCCGACAGCCTCGGCCGCGCCATAGCCTTCATGCTGGCGCCAGGACAGGCTCACGAACTGCCCCATGCGGTGCCGTTGCTCGACCGCCTGCCCCAGGTGCCAAGACGGGTGGTCGCCGACCGCGGCTACAGCAGCCATTCCTTTCGCGAGCACATCCGCGACCTGGGCGCCCGTCCCGCGATCCCGACCAGGCGGAACGAGGCGTCGGTTGCCTGTCCCGACTGGATCTACGTTCACCGCAACCAGGTCGAACGCCTGTGGGCACGGCTCAAGGAGTGGCGAGCGGTCGCCACGCGATACGAGAAAACAGCCCGCTCCTTCATGGGCGTGCTCTGCCTCGCCGCCACATGCGATTGGATCAAGTGCTAACAGGCCCTAGGCCATACCAAGCACGGAGGGGGACCTCCGCCTGCGGGTGCATCGTCCAGAACTCCCACAAGTTTGGAGGGCGATGATCTGCATAAGCATCACGTAGCGTGTTCCCGTTATGGGAATAAGTGCTATCGATGGGTTAGCCGCCGACTCGTCACGTAGATGCCGCCGGCCGCTAGCAGCATCAGCAGCGTCATCCAGCCCTCACTCAGTTCCGGCAGCGCCCGGAACAGCATCCAGAAGATCAGCTGGGAAGCGACTGCCCCAACCATCTGGCTTATGCCGTGCTCCACACCGCCGGCCGCTCCGGACTAGCGATGCGCTTCCAGTCCACCCGAGCTCCGGCCTTAAGCGCCTCGGCCGCCAGCCCGGCCTTCGTCGGCGAGAACCCGACGATTGCGATGGCCGACTGCACCAGCGCCACCATGAAGGCAGCGAAGGCGGTGTCTACATCCTCCGGAGCAAGGAGCACCATCTTATGCTGTACCTATCACCGCTATACTGTGCTTGCGAGCCCGCGCTATCCCATACGAGTATTGGCCTCAGAAGGCCTTCTCGTTCTGCCGGTGAATTTGATGCTGCGTCTTCGTCGTCATGCTCTTATCGTTTTCAGTGGGTTAATCGTGGTCTCGGCAGCCGATGTATATGCGCAGGAACTCGATCAGCTGCTCGCCAATATCCCCAACACAATTGCTGATGGGACGACTCGATATAATGAACCACAGGCGCTTACAGTCTCAAACAAAGCGTTGCCACTCAATTCCTGCACCGTCCGGCCTTCTCGCGTCTACATGGGTGCAATCATCGGCGCAAGCGACCTTGCCTCGGCGGACAACGTCCGCAACCTGCAGGCCAGCCAAAACACCTCGTTCTACTTGACCTCCTATGCCCTAACACAGGTGGCAAGCTTAAGGCTCTCTGCCATCTTAGCAAATTGGTCGAGCCAGGCGAAGGGTATCATCGAGGTCGGCACGGACCCGGTCGTGATGCCGGACATCGCCTCGACCTACGGCAGCTACGTGACTACCTTACAGCACTGGACCTGGGGTGGCGTCAAAGGTTCGACGTGGCCTTCTCTCATCGCGGCCGGTGGCTGGTCGCCGAAGATCGCCATGCTGAACCCTTTCGGGATGGGGATGACCGACAACCTGTCGGATCCCTACTATCTGATGAACCTAGCCGCGATCGCTGACGTGAAGCGCGCTGGCCCGTCGATTCAATATGTCCTACCCTATTTAACCGCCAATGGAGCTCAGGTCTCGACCACCAACAACGACAACGATTGGACCTCTGCCTATTGGGGCGAGAGCCGAGCGCTTGTCACAGCAGCCGGCGGTGTCGGGTTGGACACCCCTGCAAACTACTTCATGTACGTCCGGGAGCCTGCCTACCGCAGGCTTAGCGCGCAGGAGATCAAGTGGGCTACCACGAATGGCCTGATATCTGTGGTGCTGCTCAGCCCCTATGACCTGACCGCGGCGACTGGCACCACGCCGCAGTTCCATTACGACCCGACCTTTATGCAGGCAGTGCAGGCCGAGGTTTCCTATCTACACTCACAGGGGGCCGATCCGACCTTTTACGTGGTGGCGAACTACTCCGAGGGCGCCGGAACCAATGCGCCCGGCTCAGACACCGACCCGTCTGGCGAGACGGTGGATGCAGTTGCGCTTTGGGTGGTTCGCAACGCGTCAACAAGCCCGGTTCCCGCAGGTTCTAAGCAGCAGGCTTGCGGCCGGAGACCTCAAGGTCAGCGACAACATCCTGACCGCGGGAAGGCATACCAACGGCACTAATCCTACCCTTCAGCCCTTAATTGCAGCTGGTGATCAAGGTTACCTGATTTTGCTGTATGGCAAGTCTATTCCAGACACGCCTCAGAAGCTACCGTTGATACTGAAGGCCTATTAGTTCGGTCTCCAGGCATGGCAGTCAAACCATGTTCGTGACATTTTAGACTGACAGGCCGTCCACGCGACCTGAAACTCCGCGAAAGTGAGCCAATTCCCATCGCCGAACAGGTCTAAACCGAACGGGCCGGAGGCATGCGTGAAGTCTGCTGCACTAATTGTCAGCCCCTCCCATTGTCGGCTTGGCAGCTGAAACCCACCAAGCGGGCGTTGATCGACGAGTCTAAACCGCTCATAGCCCATCTCGTGCAGCATCTCGCAAGGACGAAGCTTATAGGCTTCGATCGAAATAAACTCCGGTAGCTCCGTCTCCTCCATCATTCCGGTAAGAAATAGATCTTCCTGTCCCTCGATGTCGATCTTTATGTAACGCGGCAAACCTGCTTGAGCGCGTAAGGTTCGCCAATCAATTGTTGTAACCTTATGTTCAGAATATCCTTCCGGGCTTACGTCTGAACGCTTGTATATCGAAGATAGACCTTGAGCTTGATTGTGCACCAAGAGCTTGACCGAGTCACCAAAGGTCGTGCCGGCAGCGAAGTTGAGCAACTTGAGCGCACCTGCTTCGATAGACCTGTGGAATCTTCGACGAAGGAGTGTGCACATGCCTGGATCTGCCTCAACGGCGACGACCTGGAAACCTTTTGCCAAGTAATATGCTGTATCGTTTCCTTCAGAAACACCAATGTCAATTACTAGACCTTGGAACCTTAGCTTTAGCATTACTACTCCTGTTTCCAGCACTTTACATACTAGCTGAGGTGGATTGGTCTGCCCCTCACCCTGTCAGCTGATCTAAATCTACTGCATAGATCAAGCCCGATGTTACATTATAGTGGGACCATCATGTACGTGAGCATACGCGAAACTGAGGTATCGACCAGTTGATGCGTCTAATCTTTATACTTCTTGACTGCGTAAGTCTCGGCCACCAAGCGCTTTATAGTTCTGGCCGCGGGCCTAGCTTACACCCTGACCATCTACTTTGTTCCATCTGAAACCGATAAACGGCAAGCCAGCTGCTACTGCAAAGGTTTCGTGTCTTTGAATCACCATTATAGGACCCTGATGCGCTTCTCTTGCTGGCTGACTAATCTGTACGAACGCACTGAAGCCGATACATCCGATGTCAACTACCGGATTAGTACCAAACGACCAAGACACATCTGGAGCGAGCTTTTCAATTTCTGTTATTGCTTGCGCAATTTCCGCCGCCATCGGTTTGGTGTTCTGCATTACTTCGTTCATGTTGTACTCCATCGATTAAAGTGCGTCGTTCGCAAGATACCCTGCAGTCGATCGTCCATAATCACTGCCCCCTTCATCTTCGGCACCGGCCGCTCCAGCCGTCCACCAGCACCAGGCGCCACCTTTGCTCGCGCGATCCGCAGCAGCGACTGCCGGGCCTCGTCCGTGAGGTGCGGCCAGAGGGTCAGCAGCTCGGCTAGGGTGGGATCGTCGGTCATGGGTCCCGGCCTACGGCACACGCTGCGGGCAATCGAAGCCAGATCGGCTAGCCAAGCTCTGCACGAGCTGCACCGCGTCTTCCACGGGTAGCCACGGTCTCTGTGACTGCTATGGAGCTGACCTTCCGACCTGACGCGATAGCCCAGGCGACGGCAACTCCTCCACCACCAGCAGGTCGGAGTTGATAGAGGAAGGCAGGCGTAGTCATGGCTCCGGCACCTTCATCCTGACGCCAGCACCGCCGCCGTTAGCAGGGATGAACTCCACGCCTGCCGCTTCCAGGGCACGTCGGATTGCGTCTTCCGTGCTCCGGTTCATCTGCACGGGACCACTCTCTTTCTCGGCCCGCTGGATTGTCGCGATTCCCACGCGGGCCGCGTCTGCCAGATCCTGCGCTCGCCACCGCAACAAGGCTCGCGCGGCCCGCATTTGCATCCCCGTCATAATGATCTAGCGCCAATCTTTTGATAGCTTACATTGCATATTACCGACCTAGCTGATAGATCATACATCAGATGATAGCAAGCTTCTCGCCGGGAGTATCATGACCTACGCCACCACCAAACCCAAAGCCTGCTACCAGCCCCTCCGCAGCATCACGCTCATCCGCCCCGTCTCCTGCCTTAGCCCGGCGTTCCTCGCCCAGTACGACCCACAGGCGCTGGTCCGGCAGCAGGCGACACGCCGGATCGAGCTGGCCCGCCTGGAAATCGGGGACGCCTGGCTGGCCTACGGCGACGCCAAGACCGCGGTGGTGCCTGCAACCGGATGCGCCGCAAGGACCGGCACGACCGGGCAATCTTCTCCGACCGCGCCGTAGCCCGCCGCGTGTCGGCCGCCTTCGGGACCATGAACAGGCGCCGGGCCCGCTTCCTGGCTGCGCACAAGGCGCTGGCCGCGGCCGAGGCTGCTGTCGCAGCGCCGGCGCACTGACAACCAGATCGCTCGTCTGATCCGTGGTCACTGCGCAACGCGGGACCCGGGCCGACACGAGCCTCCCGCGCCCGGGCGGTGTGCCGGGAGAGTCCGCAAGATGCGGGCGAGGTCGGTGCGGACAGGGTTGCAGCCCTGCCCGCGCCTGATCCCGAGACGAGGTTGATACCAAATGTCCGAAACTATGAAGAAGACTACCACACGCTGCGACCTGCTTGGGGCTGCCGGCTTCACTGCCCTCGCCGGGATTGCCGCCGTAGCGATTGCCAAGCCGGACGCGCAGGCGGTCGAGGTGCCGCCGGTGGCACAAGTCACCGAGGCGCCGCTACTTGAGCTGTGCGACCGCTTCATGGCGCTGCAGGCTCAGATCGACGCTATCTGCTCTCGGGATGACGACCACGACGACGGGCTGGATGCCCTGATCGACCAGCAGGTGCCGATCCTGGACGAGATGGGCGACCTGTCGGCGGCTAGCCTGGAGGGGCAGCGGGCAAGAGCCCAGGTGCTGATGGCCTGGTATGGCGGCACCAAGGATCTCCATGCCGCTGCGGTGGAGTGGGAGCGGGTGGCGCCGCTGTTCCACGATCTGCTCGGGAGGCTGGTCTGATGGCCCGGATGACACGACGCGGCATCCTCGGCGGGGGCGCCGCTGCCGCCGCTGTCACCGGCTTGGCAGGTGCTGCACGCGGGCAGCCGCCATCCCTTGAGGGAGCCGACGCCGAGCTGATCGCGATCGGTCGAGAGGCGGCGGATCTGATCGAGCAGCGCAGGCCGCTGGAGGCGCGCTGGTGAGCGCTGCCGTCAATGAAGGGCACGGCGACCCATGAGACAGAGATGAAAGCCGTCTCTGACGCCATGCAGCCAATCGACGAGCGACTAGATGAGCTGACGGATCGAGCGTTGGAGCTGTCTGCCACCACGCGCAAGGCCGTGGCCGAAGGCGCACCTGATCCGCTACGAGATGCGCATCTCCCACACGACGGGCGGGCGGATGGATCTGGCCGAGCTCGATCCGCACGAGCAGCTGACGTGGTGGCTGCTGCATGATCTGCTGGGGGAGGAGGTCTGATGGCCCGCCGCCCCCAGCCACCTACGCCGCCAGCGATGCCACCCACCAGCTATGACGCGATGATGCGAGAGGTGGACGCACTCCCCCTGCCGCCCAGATCAGCCAATGAACTGGCAGCCGAGGCCAGCATCACACAGAGCTTGAGGTCAGCGGCGGATGCCCTGCGCGCGGAGAACCTCGCCAACGGGCTTGCCCTCGCCCAGCAGGCAGCCGCGCGTCGGGGACCTCTGGTCGACGTGTTTGCCGAGATCGGGCGGCGCTACGGCCACCTGCTTGTCGGCAAGGTCGAACCGCAGATGCGCGGCGGTGCCAACTTGTCGAGGACCGATTTTGTTGGGGTCCTGCTCGACGTGGCGCATGCTCCGAAAGCAAGGGCCACGAAGACGCCGCACGCCGCGTTCCGGGTGATCGAGGACGGGGCGGACTGATGCCCCGCCTGTTCGTGGTCCCGGTTCGGCTGGGAGACCGGCCGAAACCGCCGAAGCCCAAGCCGAAGAAAGGGGGTGCGGCGTGACCAGCCGCACCTTCACCTTGATGAGGACTGCATCATCCTTAGTAGCCGCGCCGCCGGCTCATTGACATGCCGGCTATCGGCGCTTGGAGCGGCACATCACCGCCAAGCGCCGTAGTGCCTGATGTTCAATCCGTGACCGCCGTACCGCCCCACATGCTGAACCAGGCGGTGGGATAGCCCCTCTTGACCGCAGTGCAGATCACCGGGACACCCGATCCGTTTCCTGCGGCCTCGCCCGCCTTCCGGCCGTCGGCTGCGTAGAGCTGCTGCCCGGCGGTGCAGCTTTTCGGAAGGCTCGCCGTGGCGAACGCACCTGCCTGCACGGCGCCTGCGGCCTTCACGTTGCCTCCGCCATCGACGTGAAACTCCTCGGTGCTGCCGTTCCACCACTGCGCAAGGTAGTCCCAACCGCTGCCGTTCATGCTGTAGCCCACAGCGGTGGCGCCCGTGGGCTTCAGGGCCAAGTTGTAGTTCGAGCCGTAGATCTGATTGCCGACGTTGATTACGCCGACCTGGACGTCGAGCATGGCATCGACGACGCCGTTCCCCGAGGTAATGGGCGGCTGGATCGTCACGGTGCCCTCCATCACGCTCGCGAACCCGAGGCCGGTGGCAACGATCTGGCCGAGGTAGGCGGAGGTGTCGGAGCTCTGGCCACCCTGGTAGATGCTCGTGTAGACGCCATCCTCCTCGCCGACGGCGGCGTGGTTAGCTGTCCACCAGTTCGCCTTGTTCATGTTCACTGCGAGGCCGACCTGCGCGTGCCCCGGGCCATTGATGCCCGCGCCGACGATGCCGGCGTTGATCGTGGAGGCCGCTTGGTAGCTGGTGCTGGTCAGGTTGACGCTCATAGACGTCACTTGCGCCAAGGCTGGGACTGTCGAGAGACAGAACATAGTCGTTACGATCAGCAGCTTTTGCATTGTTTGCTCCCAAGGGTGCTAAGAAGGCCCGTCAAAACTGACAAGGCGACCCTATTGGGCTGTTCATTTCTCAGGTCTTAATGACAGGGTTGCCGAAGATGAAACCGTGCCTCAGCGGCGGACACAAATTAGTGAACGATGTTGTAGCAGAATGAGAACATAAGGCTCAAACGCAGTGAGACCATGCGGGATGACCTAAGCGCTTCAGCAAGGCATCTAGTCCCGGATTGTGATGGTGCACCCTATGAGCATCTCCGGGGGGACGAGCTATG
>CAXUEL010000155.1:0-8042 GCA_964249915.1 uncultured Acetobacteraceae bacterium | reverse complement strand
GCAGCCGCCGTAGTAGCGCCGGCCGGGGTAGCCCTCGGCATACTTGTTGGTCAGCACCGAGCCCTGCGCCGCCAGCACCGCCGGCGAGACGATGTTCTCGCTCGCGATCAGCTCGATCCCCTCGTCCTGGCGATGCAGCTCGGCGCGGAGCGCCGCGTCGATCAGCGGGTCGTCCGAGAGGGTGCGGGTGAAGAAGTCCGACATGGCTGGCTCTCCTCTCAGCATTCGACGAAGTTGACCGGCAGGCCGCCGGAAACGTTGACCGCCAGCCCGCCCAGGCTGGTTTCCTTGTACTGGGAGCGCATGTCGCGGCCGGTCTGGCGCATGGTCTCGATCACCGCGTCCAGGGACACGATGTGCTGTCCGTTCCCGCGCAGGGCAAGGTAGGCGGCGTTGATCGCCTTGACCGCGCCCATGGTGTTGCGCTCGATGCACGGCACCTGCACCAGGCCGCCCACCGGGTCGCAGGTCAGGCCCAGGTTGTGCTCCATGCCGATCTCGGCCGCGTTCTCGACCTGCGCCGGGGTGCCGCCCAGCACCGCGCACAAGGCAGCGGCCGCCATGGAGCAGGCCACGCCCACCTCGCCCTGGCAGCCCATCTCGGCCGCCGAGATCGAGGCCCGCTTCTTGTAGAGGAAGCCGATCGCCGCCGCGGTGAGCAGGAACGAGCGGGCGCCGTCCGCGGTGGGCGCGGGGGTGAACGCCTCGTAGTAGCGCAGCACCGCCGGCAGCACCCCGGCCGCACCGTTGGTAGGCGCCGTCACCACCCGGCCGCCGGCCGCGTTCTCCTCGTTCACCGCCAGCGCCCACAGGCTGACCCACTCGAACGGCACCTGCGGCGGCGCGGCCCCCTGCCGGTCCAGCGCCGCGTGGATCTCACGTGCCCGGCGCCGCACCCGCAGGCCGCCCGGCAGCTCGCCCTCGCCGCGGCAGCCGCGCGCGATGCAGCCGGCCAGCGCCGCACGCACGGCGGCGAGGACCGCCGCGGGGGCCGCGGCCGGCCGCCAGGCGGTCTCGTTGGCCGCCACCACCGCCGCGATCGACAGCCCGGCCCGCTCCGCCCGCGCCAGCAGCTCGGCGCCGGAGGAGAACGGATGCGGCTGCCCGACATCCGACGGCATCGGCGCCGCCCCCGCCTCGACCACCACACCGCCGCCGACCGAATGGTAGTCCCGCTCCAGCACGTCGCCGTTCCCGAAGCGGCAGCGCAGGCGCAGGGTGTTGGGATGGCCGGGATGGAAGGTGTTGCGGTCGAGGCGGAGGTCACGGTCCGGGACGAACGGCACCGCGACGCGGCCGCCCAGCAGAAGCGAGCCGCGCCGCGCCGCCGCCAGCAGCTCCGGAACCCGGTCGGGATCGATCCGGTCCGGCGCCCAGCCGGACAGGCCGAGGATCACCGCGCCGTCCGTGCCGTGGCCGATCCCGGTCAGCGCCAGCGAGCCGAACAGCCGGCACTCCACCGACGACGGATGCCCGCTCCCGCGCGCCTGCTCCAGCGCCAGGAACGCAAACGTGCGGGCCGCGCGCATCGGCCCGACCGTGTGCGAGCTCGATGGGCCGATGCCGATGGTGTAGAGGTCGGTGACGCTGATCGCCGGACCCGGTTCGGCGCGGGACGCGAGGGGACCGGTCGGGCCGGCCGGACTGGGGTGAATTCCACGCACGGCGCCTCCCTGGCCGGTTCCGGCCCAAAGCGCCCCTTCTGTCGGTTTGCCTGAGATCGTTATCCCGTCGGCGGGCGCCGATCCCGAAGCCGGGGGCGCCTCTTTCCAGAAGTTCGAGTCGCGTGGTCCTTCTGCCTGAGAGTTTCCGGGGCGGTTGCTCCTTCGGCGCCGGCCCGAGGCCGGTCTCTCCCACATCGACACGCAACAGATCGCAGCGGCGGTCCCGGAAGTCAACGTTCATGCAGGCCGCCTCGGTCACGTTGCGAGACGGGATGTTACGGACCCGGACCGGTCCGCTGGAGTATCGAGGGTCCATGTCATACGCGTCACCACACCGCCACGGACGTCCCGGACCGCCTGACCCGGTCCTGGCACGGCTCCGCGCGCGCGCGACCGCCCTGCTCCTGGCCGGCCTGATCGGCGCCCTGCGGCGGCTCAGCCCGGTCAGGTGCTCCAACCTCGGCAGCCGGCTCGCCCGGCGGCTCGGCCCGCTGCTTCCGGCGTCGCGGGTCGCCGACCGCAACCTGTCCGACGCCCTGCCGGAGCTGGATGCCGCGTCGCGCCGACAGGTCATCGACGGGGTGTGGGACAACCTCGGCCGCAACGTGTTCGAGCTGCCGCACCTGGCATCGTTCAGGCGGACCGACTCCGGGCCGGGCTTCGAGGTGGACGGCGAGCAGCACCTGGCCGGGCTGGGGGAGCGCGGCAGGCCGGCGCTGTTCTTTTCCGGCCACCTCGGCAACTGGGAGATGGTGCTGCCGGTCGCGGCGGCGCTCGGCATCGCCGTGTCCGGCTTCTACCGCGCGGCGTCGAACCCGGAGGTGAACCGGGCGATCCAGGCGATGCGGCAGGACGCGCTCGGCACGAGGGTGTCGATGTTCGCCAAGGGCGCGGCCGGGGCGCGTGCGGCGCTGGTCCATCTCGGCCAGGGCGGCGCGCTCGGGCTCCTGGTCGACCAGAAGATGAACGACGGCATCGCCGTGCCGTTCTTCGGCCGCGACGCGATGACGGCGCCGGCGCTGGCGCAGCTGGCGCTGCGCTTCGACGCGCCGATCGTGCCGGTGCACGTGGTCCGGCTCGGCCCCTGCCGGTTCCGGATGGTCTGCGAGGCGCCGCTGGTGGTCCGGCGCGTCGGCGACCGGACCGCCGACGTTCTGGCCATCACCTCGGCGATGAACGACAGGCTGGAGCTCTGGATACGCGCCGACCCGTCCGCCTGGCTCTGGCTGCACCGGCGCTGGCCGAAGCGGAACGACGGGTGACGGCGTCAGCCGTCGAGGCGCTCGAGCGTGAGGAGGTCCGGCACGCCGGCGAAGAACCGGTCCAGCGCCTGCCGGAACGCCGGCTCGTCGGGTGCCACGGCCGCGAACAGGGTCATCGAGGAGCGGAACTTCAGGTCGTCCGGGCTGCCGAGGATCTGCGTGATGGTGCGGTCCGGCACCGCGTTGACCAAGCGCGTACATTCGCGCAGGCGAGCCCTCAGTATCGGATGCTCCAGGTAGGCCAGCGCCTCCGCGCGTGAGGCGAGACCGTAGCTGTGCGCCATGGCGCTGTGGCCGAGGCCGCGCAACTGGGGGAACACGAACCACATCCAGTGCGAGCGCTTGCAACCGTCGCGCAACTCGCGCTGCACGCCGCCCAACACGGGATCCTGGGCCTGGACGAAACGGTCGAGGTCGAAGGGCGGCATGGGTCCGCCTCAATGTCGAGGGTCATCGCGGAGGCGGCCGAAACCGCCCCCGCGACTGGTCAGCCTCAGATGCGCGGCGGGTTGGTGGTCCCGGTGCCGGTCAGGCCGGTGGTCGGCGTCTCGATCTCGACCTCTTCCTTGCGCAGGGTGTCGTGGATGGTCTCGACCCGCTCCTCGACGCCCTTCTGGACCACGACCTCCTCGACCACGCGCGCGCTCTTGGCGACCACGGCCTCCTCGTCGGTCTCGGTCACCACGATCTCGCGGTCGCTGAACGCGTCGGTGCCGACGGTGGCGGTGCCGGTGACCGGGCGGCGGAACACCGAGACGGTCTCGTTGCGCAGGCGGATCTGCTCCTCCACCGGGCGCTCCAGCACGTAGCGGCGGACGCGCGTGGTGCCGCGGTCGACGGCGCGCTTGCCGACCTGGAGGCTTTCCTCCGACAGCGCGATGACCTCTTCGGTCCCGGTGCCGGTCGCGGCTCCGGTCGCCGCGAGGCCGGCGGTGCCGACGCCCATCGTGCCGACGCCCGTCGTGACGGTGCCCGTCGTGGCGGCGCCGGTGGCGACGTAGTCGGAGCCGTAGGCGCCGGTCTGGCTGAACTGCGAGTGGCGCTCGTCCAGGTCGATCGGGTTGTGCGCCTCCAGGACGTTGTAGATCTGGTCGATGTTGGCGCCGTCGCTGATCACGGTGACCACCGTGCTGCCGGACTGGATCGACTGGTCATACAGCGCGTGGTGCGAGGATGCGGTCTCCTGCTCGCCGGTCAGCCAGCCCCAGAACCCGCGATTGGCCGAGGACGGGTTGACGTCGGTGCCGACCGCAGCCTGCCCCGCGGTGCCCGAGTCGCGGGCGTAATGCTCGATCGCGCTTGCCGGCACGCCGTCGGCGATCAGCGCCGAAACGGCGGCTTCGGCATGGGCCGCCGTGTCGAACACGGCAACGATGGTTTCACTGGCCACGGATGTCTCCTTGGGTTGAACGCGTGTTGTCGATGGCCGCGTCGGCTGCCGCTTCCGCCGAGCCGGTGCGGGAAACGACAACGTCCTGATATCGCAGCGCCACCGTCTCGTGATGGGCGTGCACGGTGGCGACCCGCGTGATGCGGATCTCCTCCTTGAGGAACAGACGGCGGACGAGAACTTCCTCGACGACCGGGACGATCGTCGTCTCGCCTTCTTCGCGGACCTGCGGCATCTCCTCGACGAACCGGTCGACCGCGACGTGCTCGACCCGCACGTCCCGGCGGGTCAGCTGCTCGTCGACATCCTGGTCGCGGCTGCGGGTCCGGATGCTGACCCGCACCTCCCCGGTCTGGCGCACCCGGCGCCGGACGTCGAGCTGCTCGGCGTGGAGTTGCAGCACCTCGTCGACCGTGCGCCCGTCCGGTGCGTCGCTCATGGTCGTGGGAACGGAGCGTCGAGGGATGCCGGCATGCAGGGCGAAGCGCATCCGCCAACCGACAGTTCCCGTCCGAGTCGAGTTATCGTTCCGGCGGCAGCGGGACCCGGGAAGGACGACGCCGGCGCTCAGGACGGCGGGATCACCCGGTCGCGCCGGAGCTGGTCGAACAGCGTCTCGAACATGTCCTCGGTGTCGATGCAGGCCCCGAACCCGGCGCGCCGTGCCTTGATGGTGCTGGACACGTTGTCGAACCCGCTGCCGAAGATGAAGTCGCCGAACGCCCACGACACCAGCGCCTCGTAGGGGGTCGGCTGCAGGCCGTGACGCTCGACCATGCGTGCCCAGAGCGGGCCCTTGTCGGCCATGTAGCTGGCCAACGGCATCGGCACGGGGTCGGCGCAGGCCATCCCGAACATGTCGGCGATCCGCGGCCACAAGTGCTGCCAGCGGAACTGGTCGCCGTTGGTGATGTTGAAGATGCCGTCCTCGGCCGCGGCCGTTCGCCCGGCCCAGTCCGTGGCCTCGGCCAGGATGTCGGCGGACGTCACCTGGTAGAGCGCGCGGTAGGCCGTCCCGGTGCCGGGGAAGCGGAGCGGAAGCCCCAGCTCCTTCGACAGCGCGGCATAGACCGCGATCACCATGGCGAGGTTCATCGGGTTGCCCACGGCGTAGCCGCACACCGCTTCCGGCCGCAGGACGGTGAAGCGCCAGCGTCCGGCGCCGCGCGCGCGCAGCAGGTCCTCCTGGTCGTAGTAGAAGTTCGGCGGCATCAGCCGGGGATCGTCTTCCCGGGCCGGGGTCTTGAACGGGCCCAGGTCGGCGCCGTACGCCTTGCCGCCCTGGTACAGGGTGACGTGCCGCAGCCCGGGCGAGTTGGGCTCGATCGCGTCGAGCAGGTTGCGGAGCAGGGCCACGTTGACGGCGCTCTTCTCCGACGCGGTCGGCTTCTCGACATAGGCGCCGAACACCAGGTGGGTGATCCCGCCGATCGCGCGGAGCCTGGTCCTCGCGTCGTCCGGGTCGAGCAGGTCGACCGACACCTCCTCCACACCCGGGATCCCGGCGGCGGCGCGGCGGGACAGCCCGTACACGACCGTGTCCGGCTGGCCTGCGAGCCGCCGTGCGGCGGCGCGCCCGATCACCCCCTGGGTCCCCGCCACCATCATCCTGCGCTGCTGCGTCATCGCCCGGCTCCCATGCTGGCGGCGAACCCGCTCGCGACCGTCGCGGCGGGTCAGCCCTCGGATTCGGTGGGGGTGGACACCTGGGCGCCGCTGGAAGTGGTCCGCGCCGCCTTGCTCGACTCCTGCCCCGGCTTGGTCTCGTGGTCGTATTCCTTGTCCGTGTGCTCCTTGCCGCCTTGCGGAGGCGGCGGCACCGGCAGTTCGGGGGTCTTCATCATCGCTCCTTCGAGGCTTCCTCGGGTCCGGCAGCACGCCAACAGCGGCGATGCGCCCGGGTTGCCGGGGCATGCGGGCGACGGCTGTCGCTGCCGCGTCCGCGATGTGGTCTTAATCGAACGTTCAGCTCCGGCGGCTACGCAATAGTCAGGCGCCGGGGCGAAACCGGGCCGAACCACCGCTCGTTGCGCACCCGAACAAGGAGGCTCCCGTTCATGCGAAAGCTCGTTCTTCTTCTCAGCCTGGCCGGCTTCGTCGGCAGCACAGGCGCTGCCCTGGCGCAGCCCTACCATCATTACTACCACCACCATCACCGTCACTACTACCACCGGCCCGGCTGACCGAACCGGCGGCGGCCGGTCCTGAGCCGGTCGCCATCGCCGCCGCCGTAGACGAGCCCTTAACCGGATCCGTGCAGTCTTCCCGGGCGGCCGTGCCGGTCGAGGGAGGTGGTCATGGGCTGGTTGACGGCGATCCTGTTCGGATTCCTGCTGCCCGCATCCGCGGCACGCCCCGCACCGTCGCGCGACGGCGTCACCGCCTCCTGCACGGACTTCGTGCGCGTCACCGACGCGGTCTTCACCGGCCGGACCGGCGCCTGGTTCGCGGCGCACGGCGAGCGCGACTACCTGGGCGGCGAAACCTTCGGGCCGAAGGCGCTGTCGATCGGCGGCGTCGATCCCGCCGCCTACCTGGCCAGCCACTGCACGCGGGCGCGTCGCCGGTAACGCCGCGGCACACTTCGCAGCACATCGAACACCGGAAGTCCGGGCCGCCCGCCTCGGCGAGCGCTAGGATCGCCGCGGAAACGGGCTGGAGCGGCACGATGTCGTACTGGATGGCGGCGCTGTCGATCGGTACCGTTGCGGCGCTCGGGCTGGGGATCGCGGCGATCCTCCGCCTCGATGCCGCGGTCGAGGCCGAACTGCGGCCGACCGACGACGAACGGCGATGGACCAGCGTGATCTGAACCGACGCAACCGTTCGTGTTGGCACAGCGCGCCGTTATTTTGCACTCGACGCCTTCTTCTGGCTCGCGTGACCAAACAGTATTGCGAGACAGGAGGTTTTTTCAGCAATTTCAACGCGCTATCGTCTGGCACGCCGACTGCAATGCTTGATCCAGGCCACTCAGGCCGGATCAAGGAGAACCAGCCATGACCGTTTCCAGCACCGTCCAGGCCCGCACCCTGGCACCGCACGCGGCCGGCGCCGCCGACCCGCTGCCGCCCACGCACCTGGCCCGGGGCGCCGACGTCGCGATCCGCCTCGCCCTGGCCCTGATGCCGTTCTCCGCGCTCGCCTGGACCTTCATCGCCCGCTGACGCCGGCCGCACGCTTCAGGCCTGCTTGATCTCGATCAGGCTCTGCCGGATGCCCCGTCCGCGCGCGATCCGGTCGACGATGAACGCTTCGTCGCCCCAGCGGATCGCCCGCGCCATCGCCTGGGCGTCCTCGGTGAAGCGGGCCAGCATCTCCAGCAGGGCGTCGCGATTGCCCAGGAACACGTCGCGCCACATGGTCGGGTCGGACGCGGCAATGCGGGTGAAGTCGCGGAAGCCGGTGGCGGCGAACTGCAGCACCTCGCTGCGGCTTTCGCCCTCCAGGTCGTCGGCGGTGCCGCAGATGGTGAAGGCGAGCAGATGCGGCAGGTGGCTGACGATCGCCAGCACCCGGTCGTGGTGCGCCGCATCCATCTCGCGCGTCATCGCGCCGCAGAGCTGCCATAGCCGCGCCACCTGCCCGGCCGCCTCCGCGTCGCCGTCCTCCAGGGGGGTGAGCAGCGCCCAGCGGCCCTCAAACAGGGTCGGGAAGCCCGAGTCCGGGCCAGAGTACTCGGTGCCGGCGAGCGGATGCGCCGGGACGAAGCGGATCCCCGCGGGC
>CAXUEL010000154.1:0-8042 GCA_964249915.1 uncultured Acetobacteraceae bacterium | reverse complement strand
TCGAAGATACACCTCGGTCTGCTGGCGCCGCGGGGGCTGCCGCCGATGGCGGCCGATCCCGACCAGCTGGCGCAGGTGCTGCACAACCTGCTCGACAACGCCGTCAAGTATGCCAGGGGCCCGGCGCGGATCGCGCTCCGCGCGGCGGCGTCGCAGGCCGGGCTGGGGCCGGCGCCGGGCGTGGTGCTGTCGGTGTCCGACGACGGCCCGGGGATCGCGCCGCAGCACCTGCCGCGCCTGACCGAGCGGTTCTACCGCGCCGACGACGGCCCGGGCGCCAAGACCGGCAGCGGGCTGGGCCTGGCCATCGTCAAGCACATCGTCGGCCGCCACGGCGGACGGCTCGCCATCGAGAGCACGCCGGGACAGGGAACCTGCGTCAGCGTCTGGCTGCCGGTCCGGCCGTCGGGGACCTGACGCCCCCGCCGACCGTGTCGAGAGCGACACGGTCCGCAGGATAAGGCGATGATTCCAATTCCACGCCGTTTGCGCGCATTCACGTGGTGAGACGCCGCCGATATGGTCGGGCCGCTACAACGGAAGTCGATCGATGCGTCAACGTTTCCATGCCAAGGCGGTCCTGCTTGCGGCCACGACCTTCTGCAGCCCGCTGGCATGGTCGGGCCACGCCCTCGCCGACAGCACCGACTCCCAGATCGGCAGCATCGAGAAGCAGATCAGGGCGCTGCAGGGCCAGCTCAACCACATGAAGCGCGACCTGTCGGCACGCTCGGCCGAGGTCAAGGCCGCCCGCTCGGAGGCCGCCGAGGCCAGCCGACAGGCGCGCGAGGCGGAGGAACGCTCGGGCCTGGCCCGCTACGACGGCAACGGCCACCCGATGGCGCCGCCGCCGCTCGCGGCCCCGCCCGGCTACACCAACTTCGCGAACTATCCCGGCACGCAGGCGCCGTTCGCCAACATCAGGGGCAACCCGGGCTACCAGCCGAGCGGTCCTGGGCTGAAGCAGGGGCAGTTCGCGATCGGCGCCGTGCGGGTGACGCTGGGCGGCTTCATCGACGCGACCGGCGTGTTCCGGACACGCAACGAGGACGCCGACATCTCGTCGAGCTTCAACACCGGCATCCCGTTCGCGCAGAGCGCCAACTACCACCAGGACGAGTTCCGCGGCACCGCGCGGGCAAGCCGGATCTCGCTGCTGGCGGAAGCGTCGCCGAACCCGGTGACCCAGCTGTCGGCCTATTACGAGACCGACTTCAACAGCGCCGGCGTCACCTCCAACTCGGTGGAAAGCAACAGCTACACGCTGCGCCTGCGTCAGGCCTATGCCGCCTACGCCCGCTCCGACCTCGACCTCTACGTGCTCGGCGGCCAGGTGTACTCGCTGGCGACGATGAACCGGTTCGGCATCGTGCCGCACCAGGAGGACACGCCGCTCGACATCGACGCGCAGTTCGTCGCCGGCTTCGTGTGGAAGCGCGACGTCGGCCTGCGCATGGTCAAGGGCTTCGACAACGACAAGTACGACATCGGCGTGTCGGTCGAGAGCCCGCAGAGCACCTACTCGATCGGCGGCAACGGGTCCGGCCTGCCGTCCACCGACACCGTCAACACCACCAACGCCGGCCTGAGCGGCAACGGCGCCACGCTGAACAGCCTCACCACCTACTCGACCGAATATGCGCCAGACGTGATCGCCAAGGCGACCGCCGATCCGGGCTGGGGCCACTACGAGCTGTTCGGCATCGCCCGCTTCCTGCACGACCGGGTCAGCAGCGTCGGCACCGGCAGCAACAATACGGTGCTCGCGGGCGGCGTCGGCGGCGGCTTCATCCTGCCCGTCATCAAGGGCAAGCTCGACTTCCAGGCGTCCGGCCTGGTCGGCCAGGGCATCGGCACCTACGGGTCCGGCCAGTTCTCCGACGCCACCCTGGCGCGCGACGGCTCGCCGCAGCCCTTGCCCGAGGTGATCGCCCTGCTCGGCCTGGTCGCGCGTCCGGTGAAGCCGATCGACCTCTACGCCTATGTCGGCACCGAGCAGATCACCCACCGCGAGGATTTCAGCATCAAGGGCAAGGGCTACGGCTACGGCAGCCCGCTCTATTCCAACGCCGGCTGCAACATCGAGCTGAGCACGCTGCCCTGCACCGCCAACACGTCGGGCATCGTCGAAGGCACGCTCGGCGGCTGGTGGCGCTTCCTCAAGGGCGACTACGGCACCATGCAGACCGGCGTGCAGTGGGCCTATGTCCGGCGCGACGCCTTCAGCGGCGTCGGCGGCTCGCCGAAGACCGACGACAACATCCTGATGTTCTCGTTCCGCTACCTGCCGTTCCAGTAGCGCACCGTCCGATCGTGACGTATCGGCAACATCGCGGCGGATCCCGGACCGGTCGGGATCACGATGCCGCGTTCATCAAACGGTCATCGTAGCTTCGCCGCAGCGACACTCAAGACCGGAACGGTTTTAGGTATTCGTTCCGTGCCGCGTGGCAGGTTGTTCCTGCCGGGCACGGAACCGGAACCTGATGACGAGACGCTTCCTTTCCAAGGCCGGCCTCCTGGCGGCGACCGCGCTGTGCGGCGCAGGCACGGCCGGTCCTGCACGGGCCGACAGTACCAGCAGCCAGATCGGCACCATCGAGAAGCAGATCAGGGCGCTGGAAGGCCAGCTCGACCACATGAAGCACGACCTGTCGGCGCGGTCGGCCGAGATCAGGGCCGCCCGCCAGGAGGCCGCGACCGCGAGCCGCCAGGCGCGCGAGGCGGAGGAGCGGGTCGGCCCGGTCCGCTACGACGCCAGCGGACGCCCGATGGCGCCGCCGCCGTTGTCCGCGCCGCCCGGCTCCATCTATGCCGGCTCGCCGTACCAGAACGTGGCCGGCACCCAGGGCTACGCGCCGAGCGGGCCCGGGCTCAAGCAGGGGCAGTTCGCGGTCGGCGCCGTGCGCGTCACGCTGGGCGGCTTCATCGAGGCGGCGGGGATCCTGCGGTCCAGGAACGAGGACGCCGACATCTCGTCGAGCTTCAACACAGGGATCCCGTACGCGCAGAGCGCCAACTACCACCAGGACGAGTTCCGCGGCTCGGCCCGGCAGAGCCGCATCTCCCTGCTGGCCCAGGCCACGCCGGACGACCACACCACGCTGTCGGCCTACTACGAGACCGACTTCAACAGCGCCGGCGTCACCTCCAACTCGGTGGAAAGCAACAGCTACACGCTGCGCACCCGCCAGCTCTACGCCACCTATGCCCGCAGCGACGACGACTTCTACGTGCTGGGCGGGCAGAGCTGGAGCCTGCTGACGATGTTCCGCAGCGGCATCACCCCGCGCACCGAGGACACGCCCGGCGTGATCGACGCGCAGTACGTTCCGGGCTTCGTGTGGACCCGCAACGTCGGCCTGCGGGTGGTCAAGGGCTTCGACCACGACAAGTACGACATCGGCGTGTCGGTCGAGAGCCCGCAGAGCACCTACGCCCAGACCGCGACCTCGCTGCCCGGCGTCACCATCAACACCACCAACGCGGGCCTGAGCGGCAACGGCGCCACGCTGAACAGCCTCACCACCTATTCCACCGAATACGCGCCCGACGTGATCGCCAAGGCGACCGCCGATCCGGGCTGGGGCCACTACGAGCTGTTCGGCGTCGCGCGCTTCCTGCACGACCGCGTCAGCGTGGTCGGCAGCGGCTCCGACAACACCGTGCTGGCGGGCGGCGGCGGCGCCGGCATGACCCTGCCGCTGATCCCCAAGAGGCTGGAGTTCCGCATCTCGGCGCTGGCCGGCCAAGGCATCGGCCGCTACGGCTCGGCCCAGCTCAACGACGCCACCATCGCCCGCAACGGCGCGCCGCAGCCGCTGCCCGAGGTGCTGGCGCTGACCGGCCTGCTGTTCCACGCCACGCCCAAGCTCGACCTGTACGACTACGTCGGCACCGAGCAGATCCTGCACCGCGAGTCCTACAGCGTCGGCAAGACCAACTACGGCTACGGCAACCCGCGCTATTCCAACGTCGGCTGCGACGTCGAGCTGAGCACCGCCACCTGCACCGGCAACACACGCGGCGTGGTGCAGGAAACCGTCGGGTTCTGGTGGAAGTTCTTCCACGGCGACTACGGCACCATGCAGGCCGGCACCCAGTACTCCTGGACCGACCGCAGCGCCTTCCGCGGCGTCGGCGGCAGCCCGCATGCCGACGAGAACACCGCCATGTTCTCCTTCCGCTACTACCCGTTCCAGTAGCGGCGGAGCGCCCCGTCCGGAAGGGATGCCGCGAGGCACCCCTTCCGCGCAGGCGCCCGCTTCCGACTCAGGCCGGCACCACGGCCGGACCGTCCTTCGGGAACCGGCCGATCACCGTCGGGTCGATGTTCAGGTGCTGCGCCACCATGAGCGCCGGCGCGCGCGTCAGCCATTGCGACAGCGACACCTGCGAGAACCGCTCCGCCTTGAAGATCTCCAGGAACTGCAGCTCGGTGCTGCCGGTGTTCTGGATGTAGTGGCCGAGGCTCTTCTTGACGTAGCCGACGTCGCCGGCGCGGAAGTCCGCCGTCTGCGCCTTGGGCCCGGTGTTGAACACCGTCATGCGCGCCTCGCCCTTGATGTAGTACTGCCACTCGTCGGCGTTCGGGTGCCAGTGCAGCTCGCGCAACCCCCCCGGCTCCACCGTCACCAGCGCGGCCGCGATCGTCTTGGAGATCGGGAAGTTGCCGCTGTCGACGATCCGCACCGTCCCGCCGCGGGTCGACTTGGCCGGCGTCATCGCGCCCATGCGGAAGATCACCGCCTCGGTGCCGGGAACCGCCCCCACCGCGCGTCGGTCGTCGTCGAGCGGGCCCGGCTCCTTGCCCTCGAAGATCCACAGGTTCGACAGCGGGATGTTCTTGAAGGTGTCGGCCGGCACGTCGAAGTTGAGCGCCAGCACCTCCGGCGGGGTGTGCGCCAGCCAGTCGGTCAGCAGCAGGGTGTTGAACTCCGACGCGTGGCCGTTGTCGAACGCCAGCAGGAACTCCGCCCCGTCCGGCCCCAGCCCCTGCAGCGAGTGCGGCAGGCCGGGCGGGAAGTACCACAGGTCGCCGGCAGCCACGTCGTCGATGCTCGGCCGGCCCTGGTCGTCGATCGTGGTGATGCGGCAGTTGCCGGTGACCATGTATGCCCACTCGGCCTGCTGGTGCCAGTGCATCTCGCGTATGCCGCCCGGCGCCAGGCGCATGTTCACGCCCGAGATGCTTTCCGAGATGGCGAAATCGTCCTGCGTGACCTCGCGCGCCCAGCCGCCGTTCTGGATCCGGCGGTGGGCGTTGTTGAACGAGGCCCAGAACAGCGGCATGCCGTCGACGTCGGTGGCCGGCGGGTCCTGGAACGACGGGAACTGCGCCGCCAGCGCCGGGTTCTGCGGTCCCGGGTTGGTCAGGCCCTTCGGCGTGCCGCGTGCGTTGATCGCCCCCTGCGGCGGGTGGTCGGGGTTGCCGAACGAGGCGGCACGGGCGGCGCCGACCGCTCCCAGGGCACCGGCGGCAGCCAGCAGGCCGCGTCTGGGAAGAAAGGGCATGGCATCCTCCGGATGTCGTTGTCTGTTGCCATATCTATCGCGCAAGACGATAAGCGCAAGCTAACTTAACGTTCATCATGATGACAACTCTCGATCCCGTGCTTCTGCGCTCCTTCCTGGCCGTTGCCGACACGCTGCAGTTCACCGCGGCCGCACGTAGGCTCGGCATGAGCCAGTCGACGGTGAGCGAGCATGTCGGCCGGCTGGAACGCGCCGTCGGCCGGTCGCTGCTGCTCCGCAACACCCGCCTGGCCGAGCTGACTGCCGACGGCGCGGCGATGGTCGGCCTCGCCCGCGACGTCATCGCCGCCCACGACCGCGCGCTGGCCTGGTTCGACCCCTCGGTGCTGCGCGGCGCGCTGCGCTTCGGCGTGTCCGAGGACCTGGTGCTGTCGCGCCTGCCCGAGATCCTGCGCGCCTTCCGCTCGGCCCATCCCCTGGTGGACCTGGAGCTGGTGGTCGGCCTCAGCTTCCAGCTGCACGAGAAGCTGGAGGCAGGCGCGCTCGACCTCCTGTTCGCCAAGCGCCGCCCCGGCGACACCCGCGGCGTCACCGTCTGGCAGGAACGGCTGGTCTGGCTGGCGAGCCCGGAAATGTGGCCGGAACCGGAGCGGCCGGTGCCGCTGGTGCTGTTTCCCGGCACCAGCATCACCCGCAAGGCCGCGATCGACGCCCTGGACCGGCACAAGCGCGCCTGGCACCTCGCCTTCAGCAGCGACAGCCTGAGCGCGCTGCTGGCGGCGGTCCGCGCCGGGTTCGGCATCTCGGCGCAGTCTCCGGCGCTGGCCGGCGGCGCCCTGGTCGCCCTGCCTGACTCGGCCGGGCTGCCGGTGCTGCCGGTGGTCGACGTGGTGGTGCTCGGCCGCGGCCGCCGGCTCGAGGGCCCGGTCGCGGCGCTGGCCGAGGCGATCATCGGCGATCCCGACCTGCCCGGGGGACGGCCGGCCGGGCTGTTGTGAGGGCATGACCGCGGCCGGATGGCCGGCGCGGTCATGCCGCTATGCAACATTTTCCTTGTCCCGTGCCGCCGCACCCGCTATGTGCGGTGCGTGAGGTGCCCTGCGCAGCGCCTGACGCTCCCCGATACCAGGTCGGTCCGCGCAGAGGGCCAAAGCCGTTTCCGGAAGAGCGACACCTCACCCCTTCCACCCAGCGTCCGATCCATCCGGCCGGCCGATGCACCGGTTCGGCGCATCCGTTGGGCAATCCTTCATCCTTATCCAGCGATCTTCACCCGATGCGGCCGATGCCGCCGGCCGGATCAGGCGCCAGGAGGCGCCACTTCACCCATGACCACCTTCACCGACCTCAAGCTGTCCGAGCCTCTCCTCCGCGCCCTGGCCGAGGAGGGCTACACCGTTCCGACCCCGATCCAGGCCGGCGCCATCCCGCACCTGCTCGAAGGCCGCGACCTGCTCGGCCTGGCCCAGACCGGCACCGGCAAGACCGCCGCCTTCGCCCTGCCGATCCTGCACCGGCTGGCGCAGCACCGGGTGCCGCACACCGCGAAGTGCCCGCGCGTGCTGGTGCTGGCGCCGACCCGCGAGCTCGCCTCGCAGATCGACGAGAGCTTCGTCGCCTATGGCCGCCACATGCGCCTGAGCCACGCGGTGATCTTCGGCGGCGTCGGCCAGGGCCGCCAGGTCGAGGCGATGCGCCGCGGCGTGGACGTGCTGGTGGCCGCCCCCGGCCGCCTGCTCGACCTGATCAACCAGGGCCACGTCAACCTGTCCGCCGTCGAGGTGCTGGTGCTCGACGAGGCCGACCGCATGCTCGACATGGGCTTCGTGCGCGACATCCGCCGCCTGGTGGCGATGATGCCCAAGGAGCGGCAAACCCTGCTGTTCTCCGCCACCATGCCGGCCGCGATCGCCGAGCTGGCGTCCGGCCTGCTGCGCGACCCGGCGCGCGTCGAGGTGACGCCGCCGTCCACCACCGTCGAGCGGATCCGCCAGGCGGTGATGTTCGTCGACGACAGCAACAAGAGGCAGGCGGTGCTGATGCTGGTGCAGTCGCCTAAGGTGGTGCGCGCCATCGTCTTCACGCTGATGAAGCACGAGGCCAACAAGGTCGCCGAGTTCCTGTGCGCGCAGGGCGTCAACGCCGAGGCGATCCACGGCAACAAGAGCCAGGGTGCCCGCGAGCGCGCCATGGCCGGCTTCAAGTCCGGCGCGGTCAAGGTGCTGGTGGCGACCGACATCGCGGCGCGCGGCATCGACGTCGACGACGTCAGCCACGTGTTCAACTACGACCTGCCCAACGTGCCGGAAAGCTACGTGCATCGCATCGGCCGCACCGCGCGCGCCGGCCGCGAAGGCTGGGCGGTGTCGCTGTGCGACGCCGAGCAGCGCGCCTGGCTGCGCGACATCGAGAAGGAGATCGGCCAGAAGCTGCCGGTGTTCATGGACCACCCGTTCCATTCCGAGACTGCCGCCAACTCCACCATGCGGCCACCGGTGCTCGGCAGCGGCGGACGCGGCCGGCAGGGCGGCCATGCCGGGGGCGGACAGCGCGCGGGCGGCCATAAC
>CAXUEL010000153.1:0-8070 GCA_964249915.1 uncultured Acetobacteraceae bacterium | reverse complement strand
GTCACGAAGGCCGCTCGCCTCCGCCGACGCGGCCTTCGTGACCGGCGCGGCGCAGGGCGGGATGACGGAGATCCAGGAAGCGCAGCTGGCGCAGAAGACCTCGCACAGCGCCAGGATCAAGTCGTACGCGGCGCGGATGATCACCGACCACGACGCCGCCAACGACCAGCTCAAGCAGCTGGCGATGACCAAGAACGCGACCGTGCCGACGGCGGTGGACGACACGCAGGCGCAGGAGATCAGCAAGCTGCAGGGCGAGACCGGCCGCAAGTTCGATCACGACTATCTCGCCGACAACATCGCCGGCCACCAGCAGCAGGTGGTGCTGTTCCAGACCGAGTCGCAGAGCGGCACCGATCCCGACCTGAAGAAGTTCGCGTCCGACACGCTGCCGACGGTGCAGTCGCACCTCGACCAGGCGACCGCCCTGGCCGGCCCGGCGCACAAGGGCACGATGCGCCACCACCACCACAAGGCCGCCACCTCGTAACGATCGGCCAGCGATCGTTCGAGCGGCGTCGCGCCGTCCATGCCCAGCGCATGGGCGGCGTTTTCGTGTCCGGCTGGACCGTCCCGGCCGGGCCTCCAGCCAGAGCATCTTCACCCGGTCGGGCGTTCCGCCTGGTCGGGATCCGTTCCGGGGAAAACGCATGTTCATCGCCATGAACCGGTTCCGGGTGGCACCCGGGTCGGAAACCGACTTCGAGCAGGTCTGGCTCAGCCGCGACGTGCACCTGAGGACGGTGCCCGGCTTCGAGAGCTTCCACCTGCTGCGCGGGCCGGAGCACGAGGACCACGTGCTGTACGCCTCGCACACGGTGTGGGCATCCAAGGCGGCGTTCGAGGCCTGGACCCGGTCGGACGCGTTCCGCGAGGCGCACCGCAATGCCGGCCAGGCCGGCACGCGGGCGATGTACCAGGGGCCGCCGCAGTTCGAGGGCTTCGAGGTGCTGCAGACCGTGGACAAGGATTGATGGCGATCCGCATCGACCAGGTCGTCACCCGGACCGGCGACGACGGCCGGACCAGCCTCGGCGACGGCACGCGGACCACGAAGGACTCGGCTCGCGTCGAGGCTTATGGCAGCGTCGACGAGGCCAACGCCGCGGTCGGCGTGCTGCGCCTGCACGTGGCCGGGCAGGCGGCCGACGCGGTGCTGGCGCGGATCCAGCACGGGCTGTTCGACATCGGCGGCGACCTGTGCATCCCGGGCGCTCCCGACGCGCCCTACCGGATCGACGACCGGCTGCTGCGGCTGATCGAGGCCGAGATCGCCGTCCTGGTGGAGCAACAGGCGCCGCTGGACAGCTTCGTGCTGCCGGGCGGCAGCGCCGGTGCGGCGCACGCCCACATGGTGCGCACCGTGGTGCGTCGGGCGGAGCGGCGCGTGGTCGCGCTGGCGGCTGCGGAGCCGGTCAACCCGCTGGTGCTGCGCACCCTGAACCGGCTGTCGGACTACGCCTTCGTGCTGGCCCGGCACCTGAACGACGACGGCCGCGCCGACGTGGTCTGGACGCGCGGGCGCTGACCGCCGCTCGCGGTCAGAACGCGTCCAGCACCGCGGTCGCGTCCGCCGCCAGCCCGCCCAGCGCGTCCCGCATCGCGACGATCCGGCCGATGACGATCAGCGCCGGGGTCGGCAGCGGGTTGCCGCGGAGCAGGTCCGGCAGGGTGGCGAGGGTGCCGACCAGCAGAAGCTGCTCCGGGCTGGCGGCGCGCGAGATCGCCGCCGCGGGCGTGTCGGCCCGCATCCCGGCCTCCACCAGCCGGGCGGCGATGGCTTGGAGGTTGCGCACCGCCATGTACAGCACCAGCGGCTGGTCGAGCCGCGCCAGGGCGGCCCAGTCGAGGTCGGCGACCGGATCGGACTCGCCCTCGGCGCTGTGCCCGGTGGCCAGCACGATCGCCTGGTTGATGCCGCGCACGGTGGCGGGGATGCCGGCCGCCGCCAGGCCGGCGAGGCCGGCGGTGAGGCCGGGCACGATGCGGAACGGGATCCCGGCCCGCGCCAGCACTAGCGCCTCCTCGGCGCCGCGGCCGAACACGTACGGGTCGCCGCCCTTCAGCCGCAGCACGCGGCGGTTCTCGCGCGCCAGCGTCACCAGCCGCGCCGAGATGTCGTCCTGGTGGATCGACGGCCGGCCGCCGCGCTTGCCGGCGAACTCTCGCACCGCCCCTGCCTGCGCCAGGTCCAGCACCCCGGGATCGACCAGGGCGTCGTAGACGATCACGTCGGCCTGGATCAGCCCGCACAGGGCGTGCAGCGTCAGGTGGCCGCGGTCGCCCGGGCCGGCGCCGGCGAGCCAGACGTGGCCGGGCTGCAGCACCGGGCAGCGCGCGCCGAGCAGCCGGCTGATCGCCCGGTCCGGATCGAGCGGGTCCGGACCGCTCACGCCGGGTCCGGGCCGGGCCCGGGTCCGTTGCGGCCGCCCGACCGTCCCGCAACGCCGCCCCCTGCCATGAGCGTTTTTCGCTGGCATGTCGGTGTGGCCGACCATAGATCAGCGTGCGGCGCAGCAATCGGGAGCATGGGGCGGAATGTCGGACACGGAACTCGTCGATGCAACGTCCGTGCTGTCGCCGCCGACCCGGACCTATGGCCACCTGAGCCCGGAGCGGGTGCTGAGCGTGCACCATTGGACCGACCGGCTGTTCTCCTTCACCACCACGCGCGACCAGTCGCTCCGGTTCGAGAACGGGCAGTTCGCGATGATCGGGCTGGAGCTGGACGGCAAGCCGCTGCTGCGCGCCTACAGCATCGCCAGCGCCAACTACGAGGACCAGCTCGAGTTCCTGTCCATCAGCGTGCCGGACGGGCCGCTGACCTCGCGCCTGTGCCGCGTCGTGCCGGGCGACGTCGTGCTGGTGGGGCGCAAGCCGACCGGCACGCTGCTGATCGACAACCTGCGTCCGGGGCGCAACCTGTACCTGCTGGCCACCGGCACCGGGCTGGCGCCGTTCCTGGCGGTGATCAAGGACCCGGCCGCCTACGAGCGGTTCGACCGGGTGGTGCTGGCGCACGGGGTGCGGCTGTCCGGCGAGCTCGCCTACGCCAACCACATCCGCCACGAGCTGCCGCGCCACGAGTTCCTGGGCGAGGACGTGGCGGCCAAGCTGCTGTACTACCCGACCGTGACCCGGGAGGAATACCAGACCACCGGCCGGCTGACCGACCTGATCGAGAGCGGCAGGATCTTCGCCGATCTGGGACTGCCGCCGCTCGACCCGGAGCACGACCGGGTGATGATCTGCGGCTCCGAGGCGATGCTGGCGGAGCTGGAGGCGATGCTGGTCTCCCGCGGCTTCGACGAGGGCAACAGCGCCACCCCGGGCGCCTATGTCGTGGAAAAGGCGTTCGCGCAGCGCTGACGACGGTCGCCGGTCCGGCGGCCGGCCCCGACAAGACTGCCGCGACAGGATCCGCCCATGGCCCATGACTTCGACCTGCTCGTGATCGGCGGCGGTTCCGGCGGCGTGCGCTGCGCCCGGATCGCGGCGACGCATGGCGCCCGGGTGGCGGTGGCGGAAAGCCGGCACTGGGGCGGCACCTGCGTCAACCTCGGCTGCGTGCCGAAGAAGATGATGGTGCAGGCCAGCGAGTACGGTGAGCACGCCCTGGACGGGCGCGGCTTCGGCTGGAGCACGGAGCCCGGCCGGCACGACTGGCGCCACCTGATGGCGGCCAAGGACGCGGAGATCGCGCGCCTGAACGGCATCTACGTGCGCCTGCTCGCCAACGCCGGCGTGACCCTGTTCGAGGGGCGGGCGCGGTTCGAGGACGCGCATACGGTGATGCTGGAGCCGGGACCGCTCGATCCCGGCTTCGCGCCGCGCCGGATCACCGCGGAGCGGATCGTGATCGCCACCGGCAGCCGGCCGGTGGTGCAGCCGCACATCGAGGGCCACGCGCTCGGCATCGACTCCGACCGGGCGTTCCATCTGCCGGATCGGCCGGAGCGGGTGACGATCGTCGGCAGCGGCTATATCGGCGTCGAGTTCTCCGGCATCTTCAACGGCCTCGGCTCCGAGGTGCAGGTGGTGTACCGGCAGGACCTGCCGCTGCGCGGCTTCGACCACGACCTGCGCGTGGCGCTGGCGGAGGCGATGACGGCGCGCGGCATCCACATCCATCCCGGCGTGCTGCTGCACCGGATCCGCCGGCACCAGGACGCGTTGCGCGTGACCCTGTCGGACGGGCGGGAATGGGACACCGACCTGGTGTTCTTCGCCGTCGGCCGCACCCCGAACGTGGAGGGGCTCGACCTCGACACCACCGGCGTGCGGACCACGGAAGAGGGACGCATCCTGGTCGACGCCGGCAGCGAGACCGGCGAGCCCGGCGTGTTCGCCATCGGCGACGTCACCAACCGCATGAACCTCACGCCGGTGGCGATCGCGGAGGGCCACATCCTGGCCGACCGGCTGTATGGCGGCACGGTGCGGGACTGGTCGTTCGACACCACGCCCAAGGCGGTGTTCTTCTCGCCGCCGCTGGCCAGCGTGGGCCTGAGCGAGGAGGAGGCGGCCGCACGCGGACCCGCCGACATCTACCTCGCCCGCTTCACGCCGATGCGCCACACGCTGAGCGGGCGCAAGCGGCAGAGCGTGATGAAGCTGGTGGTGGACCAGGCCACCGACCGGGTGGTCGGCGTGCACATGCTCGGCGAGGACGCGCCGGAGATGATGCAGGGCCTGGCGATCGCCGTCACCGGCGGGCTGACCAAGGCGGATTTCGACCGCACGATCGGCATCCATCCGACCTCGGCCGAGGAGTTCGTGACGCTGCGCACCCGGACCAGGACGGTGGGCGCCGAACGCTGAACACCGCCCGACGGGGTCAGAACCGCACGGAGAAACCGACAAAGGGCGACCAGTCGGGCGCGGAGCGGTTGAGGCCGACATAGACCCCGCCGTCGAGCTGGAGGTTGTGCCCGATCACCCACT
This sequence comes from uncultured Acetobacteraceae bacterium, assembly GCA_964249915.1. Lineage (GTDB taxonomy): Bacteria > Pseudomonadota > Alphaproteobacteria > Acetobacterales > Acetobacteraceae > Lichenicola. The sequence goes on along the minus strand of CAXUEL010000153.1, from coordinate 3,126 downwards.
GCAGCGAGCCGTCGATCGTGTTCTGGTCGCCGCTGTCGTGGTCGGCGTCCTGGTCCAGCGCCAGCTCGATCGCCGCGGTGACGGTGGTGCCGGGGATCTGCCGGTTCAGGTTGAGGATGAGCTGGGCGTCGCCGTGCAGGCCGGACTTCGCGGCGTTGTCGAGCAGGCCGGCTTCCGGCTCCACCGTGAGCGAGAACTGCGCGGGCAGCGGCAGCACGACCGGCAGCGCTGCGGTGTACTGCGCCGACGCCTCGCGTATCCCGGACGCGCCGTTCGGCAGCTCGACGAAGCCGACCAGCCCGACGCCGCGGCTGCCGTCGCCGTCGTTGCCGAGCAGGTTGACCTTGCCGCCGAGCTGCAGGTCGCCGAGCCCCTGGCCGGACACCCGGCCGCCGCCGATCCGGCTGCGCGTTACCTCGCTGTTGAACAACGGCAGCACCGCGTCCAGCTCCGCCCAGTCGGTCAGGCCGATCTTGAGGTTCGGGTCCAGGATCGTGGTCGAGCGCGTCGTGCTGTCGTCCGGCGACCAATGGTCCCAGGAATAGCGCCAGAAGTCGCTCTCGATCTGGATGTGGCCGGCATCCACGGTGAACGGGCTGAACGACTTGCCGGGCCGGTCGGTCTGCAGCGGGCGCAGCAGCGCGTCCGGCGTCGGGTCGAACAGGGTGTAGCCGCTCTTGTCGGCAGCCGGGGCGGCCGGATCGCTTTGCGCGCTCGCGGCACCCGCCGGCGGGAGCAGCGCCGCCAGGACCGTCCACCAGGGAAGCCGCCGTGTCATGCCGGACGAGTGTCTACATCGGCCGGGGCAAGGGCGACAGGCTCCGTCACGCCTTGCCGCGCAGGCGCAGGCTGGCACGGTTCAGCGGCGGCAGCAGCGCCGGCCGAGCGACGATCCGCTCGGCGTGCTCCACCGCCGCCGCCAGCTGCGACAGGCTCAGGTGCCGCACCGCCGGGCGGCGGACCAGCGTGTCCCAGCGGGCACCCAGGGCGGCATCCAGGCAGACCCGCTTGAAGCAGTGGTCGAGCCGGATCGGCCAGCCCTGTCCGGCCGCCATCGCCGGCAGCACGGTGCCGGTCAGCACGGTCCAGCGGGCGAGCAGGGTCGCCCGCCGGTCGGCGTCGCCGTCGGGTGCGGGGAAGGGGAGACACGTCATCGTCACCGGCAGGATCGCCGGTTCCGGCGCGGCCGGACAGGCGGCGGGCGCCGGGACCGGTCGTCCGGCAGGCGAACGGCCAACACTCGTTCGTGATCCGCGACCGGCAGACGGGGCTCCGGCACCGCCTTATGTAACCCTCCCCGATCCCGACGATAGGCCATCATGACGTTTCTGCGAGCGACCGCCGTGCCCAGGCCATCCGGCCTGCCCTCGGTCGGTCGCCATCCCGAGGCCCGACCGCGTCCGTCCGGCCGGTGACGCAACCAGTGGAGGCGCTGTCCCGGTTCGCCATCGTGGCGCGCGACCTGTCCGAGCTGAAGCGGATGCGCGACCAGTCCACCGACGACAGCGTCGCGGAGCGGCTGTTCCGGTCGGCCTGGGCGGCGCTGGCGCAAGGCGACGAGCCGCGTTCTGTCTGCCTGCAGGTTGTAGCCGACGCGCTGGTCGCGACCCGGCTGGCCGGCATCGACGCCGGCCTGCTCCGCGAGCTGGAGGTCGATCGCGACACGCGGCAGGCGATCCTGCGTCGCGGCTACGACGACGCGGCGTCGGGATTGTCCCCCGCCGCCATGGCGGCGGTGCGGGACGCGGTGGGCGGGCTGCGCGCGGCAGCCGGCCAGGCGACGCCTCCCTTCGTCGACAGGCTGATCCGCCAGCCGCGTGCCGGGGCCACCTCGCCCGGCAAGCCGCGCCTGGCGCTGGAACCGGCGGAAAGCCACGGCGACCACTGTCTGGTGGTGGGCGTGCTAGGCGCGCTGATCGCCCTGCACGGCGAGGCGGATCCGGCGCAGGCCTTCCTGGCCGGGCTCGCGCACCACCTGCACAACGCCCTGCTGCCCGACACCGGGTTCGCCGGCGAGGTGATGCTGGGGGACGCGCTGCTGCCGCTGATGTGTCGCCTGACCGAGGGCGAGCTGCACACGCTGCCGCCGGGGCTTCGGGCCCAGGTGGAGGATGCGCTGGCGCCGATCGCGGGTGCCGACACCGCGGGGGGCCAGGCCTTCAACGCCGCCGACGTGATCGACCGCGTGCTGCAGGCGCACCACCATGCCCGCGCCAGCGCCTTCACCGTGGACCAGGCGCTGGGCGACCTCGAGCTGGTGCATGCCGGGCCGCTGCAGGCGTTTCACCTGCGCGTCCTGTCCGCGCTCGGCCTGTCGTGACGGCGGCCTGGCCGTCCGGGGCGCTGCGCAGCCCGACATCGGGCCGGATCCTGGAGCCACGCGGCGACGCGCTGCTGGTCGCGGACGGCGAGGCGTGGCCGGTGATCGACGGCATCCCGTTCCTGCGCACCGGGCGGGCCGAGTTGGCAGCGGAGGCGGTGCGGCTGCTCGAGGCCGGGAAGACCGGGCGGGCGACCGCGCTGCTGCTGCAGGACCAGGACCCGTATGCGCCCGACCCGCCGCCGGCGGTCGAGCTGTGCGAGCGGATCGTCGGCGAGCGGGACCGCCTCCACTTTCGCGACGCGATGGCGGCGCTCGGCTTCGGGCGGGTGGGCGATTATTTCGCGCATCGCTGGACCGACCCGACCTTCCTGTCCGGCCTGGCGCTGCTGGGCGAGGCGCTGCCGCCGGGGCCGGCGTCGGTGTTCGAGCTGGCCTGCGGCGCCGGCCACTTCCTGTCGTCGCTGCACCGCGCGGGCATGCAGGCCGCGGGCGGCGACCTGGTGTTCGCCAAGCTGTGGCTGGCGCGGCACTTCGTCAGCCCCGACGCGCGGCTGGCGTGCTTCGACGCCGAGTCGCCGTGGCCGCTCGCGGACGGCACCGCCGACGCGGTGTTCTGCCACGACGCGTTCTACTTCCTGCCGGACAAGCCGGGGGTCGCGTCGCGGATGCGCCGGCTCGCCGGGCCCGGCGGCACGGTGGCGGTCGGGCACGCGCACAACGCCGACGCGGCGAACCATTCCTCCGGGGCGCCGCTGACGGTGTCGGGATATGCGGCGCTGTTCCCGGGCGCGCGGCTGTTCGAC
>CAXUEL010000152.1:0-8072 GCA_964249915.1 uncultured Acetobacteraceae bacterium | reverse complement strand
CCGCGGAACCGTCCGGCCGGGACTCGGGCGCCGGCGTTCCCCGCCCGCGCTCCGGCCCGACCGACGCCGCGGGCGCCGACAGCGCCTCGACCAGCGACGCGACCGCGGCGATGGTTTGTGCCGCGTCGTCCCGCAGCCGGGCGATCCGCGCCGCCTGCGGATGATCCTCCGGCACGCGTCGGAACAGCGTGTCCAGGCGCAGCCCGTCATCGGCGTCGAGCCCTTCGCCGAGGCTGACCGCCCGCAGCGCCTGATGCAGGGCGAACCTGGTCAGCACGACCTCGTTGGACCGCCGGTGCTCCGCCAGCAGCCGCGCATCCTCCAGGCTGTCGCGCGCGAGCGACAGCAGCACCGCGGCCGGACCGGCCGCGCCGTCCCGGCTCATGCCGGCGTCCGCCGGGCGACCGCCATCGGCTCCGCGATCGCAAACCGGCCGGGCAGCAGGGTCATGGCATCCGAGGTTCCGGGCCGACCGTCATACGATGTAACCGGACGCTGTTTCCAACCGAACCATGCCCATATCCAGCCTGCAGAAGGAAACCCACCATGCCGACCGCACGACGCCCGACCCGCAGGCAGGTGCTGCGCTCCGCCACCGTCCTGGCCGCGGGCGCCCTGACGCTCTGGCGCATGCCGCCGGTGCTGGCCGCCACGCCGGCACCGCTGCGTCGCACCGACGCCGAATGGCGCAAGCTGCTGTCGCCGGCGCAGTACGACGTGCTGCGGCAGGCCGGCACCGAGATGCCGTTCTCCTCGCCGCTGAACCATTTCTACAGCAAGGGGCGGTACGCCTGCGCCGGCTGCGGCCTGCACAACTTCTCCTCCGACGCCAAGTTCGACAGCGGCACCGGCTGGCCGTCGTTCTGGCAGCCGGTGGCCGACTCGGTGGTCGAGCGGAAGGACGGTTCGCTGTTCATGCAGCGCACCGAGATCCGCTGCGCCGAGTGCGACGGCCATCTCGGCCACGTGTTCGACGACGGCCCGAAGCCGACCGGCCTGCGCTACTGCATGAACGGGGTGGCGCTGCGCTTCGATCCCGCACCCGGCGTCCAGCCGCCGCCCGCCGCCTGATCCCGATACCCGCAAGGAGACCCGAATCATGACCAGGACCAGGTTCCTGCTGCTCGCCGGCGCGGTGGCGCTGCCGGCCTCGATGCTTCTGTCCGGGATGCGCCCCGGCCGCGCCGAGGAGTCGCCGCGGCTGGTGCCGGCGTCCGTTCCAACCCCCGCCGAGGGCCCCGGCCTGCAGCAGATCACCGTGTCCGGCGGCTGCTTCTGGGGCGTGCAGGGCGTGTTCGAGCACGTGAAGGGCGTCCGCCGCGCCGTGTCCGGCTACACCGGCGGCGTCGCCGGCACCGCCCAGTACGAGACGGTCAGCACCGGCACCACCGGCCACGCCGAGTCCGTGCAGGTCACCTACGACCCGAAGCAGGTCTCGCTCGGCCGCCTGCTGCAGATCTTCTTCTCGGTGGCGCTCGACCCGACGCAGCGCGATGCCCAGGGCCCGGACAGCGGCACCCAGTACCGCTCGGAGATCTGGACCAGCACCCCGGCGCAGGCCGAGGCGGCGCGCGCCTACATCGCCCGCCTCGACGCCGCGCACGTGTTCGACGCGCCGATCGCCACCCGGGTCGACCCACTGCACGGCTTCTATCCGGCCGAGGGCTACCACCAGGATTACCTGGCGCAGAACCCCGACGCCGCCTACATCGCCATCAACGACATGCCCAAGGTCGAGGCGCTGCGCCGCCTGTTCCCGCAGGACTACCTGGCCGCGCCGGTGCTGACCACGGCCCCGCTCGACGCTCCTGGCGCATCGACCGCCGCTTCTCCCGGCACCTCTTCGGGCCCGGCCTGACGCCCGAGCAGCCCGTGCCCCTTCAGGTGGTGGCGCAGCTGGTAGTAGGTCAGGCCCAGCGCGCGGGCGGCGGCGCGCTGGTTGAACCGGCTGGCCTCCATCGCCTCGCGCAGCAGCCGCGCCTCGTAGGTGCGGGTGCGGAGGGCGAAGTCGCCGACCGGCTCCGGGGCGGGAACCGGCACCCCGCCCGCCGGTGAAACGGAGGCGGTCGCCGTTGCCGGCACCGCCGCAACGGTTGCTGCCGCGGCCGGCGCCGTGCTGACCGGGAACGGGTCCAGGATCACCTGCGACAGCGGCTTCTGCGGCGCCCCGTTGCGGTAGACGCTGCGCTCCACCACGTTGCGCAGCTCGCGCACGTTGCCCGGCCAGTCGTGCCGCTTCAGCGCTCCCATCGCCTCCGGCGCGAAGCCTGCGAACATGTCCCGGCCCAGCTCGCGCGTCATGCGCAGCGCGAAGTGCCCGGCCAGCAGCGGGATGTCCTCCGGCCGCGCGCGCAGCGGCGGCACCGGCACCACGTCGAAGGCGAGCCGGTCCAGCAGGTCGGCGCGGAACCGGTCGGCGCGCACCAGCGCCGGCAGGTCGGCGTGGGTGGCCGCCACCACCCGCACGTCCACCTGCATCGCGTCGTTGCCGCCGACCCGCTCGAAGGTGCCGTACTCGATCACCCGCAGCAGCTTCTCCTGCACCGCCATCGACGCGGTGGCGATCTCGTCCAGGAACAGCGTGCCGCCGTCCGCCAGCTCGAACCGGCCGGGCCGGCGACGCGTGGCACCCGTGAACGCGCCGGCCTCGTGGCCGAACAGCTCGCTGTCCAGCAGCGCCTCGCCCAGCACGGCGCAGTTCAGCTTGATGAACGGCCGGTCCCAGCGCTGCGACAGGAAGGCGAGCCGGCTTGCCACCAGCTCCTTGCCGGTGCCACGCTCGCCGATCACCAGCACCGGACGGTTCAGCGGAGCGGCCTTGGACACGTGCGCCAGCATCTCCTGGAACGCCGGCGCCTCGCCGATGGGGGTCGCCGACTCCGCGGGCGACGTGGCCGAACGCGCCAAGGATTGGTCCTCCGAACCATGATGGTGTCGCGCTGCACTGTGTGTCGAAGCGACTCTCGACGCAAGGGCAGGGGAACGTCAACGGCGTCAACGGGTTGACCCGGACGTCTGTCCTGGCGTCAAGTGGCACGGAAGCTGCTCTGATGATGTCGAGGGACCGCCTGCGTCCCGCCCACGCAACGGAGGTCGCCCCGTGAGCATCTTCTCCCGCCTGTCCGACATCGTGAACTCCAACATCAACGCCCTCGTCGCCGGGGCGGAGGATCCCCGGAAGATCATCCGCCTGATCATCCAGGAGATGGAGGACACGCTGGTCGAGGTGCGCTCGTCGGCGGTGCAGACCATCGCCGAGCGCAAGGAGATCGAGCGCCGCATCGCCACCCTGTCGCGCGACGAGGCGGAATGGGAGCGCAAGGCAGAGCTCGCCCTCACCCACGGCCGCGACGACCTGGCGCGCGGCGCGCTGCAGGCCCGCACCCACCTGACCCGGACGCGCGAGGGCCTGGACGCGCAGCACGGGCAGATCGTCGCCGGCCTGTCGCAGCAGAACGACGACATCGCCAAGCTGCAGGCCAAGCTGGCCGAGGCCAAGGCGCGCGAGCAGGCGCTGCTGACGCGCGCCTCCATCGCCTCCTCGCGGGTGAAGCTGCGCGAGCGGATCTACGACGACCGCATCGGCAACGCGTTCGGCCGCTTCGAGCAGATCGAGCGCAACCTCGACGCGCTGGAAGGCCGCGCGGAGTCCTACGACCTCGGCCGCCGCACCCTGGAACAGGAGATCGAGGGGCTGGAAGCCGACAGCGCGGTGGAAACCGAGCTCGCCGCCCTGCGCGCCAGGCTGCGCGGGCGCAAGCCGGCCCCGGAGGGCGGCGCCGCGGACGCGCCGCAGTCCGGTCCGGACGGCAACGAACCCCGTTCCTGAAGGATCACCCGCCGTGGATCCCGCCACGCTTGCCGTCCTGAGCGGCAGCCACGTGCTGTCGGACCTGACCGGGATGATCGCGGTCATCGCCCCGTTCGTCTTCGCCGGCTGGTTCCTGAAGCTCCGCCACGACCGCCGCCTGCGCGAGCTGAGCGCGCCCGCCCTCGGGGCCGAGGAGCAGCGGGCGCTGGCCGAGATGAACGAGCTGGCGCGCCGCATGGAACAGCGGGTCGAGAACCTGGAGCGCATCCTCGACACCGAGCTGGCCGGCTGGCGCAGCCGCATGCCGCACTAGGAGGAGCCGGTCCATGAACGACCCGTTCTCCCGCGACCTACCCCCGCGCGTGTGGCGCCAGGACCAAGGGGCGATGGCCGCCGGCGTCTGCGCCGGCCTCGCCGAGGACCTCGACCTGCCGCTGCCGCTGGTGCGGATCGTGGCCCTGCTGTTCGTGATCCTGCCGACCGGCCTCGCCTATCTCGCCCTGGCGCTGCTGCTTCGCCGGCGCCAGCCGCACCGGCACGGCCGCACCGGCCGGCCCGACCCGGACTACGCCGCCGCCTGGCAGGGCGTCCGACGCGGCAGCGGCCGCGCCGCCCCGATCCCGGACCGGCCGCTGCCGGTGCGCGAGGGCTGGGCGCTGCTGCGGCACCGCTTCGAGACCCTGGAACCGCGGCTCGGCCGGATCGAGGCCTTCGTCACCGCGCCCGACTTCGAGCTGCATCGTGGCTTCCGCCGCATGGGCGAGTGAGGGCGATGCCGCTGTTCCCGATCCACGACCACGCCCGTGCCGACGACATACGCATGCGGCGCAGGCGGGCGGCCATCCTGCTCGGCGGCATCGTCCTGGTCGGCTGGATGCTGTCGCAGCACGACCCCGGCGGGGACCGGGACGGCGGCCGTCGCCATGGCATCGAGGTGGCGACCGACCAGCCGCCGGTTCCGCCCGTCCCGCCGATCCCGCGCGTCCCCGCCATCGCCGGGCTTCCGGCGGCGGACGCCGCGTCGCGCAGCATCGAGACCGGCAGCCTGTTCGTCGGCCTGTCCTGCGCCGACTCGGTGACGCTTCTGCCCGACCCCGGCCTGCACGGCCGCGTGGTCGTCTCCACCCGGCCGGGCCAGGACGCGGCGCTGCGCGGCTTGTCGCTGGATGGCGGCGCGGTCACGGACACCTGTTCGGGAGACCCGGGCGACGTCGTGCTGCGCTTGCCCCCCGCCATGCCGCTCCGCATCCAGCAGACCGACGCGGTCGACATACGCGGCGGCCGGTTCACCGGCCCGGTGACGATCGAGGGCACCGGCAGCGGCACCGTGACCCTGGACGGCGCCGGACCGCTCACGGTGCGGCAGCGGAGCGGCGGCGACGTGTCGGTGGCCGAGGTCGACGGCCCGGTCGACGCCGGGCTGCACGGGTCGGGCGACCTGCGCATCGGCGGCGGCGCCATCACCCGGCTGTCGGCCGTGCTGACCAGTTCCGGCGACCTGTCCCTGGGCCGGGCGACGATCGGCGCGACGCATCTCGTGCTGCACGGGGAGGGCGACGTGACCGCGAACCGGATCGAGGGGCCGGTCGACCTGCAGGCCGCGGGAAGCGGCGACGTCCGGATCGCCTCGGTCGACGCCGACACGCTGCAGGTGGCGGCCGAGGGCTCGGGCGACATCTCCGTGCTCGGCGGCCGCATCGGCACCCTCACCGGCGCACGCGACGGCTCCGGCGACCTCCTGGTGCGGGCGACGATCGGCGGCGGCAGCCTGTCGCATCACGGCAGCGGCGACGTGACCCTGCCAAACCTGACCGGCACCCTGTCCCGCACCGGCGACGGGAGCGACTAGGCTCGGCGCCCGGAGCATCGCCGGGTCCGGGGCCCAGCGAACTCCGGGCTCCCGGCAGACGCTAGGGCGACGCGACCGGGCGCAGGATCTCGTCCGGTCCCGCCGGCTGCGGAGCCGGATCGCCGGGATGCTGGATCAGCACGGTGAGCGCACCGGATCCCGTCGCCGACCGTCCGCTCCAGCAGCCGAACACCACCGCGATGCGATACAAGCCGGGCCGGAGGTCGAACCGTGCCGGATCGTAATCGTGCCGGGTCGACCCGTGCAGGTCGAGGCTGAGGTCGGACACCAGCCGCCGGTGCGCGAAGCCCAGCCGCTGCAGGCAGTCGGCCGGACGGTCGGACGCCCGCTCGGTCCGGATCGAGATCCCATAGATGCCGGCCTTCCTGATCGCCAGCACGGCGCCCGCCCCGCCGACGAACAGGCTGCCCGGCGGACCGGCCGCGACGATCCGGTCCAGCCCGATCGCCGGCCGGTCGAGCGGGAAGCGTGCGAGCGGTGTCGGCAGCACGTCCACGTCGAGCGCGGCACCGACCGTGATCGGCTGCACCCGCCCCGACCAGCCGGTGGTCAGGCCCGCCGGGATGCCCTGCATGGTCCCGCCCGGGAACGGTTCGTCCGGCAGCACGAGGAGCGGCGGGCCGCCGGTCTGCGACACCGGGGAAGCCCATCGCGCCCACGGCACGCCCGCCGCCGACTGCGGCGGCGACCCCGCGATCGCGTGGTAGCCGCTCCACATGACAACCGCGGCCGCCATGCCGACCAGCGGCGGCGGGCCGGCCAGGAACGCCATCCGGTAGGTCGGATCGCGCGCCCACAGCCGCCGGTGGATGAAGCCGAGCTTGAGGAAAGCGCGCCTCACGTCGTCCTCGCGACCGCCGCCTCGATGTCCGCACCGGTCAGCGTGGCCAGGTCGGCGCCACCCTCCAGCAACGGACCGAGGCGGACCGCCTGCGCCTCGCGCGCCCGTTCCAGCAGCGTCCGCGCGGACCGGGCGTTGCCGAACGCCGCGCGCTCGCGCGCGGCCGCGAAGTGACGGCGCAGGCACTCGTCGCTTCCGGGATCGATCCGCAACCCCTCGCTGCCCGCCATGTCGCGGACGATCCTGACCAGCTCGTCGGGATCGTAGGACGGAAACACGATCGTCTTGGTGAAGCGCGAGGGCAGCCCGGGATTGCTCTGCAGGAACCCGTCCATCTGCGCCGGGTAGCCGGCGACGATGACGACCAGCCGGTCGCGATGGTCCTCCATCTCCTTGATCAGCGTGTCCACCGCTTCCTGTCCGAACCGGTCGACCTCGCCACCGGTCCGCGAAACGAGCGCGTAGGCCTCGTCGACGAACAGGATGCCGTCGAGCGCCTCGCCGATCCGCTCCCTGGTCTTCAGGGCGGTCTGCCCGAGATATCCCGCGACCAGGCCGGCCCGGTCGGTCTCGACCAGCTGCCCTTGCTCCAGCACGCCGAGATCCTGCAGGATCCTGCTGTACAGTCGCGCCACCACCGTCTTGCCGACCCCGGGTGGCCCGGCGAACACCATGTGCAGCGACACCGGCGCCACGGTCATCCCCGCCTCGCGCCGCGCCGCGTCCACCTTCAGGCGCGCGACCAGCGTCTCGATCTCCCGCTTCACCCCGTCCAGCCCGACCATGCCGCGCAGCTCGGCCAGGGCGTCCCCGCGCGCGCCGCCGCCGGCCGAGGCGATCCGGAACGACCGGCCGCCGGCGCCGACCACCCTCGGCCACAGGCCGGCCAGCTGGACCAGCACATAGGTGTTGGCCAGCAGCAGCAGGCCGCTGAGGGCAGCCCAACCCGACCAGGACGGCAGCACGGGCGTGATCCGGAACGCCGACAGGACCGACAGCCCGGCGGCTGCCAGCATCGACAGTCCGACCAGCGGCGCCGGCCCGAGCTGCCGGTGCAGCCACGACACGCGGTCAGCCATCCGGGTTCGCGCAGCCCTTGTCGGGCTGCCAGGTCACCGCACGCCGCGCCTCGCCGTCCGAAGCCGCCACGTGCCAGGCCGGCCGCAACCCGACGAGGCCGGCGCCACCGACCGCGAACACCCCGAGCGTGCCGTGTCCGGCCGCGTAGGGCGCCGGGTAGGGGAGCGCGACCCGGACCGGCTGCTCTCCCAGCGTGAACATCGGCGAGAAGTAGCCCCCGGACTGCAGCCTGATCCCGACCCCGTGCTGGCCCGGCGCCGGAACGATGCTGACCCAGGCCAGCCTCGCTCTGCATCCCTTGCCGTCCGCCAGCCTGGCGCGGTCGGCGCCGGGAAGGTCCATCGTCGACAGGGCGCCGGCCACCTCGCCCGGCGCGACCTCCGCCAGCGCGGCGCTACCTGCGGCGCCGCCCTCCTCCCCGGCCAGCCGCGGCAGGCCCCAGACCGCGAACGCCAGCCCCGAGCCCAGCG
>CAXUEL010000151.1:0-8250 GCA_964249915.1 uncultured Acetobacteraceae bacterium | reverse complement strand
ATCACCATCAGGCTCGGCGCCACGGCGGCGCTGGCGCTGCTGCTGCTTCCGGCGGTGGCGCAGGCGCAGGCGGTCAGCATCGACCTCGGCCATGGCGGCGAGGCGGGCGCCACCGGCCGGCTGGTGCAGCTCACCGCGCTGGTCACCCTGCTGTCGCTGGCGCCGAGCCTGATGGTGATGGTGACCGGCTTCACCCGGATCGTGATCGTGCTGTCGCTGCTGCGCAGCGCGATCGGCGCGCAGGGCACGCCGCCCAACACCGTGCTGATCGGGCTCGCCCTGTTCCTGACCTTCTTCGTCATGCAGCCGACGCTGGAGCTGTCCTGGACCGGGGGCATCGTGCCGCTGATGGACGGCAAGGTCGGCGAGATCGACGGGCTGCGCGCGGCGGCCGAGCCGTTCCGCCACTTCATGCTGGCCAACATCCGGGCGCCGGACCTGCGCCTGTTCCTCGACATCGCCAAGCTTCCGGTCCCCGGCACCGCCGGCGACACGCCGTGGCGGGCGCTGGTGCCGGCGTTCATGGTGGGCGAGCTCAGGCGCGGCTTCGAGATGGGGTTCCTGCTGTTCCTGCCGTTCCTGATCATCGACATCGTGGTGTCGAGCGTGCTGATGAGCATGGGCATGATGATGCTGCCGCCGAGCTCGATCTCGCTGCCGTTCAAGCTCATCTTCTTCGTGCTGATCGACGGCTGGCACCTAGTCGCCGGCAGCCTGGTGCAGAGCTTCGCCGGCGGGTGAACGCGGTCGGCGGGCGCCGGTGGTGGCCTCCCTTCCTTCGATCCTGTAGGGAGGGAGCACCATGGCACCCACACGCAGCGCCCGGATCCACCGCGTCACGGCGGAAACCGACATCACCCTGTCGCTGGACCTGGACGGCACCGGGACGGCCGCGATCGAGACCGGGATCGGCTTTCTCGACCACATGCTGACGGCGCTGGCGCGGCACGGCTCGTTCGACCTGGAAGTCAGGGCGGCGGGCGACCTCGGCGTCGACTTCCACCACACCACCGAGGACGTCGGCATCGTGCTGGGCCAGGCGCTGACGCGGGCGCTGGGGGACAAGGCCGGGATACGGCGCTACGGCCATGCCGTGGTGCCGATGGACGAGGCGCTGGTCGAGGCGGCGGTCGACATCTCCGGGCGCGCGTTCCTGGTCTGGACCGTGTCGTTCCCGCGCCCCAAGATCGGCGAGATGGACACCGAGCTGTTCGAGGAGTTCTTCCGCGGCTTCTCGGGCAACGCCGGCCTGTCGCTGCACGTGACGCAGAAGGCAGGCAGCAACAACCACCACGTCGCGGAAGCCTGCTTCAAGGCGGTGGCGCGCGCGCTGCGTGCGGCCACCGAGCCCGACCCGCGCAGCCCCGGCCGCATCCCCTCCACCAAGGGGGTGCTGTGAGGTCCTACAGCACGCACTTCCCCATCCCCGACCCGGCGCGTCCGGAGCAGCCGCCGGTGCTGGTGCCGGAAGGGTTCTCGCCCTGGGCGCTGCTGTTCGGCTGGCTGGTGCTGCTGCGTCGCGGCAGCTGGCTGGTGGCGGCCCTGGCCGGGATCGCGGCCATGCTGATCGGCGCGCTGGCCCGGCTGGTGCCGAGCGCCTGGGTGCTGCTGCCCGGGCTCAACCTCGCGGTCGCGCTGTTCGCGCATGACTGGCGCCGCTGGGAGCTGCGCCAGGCCGGCTTCATCCCCGGCCCGGTGGTGTCGGGTCCGGACCGGGACTCGGCCCTGCTGCGGCTGTTGTCGCTGCGGCCGGACCTGCTCGGCCGCCCGGCGGAAGGAACCGCCGCATGAGGCCGGGCGGCCGGGTCGCGGTGGTGGATTACGGCGGCGGCAACCTCGCCTCGGCGGCGCGGGCGCTGCAGCAGGCGGCGCGGGAGGAGGAGCTCGACGCCGAGATCCGGGTCACCGCCGATCCGGACTGGGTGCGCGGCGCCGACCGGATCGTGCTGCCGGGCCAGGGCGCGTTCGCGGACTGCGCGCGCGGGCTGTCGGCGGTGGCCGGCCTGCGCGCGGCGGTCGAGGACGCGACCGCGGCGGGCGCGCCGTTCCTCGGCATCTGCGTCGGCATGCAGCTGATGGCCGAGCGCGGGCTGGAGCATGGCGAGACGCCAGGGCTCGGCTGGATCCAGGGCGAGATCGCGCCCATGGAGGCCCCGGGCCTGCGCCTGCCGCAGATGGGCTGGAACGAGCTCGCCTTCGTCCCCGGCGCGCACCCGTTGACCGACGGGCTCCGGCCCGGCGACCACGGCTATTTCGTCCACTCCTACGCGCTGGCCAGGCACGATCCGGCGGACCTGGTCGCTACCACCTCGTATGGCGACGACGTGCCGGCGCTGGTGGCGCGCGGCAACCGCGCCGGCACGCAGTTCCACGTCGAGAAGAGCCAGCGCGTGGGCCTGCGCATCCTCGGCAACTTCCTGCGCTGGGACCCCGCGGGGTGACGGCGGAGCGCCGCCCCCCTGCCCTGTCGGCGGAGCGGGCCAGCGTCCTCAGCGACGACGACATGCAGGCGCTGTGCGAGGCCACCGACGCGGCGATCCTGGACGGCGGCGGCTTCGGCTGGGTGACGTCGCCGGGCCGGCGCAGGCTGGAGCAGTACTTCCGCGGCATCCTGCTGGTCCCGGAACGCGCGCTGTTCGTGGGCCGGCTCGACGGCACCATCGTCGGCGCCACCCAGCTGCTGCGGCCGCCGCGCAACAACGAGGCGCAGGCGATGAGCGCCACCCTGATGCACAGCTTCATCGCCCCCTATGCCCGCGGCCACGGCCTGGCGCGGATGATGACGGAGGCGGTGGAGGACTGCGCCCGGGCGCTCGGCTACCAGGTGCTGAACCTCGACGTGCGGGAAACCCAGGAAGCGGCGATCCGGCTCTACGACAGCCTGGGCTACCGGCACTGGGGCACGCATCCGCATTATGCCCGGGTCGGCGGCGAGACGGTGGCCGGCTTCTTCTTCACCAAGCAGCTGCAGGACCGGGGGCGCCTGGCCGCGTCCCGGACGGACGCCGCCGCCGCGCCGGAGGCGGCCAAGCCGGGAGTGGACAAGCCGGGGGTGGACAAGCTGGGGGCGGACAAGCCGGGGGCGGCCGCCCGGCCCCTGACGCTGTATCCGGCGATCGACCTCAAGGACGGCGCCTGCGTCCGGCTGCGCCGCGGCGAGATGGGCGACGTCACCGTGTATTCTGATGATCCGGGGGCGCAGGCGCGGGCCTGGGTGGCGGCCGGGTGCCGCTGGCTGCACGTGGTGGACCTGAACGGCGCCTTCGCCGGCCGGTCGGTGAACGCGGAGGCGATCGAGGCGGTGATCGCCAACGCCGAGGTGCCGGTGCAGCTCGGCGGCGGCCTGCGCGACATGGCGGCGATCGAGCGCTGGCTGTCGGCCGGGGTGGCGCGCGTGATCCTGGGCAGTGCGGCGGTGAAGAACCCGGAGCTGGTGCGCGACGCCTGCCGGGCGTTCCCCGGCCGGATCGTGTGCGGCATCGACGCCCGCGACGGGCGGGTGGCGACCGAGGGCTGGGCCGAGGTGTCGGAGCTGTCCGCGGTTGAACTCGCCCTGCGCATGCAGGACATGGGCGTGGCGGCGATCGTGTTCACCGAGATCGCCCGCGACGGCATGCTGACCGGGCTCGACATCGCCCAGACCTGCGCCCTGTCGGCGCGGCTGTCGACGCCGGTGGTGGCGAGCGGCGGGGTCGGGCGGATCGAGCACCTGCAGGCGCTCAAGGCGGCGTCGGCAAGCGTCGCCGGAATCGAGGGGGTGATCGTCGGGCGGGCGCTGTACGACGGGCGGATCGAGCCGCGCGAGGCGCTGGCTGTGCTTGGTTAGATGGGACTGGCCTAGATGCTCAAGCTGCGCGTGATCCCGTGCCTGGACGTCAAGGACGGCCGCGTGGTCAAGGGCGTCAACTTCGTCAGCCTGCGCGACGCCGGCGACCCGGTCGAGCAGGCGGCGGTGTACGACGCGGCCGGCGCCGACGAGCTCACCTTCCTGGACATCGCCGCCAGCCACGAGAAGCGCGACATCCTGCTCGACGTGGTCAGCCGCACCGCGTCGCGCATCTTCCTGCCGCTCACCGTGGGCGGGGGCGTGCGCTCGACGGAGGACATGCGCCGCCTGCTGCTGGCAGGCGCGGACAAGTGCAGCATGAACTCGGCCGCGGTGGCGCGCCCGGCGCTGGTGGCGGAGGCGGCGGACAGGTTCGGCAGCCAGTGCGTGGTGGTGGCGGTCGACGCGCGCGCCGACGGGCGCGGCGGCTGGGAGGTGTTCACCCATGGCGGGCGCACCGGCACCGGGCGGGACGCGGTCGGCTGGTGCCGGCAGGTGGCCGCGACCGGCGCCGGCGAGATCCTGCTGACCAGCATGGACCGCGACGGCACCGGCCGCGGCTTCGACCTCGACCTGCTGCGCGCGGTGTGCGCTGCGGTGCGCGTGCCGGTGGTGGCGTCGGGCGGCGTCGGCACGCTGGCGCACTTCGTCGAGGGTGCGGAGGCCGGCGCGTCGGGGCTGCTCGCTGCCAGCGTGTTCCATTTCGGGCAGTTCACGGTGGCGGCGGTCAAGCAGGCGCTGTGCCAGGCCGGCCAGCCGGTGCGCCCGGTCGGCGCCGGCCAGGACAGCCCATGACCAAGCCCCCCAAGCGCGTCGGCAAGACCGGGAAAAAGGCGGTGCCGAAGAAGCAGGTGGCCAAGCCGGGCACGGCGCGCCAGGCGGCGCCGGAGGCCGACGCGCCGGTCCGCAGCCGGAAAAGCCCGACCAAGAAGCGGGCGGTGGCGAAGGCGGTGCGGCAGTCGCGCGGCGCCGCGGCGCGTGTGGCCGACCTGTCCGGCGCCACCGCCGGGGTGCTGGACCGGCTGTTCGAGGTGGTGACCGAGCGGCGCGACGCCGATCCCAACATCAGCCATTCCGCGCGCCTGCTGTCGCGCGGCACCGCCAAGGTGGCGCAGAAGTTCGGCGAGGAGGCGGTCGAGTGCCTGATCGAGGCGGTCAGAGGCAACAGCGCGGCGCTGATCGGCGAGAGTGCCGACGTGCTGTACCACCTGATCGTGCTGTGGGTGGATGCGGGGCTGCGTCCGGGCGAGGTATGGTCGGAGCTGCAGCGGCGCCAGGGCACCAGCGGCATCGCGGAAAAGGCGTCGCGTTCCGCCGTTCAGCAGGGGGAGTGAGTTCCATGCCGGTTCCGGGCCTCGGCGCCTACGACCCCGACAACGTGTTCGCCCGGATCCTGCGCGGCGAGATCCCGTGCCGGCACGTGTTCGAGGACGAGCACGTGCTGGCGTTCCACGACATCCGGCCGCTGGCGCCGGTGCACGTGCTGGTGATCCCGAAGCGGCCCTACGTGTCGTTCGCGGACTTCTCCGCCCGCGGCTCCGACGCCGAGGTCGCCGGCTTCACCCGGGCGCTCGGCCGGATCGCGGCGACGCTCGGGCTGGAGGAGCCGGGATACCGGTTGCTGTCCAACATGGGGCTTGACGCCGGACAGGAGGTGCCGCACTTCCACGTGCACCTGTTCGGCGGCGCGCCGCTCGGGCCGATGCTGGCGCCGGGCTGAGGGCCCGACCGCGCGGTGGGTCGTGCCAACCGGCGACGAGCTCGAACCGGTGCCGAGCAGGGCTGGGCTCTGCCCAGACCCGCCAAAGGCCGAAGCCTTTGGAAACCGATCTGTTGAACAAGAGGATTCTCAAGGCGTCGCCTTGAGCGGATCGACGGGCGGAGCCATGGCCTTCGGCGGGTCATCTCAAGACCGTTGGTATCAGGCGGGGGCCAGGCCGAGCGCCTGGCGGTCATAGAGACGGCGATAAAGCCCGTCCGGGCGGTCCAGCAGCGCCCCGTGCGCGCCGTCCTCGACCACCGTGCCGTGCGAGAACACCAGGATCCGGTCCAGCGCGACCACGGTGGACAGGCGGTGGGCGATCACGATCACGGTGCGGCCGAGCATCAGCCGCTGCATCGCCTCCTGCACCAGCGCCTCGGACCCGGAGTCCAGGCTGGAGGTCGCCTCGTCCAGGATCAGCACCCGCGCGTCGGCCAGGAAGGCGCGCGCGATGGCGATGCGCTGGCGCTCGCCGCCGGACAGCTTGACGCCGCGCTCGCCCACCAGGGTGGCGTAGCCGGCCGGCAGCCGGTCGATGAAGCCGGACGCGTTGGCGAGCTCCGCCGCCTGCTCGATCTCGGCGAGGCTGGCGTCGGGCCGAGCGTAGCCGATGTTCTCGGCCAGCGACCGGTGGAACAGCACCGGCTCCTGCGGCACCACCGCGATCTGCGCGCGCAGGGATTCCTGCGCCACCAGGGCGATGTCCTGGCCGTCGATCAGGATGCGGCCGCCGTCGAGGTCGTACAGGCGCTGCAACAGCTTGGTTAGGGTGGTCTTGCCGGAGCCGGACGGCCCGACCAGCGCCACCCGGCTGCCGGCCGGGATGTCGAGGTCGAGGGCGCGGAACAGCGGCTGGGCCTGGCCGGCATAGCGGAACGAGGCGCGCTCGAAGCGGATCTCGCCGTCGGTGATGCGGATCGGCGAGGCGTGCGGCCGGTCGCGCACCCCTTCGGGCTCGCGGTGCAGCGCCACCAGCTCCTCCATCTCGTTCACCGAGCGCTGCACCACGCTGATCTGCTGGCCGATGTCGCGCAGGTAGCCCTGCACCAGGAACACCATGGTCAGCACGTAGGCGACGTCGCCGGCGCCGGCGCGGCCGTGCCACCACAGGAACAGCACCGCGGCGACCAGCGACAAGCGCAGCACGGTCAGCGCCAGGTTCTGCAGGTTGCCGCTGTCGGTGCCGCGCAGCCAGGTGCGCGTGGTGCGGCGCGACCAGCGGTCGACCACGCGCGCCAGCCGTCCGTCCTCGCGACCCTCGGCGCCGAACGCCTTGACCACGGCGTTGCAGGTGATGGCATCGGCCAGCACCGCGCCCAGGCGGGTGTCCCAGCCGTTGGCGAGACGGGCGGACGGGGCGACGTAGAACAGCGTCATCGTCACCGACAGCACGGCGAAACCGATCGAGCCGAGGCCGAGCAGCAGCCCCATGATCGGCCAGCGCAGCGCCAGCACGACCGTGGTGCCGACCAGCACGCACAGCTCCGGCAGCAGCATCAGCAGCAGGGTGTCGTCCAGCATGTCGACCGCCCACATGCCGCGGGTCAGCCGGCGCACGGTGGAGCCGGCGAAGGTGTTGGCGTGCCAGTCGGTGGAGAAGCGCTGCACCTGGGCGAACGCGGTGCGGGCAATGTCGGCCATGATCCGCACCGTCAGCCGGGTGATGCCGATGAAGGCGAGCCGGCGGCCGAGCACGCTGACCAGGCCGAGCGCCGCCAGGCCGCCCAGCATGAGCTGGCTGTGGTGCAGCGCCGCCTGCGCTTCGGGCGGGCGGTGGGCGCCGGCGCCGAGCAGGTGCGGCGGCAGACGGGTCACGTCGTCCACCAGCCGTCCGGCCAGGATCGGCGTCACCACGTCGGTCAGGGTGGCCAGTACCATGCCGCCGGCGACCAGCGACACCAGCAGCGGCCGGCGACGCCAATGGCCGAACAGGAACGCCAGCACGGCGACGAACACGCTGCGGCCGCTCCCCCTGGCGGCGGAGGTCCCGCGCGCGGGGCTGGGGTCGGTCACGGCGATCGGTCACTCCACGCAACGCACCCCGCCGGGGCGCCGGCGGAGGCCTTAAGGATCCGGACCGCAGGACACGGCAGGCAGGATCGCAGCAGGATCGCGGGCATGGGTCTGCCGGGCCGTGGCGATGCCGCCGACCTCCTGCCCACCGTCATCCGGCCGCTTCGCGTCAGGGGATAGCGGCGCGGGACGCAGCGTGTCCAGGAACAAGCGCGTCAGCACCGGATCGAGGCGCCGTCCCGCGTCCGCTTCCAGCCGTCGCAGCGCCGCATCGAGCAGGTGCGGCTCGGTCGTCCGGCCGCTCGGAAGCAGGGCGGCGGCCCGGTCGGCGACGGCCGCGATCCGTGCGGCGAGCGGGATCTGGAGGCCGGCCAGGCCGTGCGGGTAGCCGGTGCCGTCCCAGCGTTCCTGGTGCCCGAGCGCCATCTCGGCCGCGCGCTCGAACAGCGTCGACTGGCCGCCGCCGAGCAGGCGGGCGCCGATCGCGGGGGCCCGTCGCAGCAGGCGGCGCTCGTCGGCGTCGAGCGGGGACTTGTGCAGCAGGACGTCCGGGATTGCGATGCGGCCGAGATGGCGGAACGTGGCCGCCTGCTGCAGCTCGGCCGCCTCCGCCGGTCCGAGGCCGGCGAGCAGCGCCAGCTGGTGTACC